>NZ_KV806816.1:0-167643 GCF_001811845.1 Corynebacterium sp. HMSC062E11
TTACCCGGAACCAGACCCTCATAGGTCACCGTGTCCTCAACCTTTGCCCCAGCAACAACCTGAGTCGAACCCTCAGCAAACTTAGCCTGAGTTCCGATCGACGGCTCTACAGACTCATCGTCTGGAAGACCAGGTTGATCCGGCGGCATAACTCGCTGACCGTGGGGATCTCCCCCTGGCTTCCCATCAGGTCCAATAATGGTGATGTAAGCGCCCTCAGGAGCCTTTGGAACCATCACGGATGGATCACGAACAAATTCGACAGCAAATCCATCACTGTTTCTTGTGGTCTTTATCTCGAAGCCAGTAAGCTGTTTAAACTCTTCTGCACTTCCGCCATCATTCTTGAAGTACGGATACCACTCATTCCCAAATGGTTCGTTGTATTTGTAGTCATCACCGGTAATGGTCAGAGCTGCAACCTTCCGGTGAAGCGAATTAGAACCAAGAAGCGCAGCCAGATATACCGCGTAGGTTCGCACAGCGGCCTTATCGTTTCGCTTGAGTGCATCCTGCTGCTTCATAGCTACATTGATAGCGGCATCCCGGAACTCCTCGGGAATCGGAGCCTTTACCGCAGTTGAAGCATCATATTTACTATTATTCTGCATCGGAATCGAAGCAGTAGCATCGATACACCATGCCCAGCCTACATTGTTGGCCTTGTTTCCTTTGTGATAGTAAGTACTAGCCGGTTTTCCGGCCCACACCAGCGGTCCCCAAGATGTATCAGTAACGGGATCGTCAGTCTTTTCACCCATAGTCATATTCGGCTTGAAGTCGGTCGGCTCAGCCGCACCGGCCTTCGTCCAGGGAACGGTGACCATGGCCGCAATCACTGCTATTGCTGTGAAAACAGCAGTAAGGACCATCCACCCCTCTCTGGAGATATTCCTTAATTTACTCATCGTTTCCTCTTCGAATGATATGAATGTCTACAAGTTGCTTTGCACAGCAGTAAGTTTCCGCTGAGACAATCTGAAATCTGGACGTAGGTTTTTACACCCTGACCGGCGATTCTCCTTAAGAATCTCACGTACTCTTATAGTCCACTCAGGATACTATCATCACTCACAGCTAGCCGCAAGATAGTTGATTGCTGCATAACTTTTCCTTATACCCCCACATGGCGATATTTCAGCAGGTAGAACGTGCTGTGCGCTTGACCTTTAGGCCGCTTTTCGCCAATACGTTCCCCTAAATGTTGACATAGCATATAACCCATATTTTCTTAGATTCCCTCATTTAAGGTTTCTTAAGTTTCTGCATAAGCGTTTCCTTAAGGCGGCGTCGCGCTAACCGGCTTCCCCGGCGGAAGATGGCTCGCACGCATCACTCTGGCCCGCCGACAAGTAGCCCCCAGAAATGCGCAGAAGTGGCCATACGTAACACACGGCCACTTCAATCACATTCAGTACCCCATTCCCCCGTCAAGGCGTAGGGTACCATCCCCCTTAAGTTATAACGTCACTGTTTCTTTAATCGTCGGTGGAGCGGATGAGTTTCGGGTCGACGTCGACAACCGGCTCCGGCACCTCAATCAGCTCAATGTCGGAGACGGCATTGGCAGTCGGCTCCACGGGCTGTGAGTCACCGTGGACGGTTTTATCAGCATTCGGCCCAACAGTAATCTTCCCGGCCGCGAGCGCTGCCCTGTCGCGGGCGGTCTCAACGTCCTCGGCGGTCGTAGCCACCATGCCCATGCGGCGGCCGGCGTAGGCCCAAGGCTTGCCAAACAAGCGCACGTCGGTCTCTTCATAGGATAGGGCGGTGTCGAGGCCGGAGAAGGAGACGTCATCAAGCTCGGCGTCCGCGTGCAGGATGACCGCAGCACCGGGGCTGACCATCGTCACGTCAATGGGGAAGCCCAAGATCGCGCGGACATGAAGCTCGAACTCAGAGAAGCGCTGTGTGTATCCGGTCAGCATGGCGGTGTCCAAAGGACGCGGTGAGACGGAGGAGAAGTACACCTCATCGCCCGCCACGAAGAGCTCAACGCCGTAAACGCCGCGCCCGCCCAACTCATTAGAGATACGCGCCGCAACGGAGCGTGCGTTCGCCAGGGCGTCCTCACTCATCGCCATGGGCTGCCAGGACTCCACCAAGTCACCGTTCTCGTGCCGGTGGCCAATAGGCTCACTGAACCACGTCGCCATCTTGCCCGTAGCCGGGTCAATGGAACGCACAGCAAGCAGCGTGACCTCATAATCAAAGTCAACGAAGCGCTCCACCACCACGCGCTTATTATCGGAGGACACGTGGCGCACCATGGCCCAGGCTTCTTCCACATCCTCTTCTTCCTTAAGAAGGACGTGCCCCTTGCCGGAAGTCGTAATATCCGGCTTCACGATGCACGGCAGTCCCAACTCCCCCACCGCCTCTTTCAGCTCCTCAGCGGACTCAGCAAAACGATAGGCCGTTACGGGCAGGCCGATGCTCTCAGCCACCTCACGCACGCTCTCGCGGCACTGTGTTAGCTCACAGGCCCGCGCCGTCGGCACGACGGTGGTGCCGAATTCCTCGATACGCTTCAGCGCCTCCACCGCGACGGTCTCCACTTCCGGGACCACATAGTCCGGTTTGATGCGCTCTGTAAGCTCCCACACCTTGTGCGGGTCCCTGATGTCTGCGATGTAGCTAAAGTGCGCAAGCTGCTGCGCGGGGGCTCCTGCGTAGCGGTCCACGGCGTGGACCTCCAGCCCTAAGTTCTGAAAGGCAATTACCAGCTGCTTGCCCAGCTCTCCCGCCCCCAAAAGAAGCACCTTGGTGGCGTTTCCCGTCAGAGGGGTTCCGATGTGGCCTGCGATGTCGCCTACGGTAGTCATTCTCGAATTATCGCACACTTCTGGTGCTGCATTGCTTGGCGACGTCCCCCAAACCCCCTTCAGAGGCATTAGAGGCATTAAACCGCCCCGCCTCTCCCGTGCGGTGGTTCCTATAGCCATGTGCACGGTGACACGGGAGAAGCTGGGCGGTTGTTGCGCGGCACCGTCACCGTTAGGCGGTGCCTGAGGTTCGTTCGTCTTGGACTGGCCGGCGCCTTACTGGTCCTGCATGACGTCGTGGCGCACGATGGTCTGGTCGCGGCCAGGGCCGACACCGATGTAGGAGATGCGGCAGCCGGAGAGCTCCTCCAGACGCAGGACGTAATCCTGAGCCTTCTGCGGGAGGTCCTCAAAAGTCTTGCAGTCAGTGATGTCCTCGTCCCAAGCCGGCATGGTCTCAAAGATGGGCTCCGCGTGGTGGAACTCAGACTGGGTCAGCGGCATCTCGTCGTAGCGCTTGCCGTCAACGTCATAGGCCACGCAGATGGGGATCTCACCGATGCCGGTGAGCACGTCCAGCTTGGTCAGGAAGTAGTCCGTGAAACCGTTGACGCGGGTGGCGTAGCGAGCCACCACGGAGTCGTACCAACCGCAGCGGCGCTTGCGGCCGGTGTTGACGCCGATTTCGCCGCCGGTGGTCTGCAGGTACTCGCCCCACTTGTCAAAGAGCTCAGTGGGGAAAGGACCAGCGCCCACGCGGGTGGTGTAGGCCTTGATGATGCCCAGGGAAGTCTTAATGCGCGTAGGACCAATGCCGGAGCCGACCGAGGCACCGCCGGCCGACGGGTTCGAGGAGGTCACGAAGGGGTAGGTTCCGTGGTCAACATCCAGCATGGTCGCCTGACCGCCCTCCATGAGGACGTGCTTGCCGGCATCCAGGGCTTGGTTCAGCTCCAGTTCGGCCTCAATGACCATCGGGCGCAGGCGATCGCGGTAGCTCAGGAAGTACTCCACAACCTGCTCCGGATCGATAGCCTTGCGGTTGTACATCTTCACCAGCATCTGGTTCTTAATGTCCAGGGCGGACTCGACCTTCTGGCGCAGGATGGACTCATCAAAAATGTCCTGCACGCGGATGCCGATGCGGGCAACCTTGTCGGCGTAGACAGGACCGATGCCACGGCCGGTGGTACCGATAGCGCGCTTGCCCAAGAAGCGCTCCTGCACGCGGTCCAGGGTCTGGTGGTAGGGCGCCACGAGGTGCGCGTTGGCGGAAATCTTGAGGCGCGAAGCGTTAGCGCCGCGGGCTTCGAGGCCATCGATCTCATCGAACAGGGCCTCCAAGTTAATGACCACGCCGTTGCCCAGGACCGGGGTGGCGTTTTCAGAAAGAATGCCGGCGGGAAGGAGCTTCAGCTCATACTTCTCGCCGCCGACCACGACGGTGTGGCCGGCATTGTTACCGCCGTTGGGCTTCACTACGTAATCGACCTTGCCGCCGAGGATGTCGGTAGCCTTGCCCTTGCCTTCATCGCCCCACTGGGCGCCGACGATGACGATCGCTGCCATGTTGGTGTCACTTCCTATTTATTGAAGTCAAATACGCACCTACTTTACCCGGCATGGCGGTACGACGGTGGGTTTGTGACATGGTCATCAGGAATTGATGCGGTGTCGGTACGGGTGGGCTAGACGTTTTCGGTGTTTTCATCGTCGGTGCTGCCGTCGCCTGAGCCCTCCTCATCGAAGTAGATGGTGTCATTGGTAAACATCAACCGCGACTTGTCCGGGGTGCTGACGATGATGCCGTCATCGACAACAGCGATTTGGGCTTCAACATCACCGATGCCGATTCGGTAGAGCCCGTTGCCCTCGATCTTTGTGCCGTTAGTTGGGATTTCATCGTCATACTGAGTGAACTCAGTACTGCCCTCTAGAGGCAGGAAGGTCACCAGGTTGAATTCCATACCCTCCGGCATTGGGGTCTTACCACCTTTGATGGACCAAGTCCCGCCGTCGCCATGCGCACAATCAATGGCGTTGTTTTCTTCAATGATGCCGCAGACCATGTTCCAGCCATCGGCGGAGATGGTGAAGAGCTCTTCGCCGCGGAGGTCTTCTTCATCCTTAGCCAAATCCGCGGACTCGGTTGGTTCCGAATCCACGTCGATGAAGAAGATGTCCGAATCCACGCCGTCGAAGGAGGTTTCCATGGACGGCGCCTCGGTTCCTGGGCGTTTGTATGCCTTTCCTTCGACGCCAACGACGTCGCCTTCAGTCTTGGACTCAAAAGTGTAGCCTTCGCCGTCTTCCTCCACCTCGAAGGACGTTGACGTGATGTAGAGGGCATCCTCGTCATAGACCTCACCGTTGACGAAGAAGACAGGAACCTTGACGTCCTCCCCATCAAACTCGCCCTCCAGCACCGCGTAGCTGAGGAACTTGCAAGCGTCGTATTCATCTTCACTGACGCTCACGTCTTCAAATTTCTCGGTCGAGCCCTTCACATAGGCTTCTTTATTCTCGAGGACCTTGCTCAGCTCGGTGTCCTCGAGTTCTTTATTCTCGTCGCAGTCAGCGTTGGTGCTCGAGGAGGACGTGCTGCTCGATGTCGACGTGGCCTTCGACGAAGTAGGCGCCGCCGAACTCGTCGTGGACTCGGCGGCAGCCTCGGTGAATGCTGGCTCCTCGACTTCCGTCAGTGCACCGCCGATGAGGCTGCACGAGCTCATCAGAAGCCCGGCGGTGGATACAAGTGCAAGAGTTGTCATGCGAGTGGACATGGTGCTTACCTCCGGCTGTTAGGGGCTTAAGAATTGATTGCTAAGAAGTTGGGCGTTGCCTTGGAGCCTACTGACGCGCTGTGATGTGCACTACTTTTCCGGGGAAAGCACCGCTGTTTGCGCGCTGTTGGCGGCGCTTTTTAGCGAAGCTCTTTCCACGCTTCTATGCTTCTTGTATGATCTGTGCGCTTGTAGACTGCGGCGGCCACTTCACCGACGCCCATACCACTGCCCTCGTCGAGGCCTCACAGCGCGGAATGCGCGTCGAGCACTTCCGCTTCGCAGAGGTTCCCAGCCGGCAGGAGTTGAAGGCTATTGATGCCCTGGCCAGTGAGATTCTCCCGGAGGACCCCACCCCATCGCTGGATGAAATTGCCGCACAGCCGGACGTGAGCCACCTCGGCGCACCAGGGCCAGCGCCCCAAGCGCCGTTCCTGCGTGAGCCACTGCGCGTCGTCGTCATTGGCAGCGATGCCGCGCTGAGTGCCGTGCTGACCCGCATGATGCGGGCTGACTACCTGTGGGCCGAGGTGGGCTATGTCCCAACTGGGGAGCACTCCACCGCGGCGATGAATTGGGGCTTAAAAGCTAGCGAAACGGGCCAGGGCCGCCAGGGTCTCGGCGACCAGGGAGCAGTGATGGAGGACGCGCTCTCCTTTGCCATGACCGCACCCGTCAAGCCGGCGCCGCTCATCCGCAATGATGCGGGCCTCGCCGTGGCGGGTTCGGCAACGATTGCGGAGTGGTCGAACGAGGAGATCACCGGTGAGATCATCGTTGACGATGCCGTGCTGCTGCGCGCAGACCGCGAGAAGGATGTCTTCGGTGCGAAGCTCGTGCCGATGACGGATGCGCCGGGCATCGTGGCGGCGAAGGCGGTGGCAAGTTTTGAGGCGGACGCAGCGCCGCGCCGTGGGCTCTTCGCCCGCATGCGCAAGCCTGCCCAACCAGGGCAGCTCGACCCATCCAGCGTCGTGCAGGGCCGGGCGGTACAGGCAGGGGGGCCGGCGCTCAGCGTCAGCGTCGATGGAGTCCGCGCCAAGAGGCCGGTCAAGCGCGTGACGTTCTACCGTCACCTGCGGGACCTACAGATAGTCCGGCCCTAATTCTCGCGGTTGAAGGAAAACGAAAGAAGGATTCGGCCAGCATTACCTTTTCGGCGCTAGGCTCGAAACCGAATCCTCACCGCATGCGCATTGTGCAATGCACCTAGGCGGTCTGCGGAAGACTCTACCACTCCCCCGTGTTCCCTACGAAGCTGGTTGGAAGCGCACACATACCCCAGTTTTGTGCAGCTGAGGCGTGACCTTTTAGCCCTAGTCCTCTTCCCGCACCTCCGGCGGGTAGGCCGGGTGCTTCGAGGTGGGTACCAGCTGCGCCACGGCGGACTCACGCGACATGCCGCACACCATGAGCAGGTCCACGATGACGGAGCGGGTCTGAGCCAGCACAGCATAGGCGGAGAGCACTGCTTCCTCGCCGGCGACGTCCATCGAGCAGCGCGCAGCCAGCTGGCGCAGGCGTTTGACTATCTCCGGAATGGCATGCGCCTCATCCACGCGGCGCTCATGCGCAGTTTGGTGGGTATAGAGGTCGGAGAGCTCCATCGTGATTTCGGCTAGCTCGTCGATAAGCTCCACTTGCTCGGCAGTGGCCTGGTCGCCGTCCTCGGCGAGCACGAGGGCGCGGCGGGACAGCACGCGGGTGCCGCGGACCACGTTATCGACGGGCGTGAGGATGCGCTCCAGCGAGCGGACGTTGCGCTGCGAGCTCCACAGGAAGGGCGAGAGCTTTGCGGTCTCCGCGCCGCCTTTGGTGGCGTTGAGCATGTTGTTGATGTCATCTTGCGTGCCGCGCACGGCATCGCGGGCCTCCATGATGGTTTCGGGATCATTGTCCGCAAGGCCCCTGGAGACATCGGAGAGAACCGAGGCCGTAATGCCCAAGACCTTCGAGACTTCAGAACGGCCCGCCCGCAGGGGTGAGGAGGGAATCAGCACAATCATCGTGAGGCCGATAACCGCGCCGATGATGGCGTCGATGGCGCGGGAGAGCCCGCCCATATCTTCCGGCGGAAGAATGGTGGCGATAAGGATGGCGGCGATGACGATCTGGTTGCTCACCATCTGCGAGCCCGTGACGAAGGAGCCGATCACCAGCGCCAGACCGATGATGATGGTCATGTGGATGGGGCCGGTCCCGAGGGCGTCGACAAGCAGCGTGCCCACCAGCACGCCCACGATGCCGCCGATGGACATGTCGACGGCGCGCTTGAGGCGATCACTGCCCGAAAGGCCGAGGATGATGATGACGGCCATCGGGGCAAAGAAGGGCTGCTCGTGGCCGAAAAAGTCATGCGCAACATAGAACGCCAAACCGGCACCGAGGGTGCTCTGAATCATGAACACCAGGCGGTTGCGAATACGCGTGAAGCGCGACTTCAGAGATTTATCCACCAACCGCAGCTGCTCGCGGGTAGTCCTGCGGACGCGTTTGGCTCCCGGTGACGAATTCGACGATGACTCTTGCGCTTCCATGATTCCGGCATTTTACGCGTTCTGATGATGGGGTTGGGTATGCAAAAGCCACCCCTCGAGGGCGAAGGGTGGCTTGTTGAGATGTGCTGAATCAGCACGGCGTCCAGGAGGAGCCGACGTCAGCTGGACGTTGGTTTACTTAGAAACGGTCTTGCCCACGGAGTGCAGGTCGGTGCAGGCCTCAACCACGCGGTCAGCCATGCCCTGCTCAGCCTTCTTCATGTAGGAGCGCGGGTCGTAGACCTTCTTGTTACCAACCTCGCCGTCGATCTTGAAGACGCCGTCGTAGTTAGCAAACATGTGGCGGGCAACCGGGTTGGTGAAGGCGTACTGGGTGTCGGTGTCCACGTTCATCTTGACAACGCCGTAGCCCAGAGCCTGCTCAATCTTCTCCTTCTCGGAGCCGGAGCCGCCGTGGAAGACGAAGTCGAAGGGCTGGGAGCCTTCTTCCAGGCCGAGCTTCTTCACGACGGTCTTCTGGCCCTCATCCAGGACCTCCGGGCGCAGCTTCACGTTGCCCGGCTTGTAGACGCCGTGGACGTTGCCGAAGGTAGCGGCCAGCAGGTAGCGGCCCTTCTCGCCGGTGCCGAGGGCATCGACGGTCTTCTCGAAGTCCTCCGGGGAGGTGTAGAGGTTTGCGCCAGCCTTGGCCTGAACACCGTCCTCTTCACCGCCGACGACGCCAATCTCAACCTCGAGGATGATGTTGGCGTTGTGGGCCTTCTCGAGGAGCTCCTGGGCAATCACGAGGTTCTCATCGATCGGGATAGCGGAGCCATCCCACATGTGGGACTGGAAGAGCGGAAGCTCGCCGCGGTCAACGCGCTCCTGGGAGAAGGCGATCAGCGGGCGCACGTACTCATCCAGGACTTCCTTCTGGCAGTGGTCAGTGTGCAGCGCAACGTTAATGCCGTAGTGCTTTGCAGCCTCGTGAGCGAAGGCAGCCAGTGCCTTGGCGCCGGCAACCTTGTTCTTCACGGACAGGCCGGAACCGAACTCGGCGCCGCCGGTGGAGAACTGGATGATGCCGTCGGACTCAGCCTCGGCGAAGCCGCGGAGTGCGGCGTTGATGGTTTCGGAGGAGGTGCAGTTAATTGCCGGGAATGCGAAGCCGCCCTTCTTGGCGGTATCCAGCATCTGGTTATAAACCTCAGGGGTTGCAATAGGCATGAAATTCCATCCTTTGGAGTTGCTGTGCAGTAAGCCGTGCCGTCTCACAAACCAGCGAAACAACACGTTCCAACATCCAAGTATGCCTGTTATTGTGGTTTTCCGCCGCGAGAAGCGGTGTGACCTCACTTAAACCCCGGCTCCCACGGGTTTAAACGCCCCCTTGAGCTGGGCATATTCTGCCGTCAGGCGGATTCTGACTTGTACTTCACAATTCGGGTGCAGGCTTCCAACAACATCCAACCGGACAATTGAACGGACAAATCGCGCTCAGCCACGCGGATAATGCCCACCTTCTGACCCAAGGAGGAAGGCCCAAAACCGTAGTTGTGGGGCAGTTTCGCATCCGCGGTCCAGTCGGAGCCGAAAATGGGCAAGCCGTCCACCTCTAGGCGGTGTTCCCAGACGGATTCCGCCGAGGCCGTCACCAGCCGCGCGGCCAGCTTCTTCGTCGCGCGGTTAGCCGGGGAATCACCCGGCAGGCGCACCGCCACGTCAGCCAGGTAGCGGGCAAGGATGCCTTTGAAGAGGCCACCGTCGCCGTCGCCAGTCTGCCAATCAATGACACCCGTATACGTTGCCATTCCCGTGGCTACTGCCTGGACGAGGCCGCGGATCCGGGTGGTGTAGTCCATCATGTCCGCGGCGAGCTCGGCCTCATGAATGGTGTCGATGTCCTCCACGGAGCGCAGGCCCGTCTGCTTCCGCAGCGCCAGCACAATCTCCAAGCAAGCACCGAGCACCACGCCCTGGCAGTAGGGGTGGATATTGCGGACGATTTCCTGCCCGTCCATGCGCATGCGGATGCCGTCCATGACGAAGCCATCGTCATCGATGAGGTGATCGTAGATCCAGTCCACGATGTGGCGGGCCTCATCCACGCGCCCCATGCGGGCGAGCATGATAGCGCCCGGCCCGTTGGAAGGAACGTTGAGGAAGGTCTCGCCCTCGCGCCACGGCAGCACGCCCACCTGGGAATCGATGCCATCGCGGATGTTGTGCTGCAGGGTGCCCAACTTCTTGTAGGGGCGCTGCTTCTTCAGTTCACCGGCACGGGAAATAGCCAGGGCCATCCAGGCCTTGTCGTCGTAGTAGCGGTTCTTCGTCAGCGCGCGGAGGTTGCGCACGTGGATGCCGCGGATGGTATCGGAAATGCGCGCGCGGCGGGCCTTGGTGTTCTTGCGCAAGGCGGCGTCGACAAGACAGTCCAAATAGTGCGCCTGCCACCAATAATGCCAGTGCACAAAGAGCGATTCTTTGGTGGTGGGTGGCCAACTCACCACGGCAAGGTTGGTACGAGGCAAGCCCCACACGGCTTGCGCGTGGCGCTCATTGATGGCTGTCTCCGCGAGGTCAGCGCGGTGGGACCATTTCTCTAACACTGTTGTCTCATCATTCTTAAATGTGAATTCGTTACCTAGATGTAAACACAGTGCGCGGGATCTCACCAAGCTTTTGATAAATCCGCATGCTGGCGAATCCACGCATGCATGGCGATGCCTGCGGCCACGCCCGCGTTGATGGAGCGAGTCGAACCAAATTGCGCGATGGAACAGGTCATCAGCGCCGCATCTTGTGCCTCCGGGCTCACCCCGGGCCCCTCCTGCCCGAAGAGGAGCAGGCAGCGCTCGGGCAATTCCGCGGTCTCCAGTGGAACGCACCCGGGGGTGTTATCGATGGCCACGACGGTGAGGCCTTGGTCGGCGGCCCAGGCCATCAGATCGCTGACGTTCGCGTGGTGCATGAGGTGCTGGTACCTGTCAGTCACCATGGCGCCGCGCCGGTTCCAGCGGCGCCGGCCCACGATGTGGACGGTGTCGACAGCAAAGGCGTTGGCGGTGCGCACCACGGTGCCGATGTTGGAATCGTTCTCGAAGTTCTCGATGGCGATGTGCAGGGCGTGCCGGCGCTTATCGATGTCCTCCCGGATCGCCTCGCGCGTCCAGTAGCGGTAGGCGTCGACGACGTTGCGACGATCCCCTTCCGCGAGCAGCTCGGGATCGTACTTCTCCGCCTCCGGGCCCTGCGGGATCGGGCCCTCCCAAGGGCCGACGCCGTGGCGGCCCTCATTCCATTCGGTAGGGCCCTTGGCTTCCGCTTCGTCCTCAGGCTTAGGCAAGGCCGAGGTCCTCAAGACCCAACAGGTAGCGGTACTCCAAGCCCTCGGCGGCGATGGCATCGCCAGCGCCGGTGTTGCGATCCACCACGGTGGCCACGCCGACGACCTCAGCGCCCGCCTTGCGCAGCGCCTTCACCGCGGTCAGTGGGGAGTTGCCGGTCGTGGTGGTGTCCTCGACGACGAGCACCTTCTGGCCCTCAACGTTAAAGCCCTCGATCTGGCGCTGCATGCCGTGCTTCTTGGCTTCCTTGCGGACGACGAAGGCATCGATATCGCGACCGTCAGCGTGCATGATGGCCAACCCGACCGGGTCCGCGCCCATGGTCAGACCGCCGGCGGCGGCGTAATCCCAGTCGGCGGTGAGCTCACGCAGCAGCGCGCCGATAAGCCGCGAGGCCTCGTGCTGCAGGGTGGCGCGGCGCAGATCCACGTAGTAATCGGCCTCCTTGCCGGAGGACAACGTGACTTTGCCGTGGACGACGGCCAGCTCCTTCACCAGCTCTGCTAGGCGTTGCTTCTTCTGCTGATCCAGGCTCATCGCTCGCTCCTTAAAGTCTGTGGCTTTATAGCCTT
This sequence comes from Corynebacterium sp. HMSC062E11, assembly GCF_001811845.1. Taxonomy (NCBI): domain Bacteria; kingdom Bacillati; phylum Actinomycetota; class Actinomycetes; order Mycobacteriales; family Corynebacteriaceae; genus Corynebacterium; species Corynebacterium sp. HMSC062E11. Next base: position 11,948 of record NZ_KV806816.1, read on the forward strand.
GAAAAATCCGCCCTGTAGTTTACCCTCTTGCCGCACGCTTGCCCGCGACTAGTGCTGGTGCCGGGTTGGCGGGCCTAGTCGAAGATGGAGGAGCCGCCGTCGAAACGGCGTGGGAGGCGGGCCTGGTTGTTTTCGGGGGCGGGGTGTTCGTGGCCGTCGGCAATCGCGTCCACCTCGTCCGCACCCAAGCTGGAATGGTCGATGGTGCCACGAGCCTCGCTGGTAGTGCGGCTCGGCATGACCACCGGCTCGGTGGGGCGCTGGATGGTCGGGGTATCGAGGGAATCATCACGATCCGGAACTGCCGTGGGCCCGGTCGGCTCCGGTTGCGGGGGCTCCGGGATATCGCGGCTCGGGTCGAGCTCATCAACGCGCAGCACTTGGGCAGCCTCGGAGCGCGGTGGGAGCACGCGGGCGGAATCGGCGAGCAAAGACAGCGGTTCGAGCAGTGCTTCCCACTCGGCACTGCGTGCCTGCCGGGTGGTCTGGGCAAGCACCCACTCCCCCTCCATCCACACGGCGGTTACCGCGGCGGGAAGACGGCTCAGCGCGTCGGTGACGCGGGCATCGATGAGGCGTTGTCCCACCCCGGCATCGGTGGCGAAGACCTCGAAGCCTTCCTCCTCACGCACGTACACCAGATCCTCAGAATGGTTCTCCGCTTCCTCGCCTGCTCGGCGGAAATCCACCACAACGTCGGAGGCCGCGCCGGTGCGCATGGCCATGACGGGGATAGCGCCGATGTCGAAGAGCAGCGTCTCATGGCCGCGGACGCTTCCGGCTACGATATCCCGGGGCTCCTGGCCGCGGGCGGCGGCGCCGCGGGTCCACTCATCGGCCAGGTAGGAATCGTGCTTGATGTATTCCCAGCCGCGCTGCTGGCCAAAGGCCTTGCGCTCGCGGCGGGCGCTGCCCGGCACGAGGTGCCTGGCGCGCTCTGCGCGCTCGGCAAAGCTGTGCGCTGGTGCCGGTTCTGCGCTTGCTTCTACGGCCGGCTCTGCCTCAGGCTCTGGGGTGGTCTCCGGCTCGGATGCGATGGCGGGCTCTACTGTGGGCTCGGGTTCTTCGGCGAGCACAGGTTCGGCCTCGGGCTCTGGGTAGGCCTCTGCGGTTGCTTCGGGCTCAGCGGGTTCAGGCTCGGCGGCTTCAGGGGCCACGGCCTCGGCTGCGCCGTCGGCAGAATCGGTGGCAATAACGTCGGCAGAGGCGCCTGTATCGGTGAGGGTGTCGGTCGCTGCATCACCGGCGGAGTGCGCGGCGCGCTGGCGCTGATCCAACCAGAGCACGATGAGACCAGCTGCGAGCGCGAGGGCGGCGAGGGATAAGAGTACGAAAGGCATCACTGACCGACTCTAATCGCCCGGCGCGCCCGATAGGCGCTGGCACGCTGGTCACGCGAGGATTCTAGACGTGCTCGCGGTCCCCGCGCTCCACGGGATTCTTCGGGTTGGCCGACCACTGTGACCAGCCGCCAACGAAGTGGCGCAGGCCGGTAAAGCCCACGTGCTCCAGAACGGCAATGGTGAGCGCGGAGTGGTTGCCGGAACCGGAGTAGATGATGGCGCCGTCCACGTTCTCCTTGGTCACGCCGTGCTGATCAAGGATTTCCAGGATTTCTTCCTTGGACTTCCACACGGTGATGTCCTTCGTGTGGAAGAGGCGCTCGGGCAGGTTGACCGCGCCCGGAATGTGGCCGGCCTTCAAGTCGAGGTTTTCGCGGCGGCCGGCGAAGCGGTTGCGCGTGCGAACGTCGAGAAGCAGGCCCTTGTGTTCCTTGACTTCATCGATGGTGACCGTGGGCATCGAGCCCGGCTTCACTTTAAGGTTCGAGGTCATGCCCAGGTTGCCCGGACCGGTGAGCGTGGGCATTGCCTGGGCGCGCCAGTTGGACAGGCCGCCATCGAGAATGCGGACGTTCTGGATGCCCGCCCAGCGCAGCGTCCACCACGCGCGGCCGGCGAAGAGGCCGCGGCCTTCGTCGTAGACCACGACCTCGCTATCCTCACGCAGGCCCCAGTGATCGATCCACTCTTGAATCTTCTCGGTCTGTGGGAGTGGGTTGCGTCCGACCTTGGAGCCCGGCAGGCCCACGAAGGCTGACGCGGCGTCCGCGTACTGGGCGGTTGGAATGTGAAGGGAAGAAAAAAGATTGAAGGCCTCGCCTTCCCCTGGGGCCCAGAGGGAAGCGAGGATGGTCGTCTTGTCACCGCGGTAAATCTTCTCACTCAGCTCGTGAGGGGAGATCAAAATGCTCATGCCCCCAGATCATAGGGGCATGAGCGGGTGCTGGCGACCGGTGAGCGCGGTGAGCACTTATCGTGCTCACCGGTTTAGGCGGCGCCTTAGGCGGTGCGGGCAGCTAGGTCGAGGTGCTCGCCGCCGTCGGCGACGTCAACGTGCACGGTATCGCCGTCCACGATGTCACCGGCCAAGAGCTTCTTGGCCAGCTGGTCGCCGATGGCCTGCTGGATCAGGCGGCGCAGCGGGCGGGCACCGTAGGCCGGGTCGTAGCCGCGCTCCGCCAGCCACAGCTTGGCGGCGTCGGACACGTTCAGCGTCAGGCGGCGGCCGGACAGGCGCTCGGCCAAGCCCTTGAGCTGGATGTCCACGATGCCGGTGAGCAAATCCGAAGTCAGCGGCTCAAACATCACGACATCATCGAGACGGTTGATGAACTCCGGCTTGAAGCTGCGCTTGACCGCCTCCATGACCTCTTCCTTGGTGCCGCCGGCACCCAGGTTCGAGGTCAGGATGATGACCGTGTTGCGGAAGTCCACGGTACGGCCCTGGCCATCGGTCAGGCGGCCCTCATCGAGCACCTGGAGCAGCACGTCGAAGACGTCCGGGTGGGCCTTCTCGACTTCGTCGAAAAGCACCAGCGTGTACGGGCGGCGTCGCACCGCCTCGGTGAGCTGGCCGCCGGCGTCGTAGCCAACGTATCCCGGAGGGGCACCGACGAGGCGGGCCACGGAATGCTTCTCACCGAACTCGGACATGTCGATGCGGACCATGGCGGATTCATCGTCAAAGAGGAAGTCCGCCAGAGCCTTCGCCAGCTCCGTCTTACCCACGCCGGTCGGGCCCAGGAAGAGGAAGGAACCGGTCGGGCGGTTCGGGTCAGCCACACCGGCACGCGCGCGGCGCACGGCGTCAGAGACCGCGGTGACGGCCTCCTTCTGGCCCACCACGCGCTCACCCAACACGGCCTCCATGTTGAGCAGCTTCTCGGTCTCACCCTGCAGCATCTTTCCGGCCGGGATGCCTGTCCAAGCGGAGACGACCTCCGCGATGGTATCCGGAGTGACCTCCTCAGTGAGCATGGTGTTGTGCTGCTGCTTCGCCTTCTCCTCGGCCGCAGCCAGCTCCTTCTCCAGCGGTGGCATCTTGCCGTAATTGATCTCGGAGGCCAGGGCTAGGTCACCATCGCGCTCCGCAATCTCGGCCTGGCGGCGCAGATCCTCCAGCTGTTCCTTGATGGTCTGCACGTCATCGATGGCCTTCTTCTCATTGGCCCAGCGGGCCTTGAGCTCGCCGAGCTTCTCGCGCTCATCGGCCAGCTCCTGCTGAAGGGCTGCCAGGCGGTCCTTCGAGGCGGCGTCCGACTCCTTCTTTAGGGCCAGCTCCTCAATTTCGAGGCGGCGGACGATGCGCTCCAGCTCATCGATCTCCTGCGGGGAGGAGTCAATCTCCATGCGCAGGCGAGAGCCGGCCTCATCGACCAAGTCGATGGCCTTATCCGGCAGGAAGCGGTTGGTGATGTAGCGGTGCGAGAGCTCCGCGGCAGAGACCAGGGCTGAGTCCTGGATGCGCACGCCGTGGTGCACCTCGTAGCGCTCCTTGAGTCCACGGAGGATACCGATGGTGTCCTCCACGGAAGGCTCAGCGGCGTAGACCTGCTGGAAGCGGCGCTCCAGGGCGGCGTCCTTCTCGATGTACTTGCGGTACTCGTCGAGAGTGGTAGCACCGACCAGGCGGAGCTCGCCGCGGGCCAGCATGGGCTTAATCATGTTGCCGGCATCCATGGAGCCTTCACCGGTGGCACCGGCGCCGACAATGGTGTGCAGCTCATCGATGAAGGTGATGATCTGCCCATCGGAAGCCTTAATCTCATCGAGCACGGCCTTGAGGCGCTCCTCGAACTCGCCGCGGTACTTCGCGCCGGCGACCATGGAGCCGAGGTCCAGGCTCAGCAGGGTCTTGCCCTTGAGGGATTCCGGGACGTCACCCGCCACGATGCGGCGGGCTAGGCCCTCCACGATGGCGGTCTTACCCACGCCGGGCTCACCGATGAGCACCGGGTTATTCTTCGTGCGGCGGCTGAGCACCTGGACCACGCGGCGGATCTCCTGATCGCGGCCGATCACCGGGTCAATCTTGCCCTCGCGGGCGCGGGCGGTGAGGTCCGTGGCGTACTTCTCCAGAGCCTGGAACTGCTCCTCGGGGTTCTCCGAGGTCACCTTGGCCGCGCCGCGCACGGAAGGGAAAGCGCCCTTGAGCGCGTCATAGGTGGCACCGCGGGAGGTCAGCAGCTCGGCGGCATCCGACTTGGAGCCCGCAATAGCGGCGAGCAAGACCTCGGTGGAGACGAACTCATCACCGAGCTCACCCGCCAGCTCCTGAGCGCGGGTGAGGACGTTGAGGGCGTCGCGATTAAAGTTCGGGTTCGCCATGTTGGCGCCCTCGGCCTTCGGGAGGGCGTCGATAAGCTGGCGCGCCTCCTTCAGCACCGTCTCCGGATCCACGCCGGTGGCCTTGAGCACCGGGGCGGCGATGCCGTCCTTCTGCTCAAGGATGGCTGCTAAAAGGTGTGCCGGGCGGATGTCCGGGTTACCGTTGGCGGAGGCCGTCTGCAGCGCTTGCTGCAGGGCCTCCTGAGTTTTAGTGGTGGGGTTAAAAGAACTCATTGTTGTGTTTCTCCGTTTCTACTGTTTGTCCAAACCTTCCCGCAACAACAGTGGCGAAGGAAGCTTCACTGTCTATAACGCCACAGAACTTGAGTCTGTTCCACTCAACTAGAACTTTTTTAAATTTCCATGTCTACGCCAGGTTGATCGGCTCACACTCAAGTTTCCCTTTTCCGCTGATATGGCGTGCCTTTACTGACACGCCGCCTATCCTGGCACGCCGTGGGCACAAGAAAACCGGCCCCTCTGCCCTGCTGGATTCAGCAGAACGGAAGAGCCGGTGTTTATCTACGTTTATCTACGATTAAACGGGCTAGATAGTCTGCGGCTGCTTGCCGGGAAGATCGTAGGCAAAGGTCGCTAGGACCACGCCCGTCACAAAGTAATAGATGGACCACTTTTCCTCGAGGTCGATACCACGGAACTCACCCATAGAAGCTAGGTGGCACATGCCGTCAGCACCGGCCCACAGGGTGAAGTTCTTGATATAAACCAGGCGATCCTCCGGTTCGTACCCGGCCTCCCGCAGCGCTTCGCGGGCAAAACGCATCAACAATGCGAAGGACACACCCATCTTGGTCTGTTCCTCGCCATCCGCACTCAGCGGCACCACGGACCCAGAGGCAGCGGCGATGCAGGCGCTATAACGTTCGGGGTAGGTCACCGCGTAATCGAAGTAGGCCACCGCTACGCACAGGAGCTTGTCGACGGCCGATGCATCCTCCGGCAGCTGCTCTAGGAGGTAGAGGCTGCGGGCTTCCAGCTCACAGTCGGTTTCCTGATCCACGGATTCACGCAGCACGAAGTCATTGTCCACCAACGAAGCAATGAACACATCGGAGACCTCGAAGTACTCGGCCACGTTCTCGATGGTCACTGCCTTCAGCCCGTCGCACGCCGCCAGCTGGATAGCGCGTTCCATGACGGCCATGCGCGCGCGTTCCGCAGGAAGCTTCTGTAAATCCTCAATCGCAGAGATATCGAGAGCTGGATCGCGGTCCGGAACAAAGCCGGCGAGCATCGCACGGTAATCCTGCATAGGATCACGCAGGCTCGACATTTCTAGCGACTCCGCCGCCTTGAACAGCGTTCCGATGAGCGCCTTGCATACCTCGCGCAGGTTGAAGCGCCGCACCACCGAGTGTTGGTGCCGCAGTACGCCGAGAACACTGAGGTGTGCCATGCCATGAACAGTGGCCAAGGTAGCAACGCTGAGCTTTGCCACCGATTCGAAACACACATCGCTTCCAACCTGGATTTTTTCCTCCGTCGCGATGAGCGCGATGGTTTCATAGATCAGGTCCAAGGTCCGGTTATAGGACAAATTGCCCTGCAAGAGAGCCTGCCATTCGTCCTCGAAGACATAGGCCTTCTTTTCAAAGAGGTAGCGAAACAGCTCCGGCTCACGCTCGGCGTACTCGTAATAGGCCTCAGTAAAAGTTGTCAGTTTGGTAAAAAGATCGGCGTAGCCTGGGGCCGCATCGAGCGTTTCCTCAAGAAACTTGACCTTGCGGTCAGTCACATATTCGGGGATCGCCCGCACGATGGCCTCGCGGTCAGGAAACTCCGCAAGCACCTGAGCAGCACTAAGCTCCGCCAGCTTGGCCACGGATTCGACGGAGATGGCTTCATCTCCCTCCGCAGCTCCGATATGAAGCGCAGACTCGAGTACACGCTCACGAAGTGAGTCTTCATAAAGAAAATGCATACGGCTTCCTAAGTTTGCGCTCACATAGAGGAAGAAAGGCAGACACTGGGCGAGCGCCACGCTAATAACTTCTTAATTTTACCCCTATCTTCAGTTAAAGAGCAATGTGTTCAACAAGCTCTCCTTCAGTCAAGTCACACCCTTACCAATAAAACAATCCCCCAGGCCACGACCTGGGGGATTGCGTGCGAAGGGTTTGGCGTCTACTTCGATGAGCCGACGTGCCCGATGCCTTCCTTGAAGATGGTTCCGCGCGGCGGCATCATTCCGGTGAACTTGAACACGAGGTAGATGACCACCGCGATGCCCAGGGAGATCCAGCCAAAGCCAGCGGTGAAGCCGTACATAACGGACAGCGGCGCGATGATGGTCCAGGAAATCTCGAAGGGGCCGAAGCCGATGTAGGCCATGCCGTACTCCGACAGCGTGCCGGACTTGAGCTTGGGGTCCACGATCTTGAGGATCGCAATGCCGGTAGCCACGGTGGCCGTGGCCCAGCCCCAGCCGAAGATGCCGCGCTCAATCCAGCGCTCACCGAAGAACTCGGCGGGGAACCACATCAGGAAGAAGATGCAGTAGATGGTGCCCAGGACGAAGAGCAGCAGGAGGGCCTGCCAGTAGGCTGCGACAGCTGCCGGCACGATGGCCGCCACACCAAAGGCAATGAGGTAGTCAGTCGCCGCACCGGAGACCGAGCTCACCGTGTCCTTATCCAGGTAGTCCTTAGCACCCACCATGTTCATCACGGCGCGGAAGAGCAGGCCCACGACCATGGACATGGCAAACAGCGGGATGGAGACGTTCTCCCAGATGGAGGCGATGCCCTTGTTAATGCCGTAGGCGGTCATCACGGTCAGGGCGATGAAGCCAACGTGGAGGGTGATGGGCTCGATGGCGGAGGGGTTCGTCGTCGCGCGGCCCAGCGAGGGGCGATCCTCCAGGCGCGAGATATAGCCGCGGCGCAGCTCCTCTGGGAGCTGCTTCGGAACGTGCGAAACCTTGCCCTTGCGGATGCCCCAGTTACCCGCAATGATGCCGCCGACGATGGCGGCCAAGGTACCCACGGTAGCGGAAGTAAAGCCCAGCGAGGAGGCTGCCTCAGCGCCCACACCCTCCAAGGCACCGCCGACGGCCGCGGCGGTACCGAAACCGCCGGTAAAGCCAACGGGCAGCATCATGCCGAACCAGTCGGGCGTGTCGAAAGTAGGCTTAAACAGCAAGAGGCCAAGGATGATGAACAGGCCCCACTGGCCGGTGAACATCATGGTGGAATAGCCCCACATGTTGCGAGCGCCCTTGCCCATGTTGCCGCCCATCTCCATGGAGAAGGCCATGGAAGCGAAGACCACGGCGATGAGCAGTGAGGTGTAATCACCGAGGTTCTCGGAAAAACCGATCCAGCCCAAGACATTGGGCCCCAAGATCAAGCCGAGCAGGCCCGCGGTGATGGGGGCAGGCAGCAGCAAGTCCTGGAATACGAACTTGATCTGGTGGCGCAAAACGTTGCCGATAACCATGAGCAAGGAAATCCAGCCCACGTCGGTCATGATTGTGTACGCAGAGAAATCTTCCATGCGAGATCTTCCTTCCATGCCGCGCATCGCGGCATCCTTGAGACGAGACTCACCCACTTTCGGGAAATGAACCGTAGATTACACTACAACTCCCTCCCCGCTTTGCCACCCCTGACGTATAACCCTAGGGGGTTTTGGCGCTACCCCCAGGCGCTAGGATGGGCGGGCATGAGGGAACTGGGTGAGCACCTGCGCAACCATGCCGAGGACTATCGCGATGCAGTACACAGGCACTTTTTTGCCACCGTGGCCGAATCCCGCCAAGTCTTTGCCCTGTCGATGAAGGACACGCACCCCTCACTGGCCCCCGCGCTGGCGTGGGTGCTGGAGAATGTGGAGGACGGTGGGGTTCGGGGGGACGTCGCCAAGCGCCTAGCGCAGATGGGGCGTGATCATCGCCGCCACGGTTTCCCCCCTGAGGTGTATCCCAAATTCGAGGCTTCCCTGGTGCAGGGGCTTACGGTGCTGGGGCTGACGCCGCACCAGCACGACGTGGCAACGCGCACCATTTCCAGCGTGTGTTCAATCATGCGCAGCGCCGCCCAGGAGGCGGATGCCGCCGGCACTCCCCCTGCTCACAGCGCCCAGGTCGTGGCGGTGGACAAGCCCAACCGGAACACCGCTGTGGTCCGGCTGGAATCCGGCATGGCGCTGGACTACCGCGCGGGCCAACACGTACCGGTGACCTCGCAGCTCACGCCCGGTACCTGGCGCCCCCTGACCCCGGCAGCGCCCTCCGATGATTCAGGGCAGCTGACATTCCACCTTGCGCTGGCGGGTGAGGCCTCCTCGATGCTGGCGAAGGCCCAGCCGGGCGATTGGTGGACGCTGGGCATGCCCGCCGGTGAGCCACCGCAGCTCGATTCCGAGACCACTCTCATTTCCTTCGGCACCGGGTGGGCAGGCGCCCGGGCGCTGCTTCTCGACGCCCTGGGGAGCACCCTCCCCTCCGGGCTCGAGGTCTATGCCGTGGCCCCCTCGCCGGGCGAGCACTATGAAACGGAGTTTCAGGCCAACCTGCAGGCCCTGGTTCCGGAGCTCACTCTGCGGCACATCGTTCGGGATTCGCAGGATCCCTGGCTGCTCGGAGCACGGCCGCTGGCCGCCGGGTTCAACCCAGTGGTGGCCAATGAACCGATGGAACCGGTGCTCGCGGCGGGAACGGACCGCCGCTTCGTGCTCATCGGTCCTGCCGATCGCATCGAACTAGCGCGCGCGGCGCTGCTCGACGGTGGCGTTTCGGAGGAGGCAATCACCACGGATAGCTGGCAGCGTGGCCACGAGTGGGCGGCCTCCGCCGCGGAGCTTGACGGGTGGGGCGATGACTGGGAGGCCTGGGCGGCATGGAAGAAGTCCCAGTGGGCCTAAGCGCTAAAGCGCTTAGGCGTGCACACGGAGCTTAGTCGTGCACACGGAGCTTAGGCGTCCAGAATGGGGAGGGACTCACGAACCTTCGCCACGGTGTCTGGGTCCACCTCGCCGTAGAGGATCTCCGGCTCATAACCAGCCTCGGCGAGGCGCGTGCCATCCGGCGCCACGAGGACGGAGTGCCCGATGCCAGTCGGCCCGGAGGCCTCCCCCGCCTTCGCCTCCCCACCGGGGCGAGCCTGACCCGCGGCCAAAACATAGGTCGTGGAATCGAGCGCGCGCGCAGCGCTGAGCAGGCGCCACTGCTCCAACTTGCCCGGGCCATCCGCCCAGCTGGTGGGCACGACGATGATCTGGGCACCCTGGCGGGCTAGCTCCTTGAACTGCTCGGGGAAGCGGATGTCATAGCAAGTGGCGACACCCACGGTGAGCTCCCCGGCGTCGAAGACAACAAGTGACTCACCGGGCCGGACGGTATCGGATTCCTTGTACTTGAAGGCGTCGTAAGTGTGGATCTTTTCGTAGCCGCCGAGCACTCCGGGGCCCGCGATGAGCGCGACGTTGGCCACGCGGTTAATGGTCTTCTCTCCCCGTTGGACGGTATCCGCCGGGGCGAACATTCCCAGCACCACGTACACGCCGAGTTCTTCTGCCAGCGCGCGCACGGCGGTGGCGGTGGGGCCATCGAGACCCTCCGCGTGCGTATCGAGGCGCCCGGAATCAAAGCTCTGGGTGGTAGCTTCCGGCAGGACGATAAGTTGCGCGCCGTTGTCCGCGGCTTCCCGAATCTTGTCGAGGGCTGCGGCGAGGTTGTCCTCAACGTCTCCGGTACTGGTCAATTGAACTGCTGCTACCTTCATGCGGCCCACGGTAGACGAGCCCGGACTAGTTATCCACAGATTTCGCGGATCGCGACGGCCGCCCTTTACGGCAATAGGAGAGCTGGCGCAGTCTCGATGCTATGAACCACCTCGACATTGACCGGGCTGCCCGCGAGCAGATCCGCTACCTCTTCGGCCATGCCTGCCCCGCCGCGTTTCCGTCCTTGCAGGAACCTCCCCGTACCGCCCGCGCCCTTGCGCTCCTCGGCGCCCAATGGGAGGACGCCCGGCGGGCCAGCGAAGAAGCTCGGAGGACGCAATTGGAAGAGCTTGACCATTTCGTGGGGTTGGCCCACGGTCTTGATGCAGAGCTTTCCTCACGTTTGGGAGGAGCGCAATGAGCGCGGCCGGGGCGCTTCGGTTGGAAGCGTTAGGGATGGAACGAAACGCATCTGAGCTGGAACGTTATATAGCTGCGTCGCACCATCATTGGGTAGGTCTAGCGATTTCTGGCGTTGGCGCCGATGCCGCGCGGCGTTCCTTGCACCGCGCCAGCGACAATCTGGTGAATCCCGTGCAGCAGATGCGCCTTGCCGCGCGCATTCTGAGCCTCTACGCACCACTGCAGGAGAGAATTGAACAGCTGCGCGCACGCGCTGTGCGGCTGGCTTCGGTCCCCGCTTTTGCAGAACCCGCCAGCGTGGCGCTGGGGCAGTTGGACGCGCTTGCCGACGTCCTCGATTGGGCCTGCGCCCGCCAACTCACCGCCCTGTGCACTCCGGAGCTGGCCCAACCCCCCAGCCGCTTGGAGGATTTCGGCGACCTCTCGCTGACCGAGTTGCACGAGCTCCAGCTGACCATGGCCAGCGAGGAGGTTCGCTCTCTGGCCGCGGCTAACCCTGATGTCACCGTGCTCGAGGCCAGCCCTGGGCGGCTGGTGGCGCTCGTGGACCCAGAGAACATCGGCACACAGGCCGCCCAGGTCAGCACGTTTGTGGGCGGGGTAGGTTCTTCCGTTACAGCAAGCTGGCCCACTGCGGTGGAGCGCGCACGCGCCATCGCCTGCGCCACCCATGGGCCTACGGTGGCGTGGATTGGCTACTCCGCCCCGCCCACATTGTCCCGCGCGGCACACGAAGACCCGGCGCGCCGCGGGGCCGCCGAGCTAGGCCGCTTCCAACGCGCCTTGCGGCAGCGCTTTCCTCGGGCTCAGCACATCCTCATCGGCTATTCCTATGGCTCGGTGGTTGTAGGTAAGGCCGCGCAGCAGGACTATGTTGCGGATGACGTCGTGCTCGTCGGCAGCCCGGGCGCCTCGGCGGATAGAGCGTCGCAATTGCATGGCAGGATCTGGAGCACGCGGAACACCGAGGATCCCATCACGATTACCACCGGTCCGCATGGTGGCATCCATGGCCCCGATCCCACCTCCCCCGCCTTCGGTGCAACACCTCTGCCAGGTGCTAGCGGACTTCCGGGCGATCATGGCTCCTATTGGAAAGACCCCGCATTCCTGCGGGGTCTGGGCATCATCGCACGACGCTATTAGTAGGCAGCCACGTGGGGTTGCTGCCTTTTAGAAGAGGCCGGCGTGCTCCTCAGAGTAGGACACCAGCATGTTCTTCGTCTCCTGGTAGTGGGACAGCATCATGAGGTGGTTCTCGCGTCCGATGCCAGACTCCTTGTAGCCGCCGAAGGCGCTGTGCGCCGGGTAGACGTGGTAGTGATTCACCCACACGCGGCCGGCCTGGATTTCTCGCCCGGCGCGGTAGCAGGTGTTCTGGTGGCGCGACCACACACCGGCGCCAAGGCCAAAGTTGGTGTCGTTGGCTATCTGGATGGCTTCCTCGAAGTCCTTGAACGTGGCCACGGAGAGCACCGGTCCGAAGATTTCCTCGCGGAAGATGCGCATGTCATTGGTGCCGCGGAAGACGGTCGGCTCAATGTAGTAGCCGTTTTCCAGGCCCTCCACCTTGTTCACGTGGCCGCCGACGAGAGTTTCCGCACCCTCCTTCGGGCCCACCTCAAGGTATTCGGTGATCTTGTCCATCTGTTCCTGGGAGGCCTGCGCGCCCATCATCGTTTCGGTATCGAGCGGGTGGCCAATCTTGATTTTCTTTACGCGCTCCACCGCCAGTTCTAGGAATTTGTCCGCGATGTCTTCGTGGATCAATGCGCGGGACGGGCAGGTGCAGACCTCGCCTTGGTTGAGGGCGAACATGACAAAGCCCTCCACGCACTTCTCCAGGTAGGCATCGTCCTTGTCCATGATGTCCGCGAAGAAGATGGACGGTGACTTGCCGCCGAGCTCCAGCGTGACGGGGATGACCTTGTCCGCAGCAGCCTTGTTGATGATCTTGCCCACCGGGGTGGAGCCGGTAAAGGCGATTTTGGCGATGCGCTCCGAGGTGGACAGAGCCACGCCAGCTTCTTCGCCGACGCCGTTGACGATGTTGAGCACGCCCTTCGGCAGGAGGTCCTCAATAATCTCAATGAGCAGCAGAATCGATGCCGGGGTTTGCTCAGCCGGCTTCATCACGATGGTGTTACCTGCGGCCAGCGCCGGTGCAATCTTCCACGCCGCCATCAGCAGCGGGAAGTTCCACGGGATAATCTGCCCCACCACACCCAGCGGCTCGTGAAAGTGATAAGCCACGGTGTCCTGGTCGATCTGGGACAGGCGGCCCTCCTGTGCGCGGATGGCGCCGGCGAAGTAGCGGAAGTGATCAACAGCCAACGGGATATCGGCGGCGAGGGTCTCGCGCACAGCCTTGCCGTTCTCCCAGGTTTCCGCGACGGCGATCTTCTCCAGGTTTTCCTCGATGCGGTCCGCGATGCGATGCAGCAGGAGCGCGCGCTCCGCCGGGGTGGTCTTGCCGAAAGTCTCGAAAGCCTTCTCCGCGGCATCGATGGCCAAGTTGATGTCTACTTCCTTACCTCGGGCCACCTGGCAGAAAACCTCACCGGTCACCGGGGTGATGTTGTCCATGTACTCACCATCGACCGGCGGTACCCACTCGCCGCCGATGTAGTTGTCATAGCGCTCGCGGAAGTTGACGATGGCATCAGGGGTGCCTGGGTTTGCGTACAAAGTCATGTGCCTAGTGCCTTTCTCATGGATTCAGTACCGTAACGGTGGCCGCACGCACAATCGCAACTACACGTGACGGGCGGCACAACTCTGGACGCGAGTGTAGCGATAAGTATTGCCAAACTCACGTTTTCAATGAGGAAAGCTTTTGGGGTCGTTGACCAAAGGCGCCTTGCTGCCAAAGTTCGAAGGCCCAGAGCAATTTTGAACAAGAACTTTGGCAACAACGGCACTTTTTAGGCGAAGAGCACGCGGCCTCAGGCCGAGCAGGGCTGGCTGGGCCCCAAAACAGGAGAACCCCCTCCCACAAGGGAGGGGGGAAGTGCCTAGCTGTCGCGGCGTCGGTTGCGACGCGGCTTCCACATCACCACGGATGTCGAACGCGGCACGTGGACCAGCTCGCCGCGCGATGGCCGCACCTGGCTGCGCAAGCGCTCGACTTCTGCCTGCAACTCATCGCGCTCGGCGGCGAGGCGGTCGCGCTCCGCGGTCAGCTCGATGATGGACTTGATACCAGCCAAGTTCACACCATCATCCTGCGAGAGCGTCTGGATCTTGCGCAAAAGCTCGATATCGCTCTCGGAATAGCGGCGGCCTCCGCCGGAGGTGCGGGCCGGGGAGACCAACCCCATCCGGTCATACGTGCGCAGGGTTTGAGCATGCATGCCAGACAGTTCCGCAGCCACGGAGATGACGTACATCGCCTTGGGCTGCGCCGCATCGCTTCGGTTCATCCTGTCTTTGCTCATCATGCACCTCCTCCTAGCGGGCTACTGTGTTGCCGGCCCAGCCGGCGCGCGGATCGAAGCCGGAGTCCTTCTCCGCCTGCGCGTAATTGCGCAGCGCCGAGGAGGCAGCAGCATCCAGGGTGGAGGGCACCGTAACTTGTACGGTCACCATGAGGTCACCGGCCTTGCCGCCGCGCTTGGCCACACCGCGGCCCTTCACTCGCAACGTGCGGCCGTCGGGAGTGCCCGCCGGTACCTTCACGCGCACGGGTGAATCGAGGGTCGGCACCGTAATGGTGTCGCCCAAGGCCAGCTCCGCAAAGGAGACGGGGACGGTGACGTGCAGGTCATCGCCCTCCCGGGTGAAGACCTTGTCAGGCTTTACCGTAACCGCCACAAAGAGGTCACCGGAGGGAGTGCCATTCGGGCCTGCTTCGCCCTGGCCGGCAAGGCGCACCTTCTGGCCATCGATCACGCCAGCGGGGATGCGCACCGTAATGGAGCGGGTGCGGTGCACCGTTCCGGAACCCGAGCAATCCGGGCACGGATCCTCGGCGCGCTGGCCTGTGCCATCGCAGTCCGTGCACGGCGCGGAGAAGCCGAAGGTACCGCGCTGCTCAGAAGTGAAACCGGTGCCATCGCACGTCGAACACGTCGACAGCTTGCCGGTCTTGGAGCCGGAGCCGTGGCACGTAGTGCAGGGAGCTTCGCCGCTGAGCTGCAGCGGGATGGTGGTTCCCTTAGCCGCCTCACGGAAGTCGAGGGTTATTTGCGTTTCGACGTCGGCCCCCCGCGACGGCCGAGCTGTGTGGCCAGCACCACCGCCGCGGTTGAAAACGCCACCGAAGATATCCCCAAGACCGCCGCCTTGAGACGCTCCTCGAGCGGATCCTCCAAAGATGTCCGAGATGTCGAATTCTTGCGCACCCGGTCCACCCATGTGCGTGGATCGAAACCCGCCGGGAAACCCGGCGCCTCCTCTCCGTCCAAAGCCACCGCTGCGCATCATGGCCTTGAACTGGTCATAGTCCTTGCGGGTAGCTTTATCAGAGAGCACGTCATAGGCCTCAGCCACCTGCTTGAATTTCTCCGCCGCCGCGGGGTTATCCGGGTTGGCATCGGGGTGGTTCTGGCGGGCCAGCTTGCGGTAAGCGTGCTTAATCTCTTCGGCGGTAGCGGATGAGGAGACCCCCAGATCCGCGTAATAATCCTTGTCTGCCCATTCTGGCTTAGCGTTCACTGGGCATCTCCTCCTTTCAGGAGAATCGATTCATGGTTGGGTTTTAAGATTTTTTGCTAAGTAAAAAAGCTAACTAAATAGTGAAAAGAAGAGTGGCGCCAAGGAACATTGAGCCCTGACGCCACCTGTACTACCTATTCTGCGTTGTCCGAGCTATCCGGACTTTCAGCGGTATCGGCTGACTCGGCAGGGTCGGCGATAATCACCATGGCGGTGCGCACAACGCGCTCCCCCACCGTGTAGCCGCGGCGCAGAACCGTGCCGATGACCTGCTCGTCACCGGTGGACAGGTCCTGGACCGCTTCGTGCACCTCGGGGTCGAAGGCATCGCCCTCGGCGCCGAACGGGGTCAGCTGGTTCTTGGTCAGCACTCCCGTGAGCTTGTCCGCGATGGCCTTGAGCGGCCCCTCGTTGAGGTCACCGTGCTGGCGAGCGAGCTCCATGTCATCAAGGATTGGCAGGAAGTCTGCCAAGACCTTGGCCTTGGTGGTCTCGATCACGGCCTGGCGGTCGCGCTCGGTGCGGCGGCGGTAGTTGGTGTACTCCGCGTTGAGGCGCTGCAGGTCCTCGGTGCGCTCAGCGAGCTGAGCTTCCAAGGAGTTTTCCGCAACGGTCTCCTCACCCGCGGCCGCTTCATCGGTGATGTCGCGGGCGGCGTCCTCTACCGCGGCCTCTGCCTCAGCGGTGTTCGCCGTGGCGTCATCCACGGCGCCGTCGGCAGAAGCGGCCTCGGCGGCGGCAGCCTCCGCAGCCTCAGCGGAGGCTGCCTCAGGGTCGGTATTGGCCGGGTTGCCCGGGTCCTGAGGGGAGGTCATGGTTTACTTCTCCTTGTTCTCGTCGTCCTCGTCGACAACCTCGGCGTCGACGACGTTCGGGTCACCAGCGGCGTCGCCAGCAGCGGCACCCTCGGCGCCCGCCTCAGCAGCCTGCGCCTCGTACAGGGCCTTGCCCAGCTCCTGGGACTCGGTGCCGAGCTTCTCGACGGCCGACTTAATCGCCTCGATGTCATCGCCCTTCAGCGCCTCATCGACAGCATCGGCAGCCTCGGTCACGCGGTTCTTCAGATCCTCCGGCAGCTTGTCGGAGTTCTCATCCATGAACTTGCGGGTCTGGTAGGAGGTGGACTCGGCCTGGTTGCGGGTCTCCTGCTCCTCGCGGCGCTTCTTGTCCTCTTCGGCGTGTGCCTCGGCGTCCTTGACCATGCGGTCGATCTCCTCCTGGGACAGGCCGGAACCATCCTGAATCTTGATGGTGTTTTCCTTGCCGGTGGCCTTGTCCTTAGCGGAAACGGAGACGATGCCGTTGGCGTCGATGTCGAAGGTGACCTCGATCTGCGGCACGCCACGCGGCGCCGGGGCAATGCCGCCGAGTTCGAAGGAGCCGAGCAGCTTGTTGGCGGAAGCCATCTCGCGCTCGCCCTGGTAGACCTGAATCTGCACGGAAGGCTGGTTGTCATCAGCCGTGGTGAAGGTTTCGGACTTCTTGGTCGGGATGGTGGTGTTGCGCTCGATGAGCTTGGTCATCACGCCACCCTTGGTCTCGATGCCGAGGGAGAGCGGGGTGACGTCGAGAAGCAGCACGTCCTTAACCTCACCGCGCAGCACGCCCGCCTGGAGAGCAGCGCCGACTGCCACAACCTCATCCGGGTTAACGCCCTTGTTCGGGTCCTTGCCGGTCATCTCCTTGACCAGGTCGGACACGGCCGGCATACGGGTGGAACCACCGACGAGGACCACGTGGTCAACCTGGGACAGGGACAGGCCAGCATCCTTGATGACCTGGTTGAACGGCTCCTTGGTGCGGTCCAGGAGGTCCTGGGTGATCTTCTGGAACTCGGTGCGGGACAGGGTCTCATCCAGGAAGAGCGGGTTCTTCTCAGAGTCCACCGTGATGTACGGCAGGTTGATGTTGGCGGACTGGGAGGAGGACAGCTCAATCTTGGCCTTCTCAGCAGCCTCACGCAGGCGCTGGACAGCGCGCTTATCCTTGGTCAGGTCAACGCCCTGGGAAGCCTTGAACTTATCGACGAGCCAGTCGACGATGCGCTGGTCCCAGTCGTCACCACCGAGCTGGTTGTCACCAGCGGTAGCCATGACCTCAACAACGCCGTCACCGATCTCCAGCAGGGAGACGTCGAAGGTACCGCCACCGAGGTCGAAGACCAGGATGGTCTGCTCCTGCTCGCCCTTCTCCAGACCATAAGCCAGCGCGGCGGCAGTCGGCTCGTTCACGATACGCAGGACGTTGAGGCCTGCAATCTGGCCGGCCTCCTTGGTGGCCTGGCGCTGGGAATCCTCGAAGTAAGCCGGGACGGTAATGACGGCGTCGGTAACATCCTCACCCAGGTAAGCCTCGGCGTCGCGCTTCAGCTTCATGAGCGTGCGGGCCGAAATCTCCTGCGGGGTGTACTTCTTGTCATCGATATCGATGGTCCAGTCGGTGCCAATGTGGCGCTTGACGGAGCGAATGGTGCGGTCAACGTTGGTGACCGCCTGGTTCTTGGCGGACTGGCCAACGAGAATTTCGCCGTTCTTGGCAAAAGCCACGACGGACGGGGTGGTGCGGGAACCCTCGGAGTTAGCGATAACGGTTGCCTCGCCACCTTCCAGCACGGATACAACCGAGTTGGTGGTACCAAGGTCAATTCCTACTGCGCGTCCCATAATCTTTTCTCCTTGCGTGTTGGGGTTTGTTTTAAGTTGATAGTGCGCGACTCAACTTCTGCCGCGTCCAGTCAGCGACTCTAACAGAAGCGACACTCAAAGTCATCCAAACCTGAGCGCCGGTCACTCAACCTACACAACGCAGGCAAACTCAAAGTTGTTCCCGATCGACTCAACTTTTTTATTTATCGCCAACACGCTGGGAAAACAAACCCGGTTTGGCGGAGACTCACCCTACAGGGACGATTGCCGGCTCACCGTCCACATCTACAACGCGGACTGACAGCCCATAGAGTTCCTCAATAAGGGCAGGGGTGATGACCTCGCGCGGCACGCCCGCGTCCCGCACCGTTCCATCTTTCATCGCCACGACGTGATCCGCATAGCGCAATACATGCGCCAAATCATGAATGACCGCAATAAGGGTTTTGCTTCCTGCCAGCTGCCGCATCAGCCGCATGAAGGAATGCTGGTATCCAATGTCAAGCGCGCTCGTTGGCTCATCCAAGAAGAGCACAGGCGTTTCCTGGGCGAGGGCCATGGCCAACCAAGCACGCTGACGCTGACCGCCAGACAACGCCGCTACCTCGGCCGTCTCCAGTTGTTCAAGGCCCACCTTTGCTAGCGCACGACTAACGGCACGCTCGTCCTCCTGGCTCCTCCACCCCATAAATCCTTGGTGGGCGAATCGCCCGCGCGCAACCAGTTCCCTGACATTGATCCCTTCGGGAGCTATGGATTGCTGCGACATCACGGCGACGCGCCGAGCGTAGCTACGCCGAGAGAATGCGGCTGCATCTTCTTCGCCAATGCACACCGCGCCCGCGTTCGGCATTTCCAACCGCGCCAACACCTTCACCAAAGTGGATTTTCCACAACCATTGGGGCCGATAATGGCAGAGAATTTCCCGGCCGGAAAAGACACATCCACCGAGTCGAGAATTAACGGGGCAGTCCTCCCATAGGACATGCTCACCCCCTCAGCCCGCACGCTCGGCGCACCGTCACATACTTTTAGTTGGTTCACTTTACTGACCTTTCATTCCGGCAGATCGGGATTGCCACAGCAGCAAACCCGCCAGATAGATGCCACCGGCGCAGACCGTAATAAGACCGGCAGGCAGAGTAATTGGGAAAAACAGCCGCTGCCCTGCTAAATCGGCAGCGAGCAAGAAAAGTGCACCGAGTCCTCCAGAGAGCAACACCGGCGTCCTGTCTGGACGCGAGAGCAACCGAGCCATATGTGGGGCCGCGAGGGCAATAAATGAGATTGGGCCCGCTATCGCCGTCGACACAGCGACAAGAACTGTGCCAACCAGAACCATCACCACACGTGCACGACTCACGTTCAACCCCAACGCACTCGCCGTGCTATCCCCCAGGGCAAGCGCGTCACACCAGCCACGCAGCAGCAACCCAGCGGCGCACGCCGCGCCTCCCAGCACCCCCAATGGAATAACTCGCACCCAGGACACAGCATTCAATGTTCCAGCAGCCCAAGTCGCCGCACCTAGGGACTGCTCCAACTCACCACTAAGAATCAACCACTTGTTTATTGCTGAAAGGAAGAACGTCACTCCAATCCCCACCACAACCAGCCTTGCTCCCGTGAGCCTTCCGCCAAATGAAAGCCCCATGATGAGTAACGCAGTGATAGCCCCACCCATCAACGCGCCTAGCGCAATGTTGAATGCGGAGCTAAAGCCCGCCAAGGAGACCGCGATGACACCGGTATAGGCACCGGTATTAAACCCGATGATGTCGGGCGACCCCAGAGGATTGTGAGTAAGGATCTGAAAGATGGCGCCCGCGATGCCCAAACACATTCCTACGACAATCGCGGCAACCACCCGCGGAGCACGCCATTGCCACACGACGGTGGCCGCAAAGTCAGTGCTATTGGGATTCGTAGCCACGGACCACAACGCTGCGCTATCCTGCCCGGCACCAGGCGAGAAGAGCGAATAGGCAGCAATAGCCAGCGCGACGATCACAATGCCTGCAAAGGACAAAACACTTCTCACGCTCACAATCACAGCCTCCTTCCAGCGCGATGGGACAGCGCAATCAATACTGGGGCACCAATGAGCGACACCGTGACGCCAGCCGGCAACTCAGCAGCAGTGAGGTAGCGGCCCACAATATCGGCACCCAATAAAAACAAAGGCCCCACCACGGCAGCGGCGACAAGCTGTGCCCGCTCTTCGTATATCCCGCACAGCCTGACAACATGCGGGATAACTAGTCCAACGAACACAATCACCCCCGCCGCTGCGGTGGCGGTAGCAGCCAACACCGTTACCGCCGCGACAAGCCCCAAACGAGTCAGTTTGAGGTTAATGCCGAGACTCGCCGCAACGTCATCCCCCAGAGCAAGGGGCGGCAAGTGGCGAGCAAAGACAATCAGTAGCACCACGCCTACCACCAGTCCGCCGAAGGCAATCACCACTGGCGTCCACGAAGCAACGTCAACGGAGCCCGTCACCCAAGCACGGATTCTTGCAAAGGCGTGAGGATCTATCAGGATCAGCGCGGAGGACAGGCCCTCACATACCGCCCCGATGGCTACGCCTGCAAGAATCAGTCTCAGCGGATCAACATCGCCCGCTCTGCCACGCCCGACCGCGGTGACCAGCAGCATGGTCACTGCCGCACCGATGATGGCTGCGAGCGAAAACGCAAAAGGTGATTGCCACCCCCACCAGCCCAGAGCAATGGCGGCGGCCAAGCTGGCGCCTACGTTAATCCCGAAAACTCCGGTATCTGCCAAAGGGTTGCGCGTCATGATCTGCAGAACTGCACCAGCGAGGGCCAAAGCACAGCCTGCGCAAACAGCAACGAGTGTACGGGGAAGACGCCTCTCCCACACGATCGAGGAAGCTATACCAGGCTGTCCCCGAAGGGCGGCCAACACGTCGCTGAAGGGAATGCTACGCGCGCCCAACGCCAGTGACAGCGCCACGCCGATACAGAGAATGGCAAGGCCAGCAACTACTACCCAACCAAGACGCCGGGTATTTCTCTTTCCGGCGCGCAACCCCTGCTCAATCACCGACACCACCCAAATACCTTCATATGCTCACGTTTCCTTAGCTCGACCTAATTTAGGTTAGGCTACCTTTTATGAACATTCGAAAGAAAATCGCACCCCGCACCCCTCTCCTCCGCCTCACTGCTGTTGGTCTTACCGCAGCGCTAGCGCTCACCGGCTGCGCCAGCCTCGAAAACACCAACTCAAACGCTGACGCTTCTAACCCTGCGTCCTCACCGTCCGGGAAAGAATCAGGAAACTCCAATTCAGCCTCGGGAAATGACTCCGTGGCCACCGGAGGCGAAGGCTTTGCCGGGGCGAGAGAGAAAAGCCAAAGCTTTGGCAGCGATGCAGCCCCTGGTCAATTCCCACGCACGGTCACGCATGCACGCGGAACGACCGAACTCAAAGACAAGCCGCAGCGGGTGGTTGTTCTAGAAAGCGGCGAACTCGATTCCGTCCTAGCACTCGGCATGAAGCCAGTCGGCATGACCACGTCCAAGGGCCAGAATCCCGTCCCGGATTACATGGCCGACAAAGCAAGTGACATCGAAACGGTAGGCACGATCAACGAAGTCAATATGGAAAAGATTGCTTCGCTCAACCCCGACCTCATCATCGGCTCGCAGCTGCGCATGGATAAGCACTATGACCAGCTCAATTCCATCGCACCTACCGTTTTCTCGATCCGTCCTGGATACACCTGGAAAGAAAACTTCCGACTCATCGGCGAAGCCCTCGGAGAAGAGGAGCGCACCGAACAAGTCATGGCCGACTATGACAAGAAGATCGAAGAAGTAAAGAAGGTCATTGAGGACGGGCCAGCTAGCGAAGACACCACCGTCACCATTCTGCGCTTCATGCCGGGCAAGGTACGCCTCTACGGGCGCCTTTCACTCATTGGAACGGTGCTTGATGACGCCGGCCTCGCCCGCCCCGCCAACCAGGACATCGAAGAGCTCGCTGCGGAAATCTCGCCGGAGAACATTGACCAAGCGGACGCCGACTACATCTTCTACTGCAGCTACGGAGATCCCTCCACCACCGGCCAAGACACCGCCGTTTCTACCGCGGCGTTCCAACAGCTACCTGCGGTCAAAGACGGCCATGCCATCGAGGTCAGCGACGATACGTGGGCACTCGGCTTGGGGCCTCTGGGCGCACAGAAAATCGCGTCAGATCTCGCGGACTATCTCAGCCACTAACACGGGGGTAGCACCCTCCCCTCAAAACAACACCTGTGGGATTGACTCACCCCAACTTAAGGGGCTAGCTTTCATGTAAGCGAGATGGGTTACACGTCTACGATTTCTGTGCGGCGGACCATATCAAGGTCACCGATTTCTCGCTACTCAGGCCAGGCCATTGCCTGGCTGCTCCCCACACACAAGAAGGGTGGTCGCACATGAATACTCACTTCATTAGGCAGCGTCGTTCTTCCGACCGGCCACCGGTTGTGTACGCCAGCGTTAAATAAGCACCTCTTTTCACACAGACTGAACGGCACGGCGCAGAGTATGCGCCCGTGTTGGACTAGAAAGTCTGCAATTTCCGCTTTCCGCAAGGCCGCACCAGTGTGCCTTGAGACCCATAAAGGTTGTAATCCATGACTAACGATGCTCACACCCCCGTTCCCGAATCCACCGACATTGACGCCGCGCTGATCGCCGACGCCGCGGCCCAGGCCCACTCCTGGCTCGCCTCCACCGCCGACGAGCAGGATCCGGCCACAGAACAACTCGCAGACTTATTGCGCAACCCGGACGGGGTGGCCTTCACCATGGACTTCGTGGACCGCGTCATGCGCCCCGAGGATGACAAGGTAGCCGCCCACGCGCTGAAGTCCGTCACCACCACCTATGACGCGTCCTTCCTCGGCCTCATCAACGGCTCGCTGGTGGGCCTGGGTGGTTTCTTCGGACCGATCCTGCCCAACCTGGTTATGCCGCTGGCGCGCATGCGCATGCGCCAGATGGTCGGCCACCTGGTCCTCGACGCCGAGAGCGACGCCCTCAACAAGACCTTGGACAAGGCCGCCGAGTCCGGCGAGCAGCTCAACCTCAACCTTCTCGGTGAGGCTGTGCTGGGCGACGACGAAGCGCGCTCCCGCGCCGAGCGCACCCTCAAGCTCATCAATAACCCGCGCGTGACCTACGTGTCCGTCAAGGCCTCCTCCATGGTGGCCCAGCTCAACCCGTGGGATATCGAGGGTTCCTTGGTCCGCCTCAAGGAACGCCTGCGCCCGCTCTACGAGGCCGCCGCGCGCCGCCCCGATAAGGTCTTCATCAACCTGGACATGGAGGAATACCACGACCTCCACCTCACGGTGCGCCTGTTCACCGAGCTACTCAGCGAGCCGGAGTTCACCAACCTCGAGGCAGGCATCGTCCTGCAGGCTTACCTGCCGGATACCTTCGACGCCTTGGCGCACCTGGCAGAATTTGCCAAGCAGCGCGTGGCCGAGGGCGGATCCCACATCAAGATTCGCATCGTCAAGGGCGCAAACCTCTCGATGGAGCACGTCCAGGGTGAAATCCACGGCTGGCCGGCAGCACCTTATGCCACCAAGGATGAGGTGGACGCCAACTACTACCGCCTGCTCGACTACATCCTGCGCCCCGAGTTCGCCGACTGCGTGCGCATCGGCGTGGCCACCCACAACCTCTACACCGCGGCTTTTGCCTACAAGCTGGGCACCAAGCGCGGTGTCATGCGCATGATGGATTCCGAAATGCTCCAGGGCATGTCCCCGGCCCAGCAGGCCGCGGTCCGCGATGCCTTCGAGGGCCGCCAGATCCTCTACACCCCAGTGGTGCACATGGAGGACTTCGATGTCGCGGTCTCCTACCTGGTGCGCCGCTTGGAGGAAAACTCCGCACCACAGAACTTCCTTTACGCCCTCTTCGCCCCGGAGGAGCAGGCGCTTAAGGACCAGGAGCAGGTCTTCCGCGAGGCCGTCGAGCAGCGCTGGGATACCTTCGCCGGCCCGCGCCGCACCCAAAACCGCCTGGAGGAGGCCGAGCAGGCTGCCGGCCGCCAGGCACCGCGCACAGGGCGCTTCGCCAACGAGCCAGACACCGACCCGGCCCTGGAAGCCAACCGCGAGTGGGCGCTCAAGGCCCTGGCCACCGACCCGGGTGAGCATGGCGTGGAGGAGGTGACGGATGCGGGGGTCGTCGACAAGCACGTGGCCCGCGCCGCCGAGCTCGGCGCCGAGTGGGGCGCGCGCCCTGCCGAGGACCGCGCCCGCGCCCTCGAGGCCGTGGCCGATGAGCTGGCCAACCGCCGCGGCGAGTTCATCTCCGTGGCCGCCTACGAGGCCAACAAGACTGTCACGCAGACCGACCCGGAAATCTCCGAGGCCATCGACTTCTGCACCTACTACGCGCAGTCCGCGCGCCTGTTGGAGAGCTACGCCGCCGAGTTCACGCCCCACCGCGTGACCGTGGTGACCCCGCCGTGGAACTTCCCGGTGGCCATCCCCACCGGCGGCATCGCGGCAGCACTCGCTGCGGGTTCGGCCGTCATCATCAAGCCAGCGCCGCAGGTCGTGCACTGCGCAAAGCTCGTCGTGGAGGCCTTCCGCGCCGGCCTCGAGGCACAGGGCCTCGACCCGGATCTGGTCCAGCTCGTCTTCACCGATGAGGGTGACGCCGGCTGCGCGCTCATCTCCCACGACGATGTCGACGCCGTCATCCTCACCGGTGCTTCCGATACCGGCAAGCTCTTCCGTTCCTGGAAGCCGGAGCTCAACATCATGGCGGAGACCTCCGGCAAGAACGCGCTCATCATCACCCCGTCCGCGGACCCGGACCTGGCCATTCAGGATCTCTACCTGTCCGCCTTCGGCCACTCCGGCCAGAAGTGCTCCGCATCCTCCCTGGTCATCTTCGTCGGCGCGGCTGGCGAGTCGCAGCGCCTGCGCTCGCAGCTTGTCGACGCCGTCAAGACCCTCATCACCGGCCCCGGCTACGACATCACCACGACGATGAATGGCCTAGCCGAGGCCCCGGGCGAGAAGCTGCTGCGCGGCCTGACCCAGCTGGAGCCGGGTGAAAAGTGGCTGGTGAAGCCGGAGAAGCTCAACGAGGAGGGCACCCTGTGGTCGCCGGGTATCCGCGATAACGTGCGCCCAGGTTCCTGGTTCCACGTCAACGAGTGCTTCGGCCCGGTGCTTGGCATCATGCATGCGGAGACCCTGGATGAGGCCATCGAGTGGCAGAACTCCACCGGCTACGGCCTGACCGGCGGCATCCACACGCTGGATAACGACGAAATCGATTACTGGCTCGAGCGCGTCGAGGTGGGCAACGCCTACGTCAACCGCGGCATCACGGGCGCGATTGTGCAGCGCCAGTCCTTCGGCGGCTGGAAGAAGTCCGTCATGGGCCCGGGCGCCAAGGCAGGCGGCCCGAACTACGTGACCCAGTTCGGCACCTGGTCCGAGGGTCCGCTGCGCCCCTTCGACGTGGACATCTCGCAGCCGGTGGCAGCCCAGCTGCGTGCCTTTGGAAATCTGGAGCTCTCGGAGGAGGACACCGCCTGGCTGTGGCGCGCGGCGGAGCTCGATGAGCTGGCTTGGCAGCAGGAATTCGGCCGCAAGCACGACCGCGCCGGCCTGGTCTGCGAGGCCAACGTCTTCCGCTACCGCCCGGTGCTCACCCCGCTCCAGGTGCGCATTGGCACTGATGCCGCGCTTCGCGACGTCTCCCGCCTCGCCCTCGCCGCCACCCGCACCGGCTCCCCCGTGCGCTTCAGCGCCGCCCCGGTAAAGGCCGCGGAGCTGCGCGAGCTGGGCTTTGACGTCGATGCCGTGGAGGCAAGCGCCTTCGCCCGCGAGGTTTCCGGCTTGGAGTCCGCGCGCATTCGAACCGTGGGTTCTGTCGAGCCGGGTGTTTATGAGGCCGCGGTGGAATCCAACTCCGTGGTCCTAGACCAGCCGGTGCTGGCCGACGGCCGCCGCGAGCTCCTTCCCTTCCTCCTCGAGCAGGCGGTCTCGGTGACGATGCACCGCTTCGGCATCATCCGCCAGGTAAGCAGCATCCGCGCATAGTTCGTTTCCGCGGCTCATGTGCAAAGATATAGCGTATGAGTACTACGCACGACGAAGAAAAGCCGCAGGCGGCGGACTCCTCCGATGAGGAGGCCGCTCTCCCGGTGTCGAAGACCGATGACAAGTCTCGCATCTTGGGGCGCGACGCCATCTCCCTGGCCAAGGTGTGCTTGATTTTCATCATCGTGGTCGCGGGCGTCGGCCTGGCCGGCTACCTGTTGAAGTTCATCTGGGTTGGCCTGTTGCCGGTCATCCTGGCCATCCTGGTGTGCACGGTGCTTTTCCCCGTGACCAACTGGTTGCGCGCGCACAAGTTCCCCCGCGCGCTGGCCTCCATCACCACGCTGTTGGGATTCTTAGCCATCATCGGCGGCGTGTTCGCGGCGATGGCCCCGGTGGTGTCCTCCCAAGGTGCCTCCCTGGTCAGCCAGGCCGAAGGCGGCTTAAACAAGCTCGTCGATATGGCCAAGGATCTGCCCTTTGAGATTGATGCGGCGAAGGTCCAGGAAGTCCTCGATGATGCCATCACCTTCATCAAGGGCCAAGCTTCCAACATCGCCACCGGGGTGATTTCCGGTGTATCGATGGCCAGCTCCATCGCCATGGCGCTCGCCATCATGCTCTTCGTAGCCTTCTTCATCCTCAAGGACGGCGATAAATTCCTGCCGTGGCTGCGCACCTACACCGGCTACTCCGCCGGCTGGCACGCCACCGAGCTGCTGACTCGCGTGTGGAACACGTTATCTGGCTTCATTCAGGCGCAAGCAGCCGTCGCGGCCGTCGACGGCATCCTCATCGGCCTCGGCCTCTGGGTTCTCCAGGTACCGCTGGCCCTTGTCATCGGCGTAGTTACGTTCTTCGCCAGCTTCATCCCGGTCATTGGCGCTGTCACTGCGGGCGCTTTGGCCGTCATCATCGCGCTGGTCTCCGATGGGCTGACGAAGGCCTTGCTCGCCTTGGCTCTCATCATCATCGTCCAGCAGGTGGAGGGCAACGTCCTCCAGCCGATGCTGCAATCCAAGGCCATGGGCCTGCACGCGGCAATGGTGCTGCTCTCCGTCACGGTCGGCTCCGCCTTGGCCGGCATCATCGGCGCCTTCCTGGCTGTGCCGGTGGCTGCCACCATTGCCGTGGTCTTCCGCTACCACCAGGAGATGGCCAGCCTGCGTGCCGGCGAAATCGAAGCTAAAAACATTAAGATTTCCACGGCGGAGGGCCATGAGGACGTCATGGAGCTCTACGAGAACCTAGAGGCCAGCGGCGCCCGCTAGCCACACAACCGGTGCATGGCTCTAGCCCTGGCCGTGCAACTGCCCTAGTTGCCAAACTTCTCCCCCACCACCCGCGGCGGGAGCGATGGTTTTGGCAACTAGGGCACTTTCCGTATGTGGGGTCTAATCCGCGGACACCGTGCCGAAGGCGGCGGCCAACTCCTCCGCCGCGCGGTCGAGCACCGAGGCCCACGAGCCATAGGATTCTTCGTTAGCGGTGTCCGAAACCTGCTTGAGAAGCGTGCACGGCACACCAAACTTTCGGCACACCGCAGCGATGGCGTAGCCCTCCATATCGCACAGCGCAGAATCCTGGGCAAGGCGCGTGCGGGTCGGGGTATCCGAAATAAAGGCGTCACCCGTGGCAAGCGTGGCGGTCGGCAGCTTACCGGAGGTCTCTAGCTCGATGACCTCCGGGAGCAGATAGCGGGAGACATCGCTGAGCACCTCCAGGTGAAAGTCGTGCTTGCGTACGTGGGAGATCTCGAAGACGCCTGAGAGATCGTCGCGAAGCGCGCCCGCAGTACCGATGTTGATGACACGCTCCGGCAACACCTCTGCCGACGCCAGCACCGTTGTCAGCTCGATGGCGGCGGGAACCGTACCAATACCCGTGATGAGCAGCGGCGCTCCCTCAGGAACATGCGTGGCTTCGGCATCCACGGCGGCGACGAACAGTGTACGACCAGACAGATTCTCCATGCCTGAGAGACTACCCGCTGACCCGAGGAATGCTCTCCGTAACTCTGGCCGGGGTCTCTGCGGCCTTTGTAGGGTCTGGAACCACACCGAGACCTCAGAAAGGAGAACACAATGTTCACACCACGAGTTTTCGCCGGAGCCGCACTACTTTGCTTCCCCCTCATTGCATGCAGCAGCCCAGAAGAGGTTCAGGCTAGCCCCGTCGCCGAAGTCTGCGAGGCTGGCAATGCCCACGCCGCATTCGCCGACAACATCGCCCAGGTTCCCCAGTGGAATGGACATGAATGGGCACTGGTTGATTCCGCCCACTTCGATCCGTGCGCGGAGCTGAGTTGGCAGACCATTTCCGTCGAAGGCGCAACTGCCTCCTCACCGCACCACATCATGCTCTTCCACTACGGCGAGTACATCGGCACCGCCACCGCCGAGCCCTACGCCTTCTTCCCCAGCGTCGAGCAAGTCAATGGCAGTGAGATTTCCGTGACCTACCACTGGCCGCAAGAAGGCGACGCCAATGCCGCTCCGACGGGCACCACGGAAGCAAACTTCCGCTGGGACGCCGCCCAGAACAAAGTCGTCATGAGCGGTGACGTTCCTCCTCGCTAAAATAAAACTAATCGTGCGCCTCACACGAGGCGCACTTTTTATGGAAGGAAAAATAATGCTCAGGCCTGCCTTTGTGGGCGCTATCCTCATCTGCCTCCCACTCGCTGCTTGTGCGCAAAGCCATCAGGACGAGGCAGAGACCCCTATGTTCAGTGCGGTCCACAACAGCTCGGCGAGCGTTGCCGCCGAAAGCACCACGGAAGAGGAAATAAGCCCTGAGCCGACGAGCAACGAGGCACCTTCCCCTACCCAGAGCGCGGACAAGTCGGAGTCCTGCGAGGATATTGACGCCGACGAGGCCTATCAATCAGGCATTGGCAGCATCGCGCCATGGAATGACTTTGGCTGGCAACTATCCTCCTCCTCAGGGTTCGACCCTTGCGCGGATTTGAGCTGGCAAATTATCACCGTCGAGGGTGCCACGGCCTCCTCGCCACACCACATCATGCTCTTCCACAAAGGCGAATACCTTGGCACCGCCACCTTCGAGCCTTATGGTTTCTTCCCCACCGTCGAGCGAGTGAGTGACGCTGTGATCGCCGTGACCTACCACTGGGCGCGTGAGGGCGAGACCACCGCCGGGCGCACCGGCGAAACGCATGCCGGATTCCGCTGGGACGAAGACCAGCAGAAAACAGTCATGAGCGGTGATGTCCCACCGAATTAAACCCCTTATTGTGAGGGTAAATGCGGCTATAGTGTGACACGGCTTCCTGTGGAAGCTGCTGTCTGCCGCCCCCGTTTTAAGGAGCTTCCTGCGTGACTAATAGCAACCCCTGGGCCCCGCCAAGCAACGAGGGCCCGGAACGTCCTGCACGCTCGGGAAGCATAGTGATCATCGCCGTCGTCGTACTCCTTGCGATCATTGCTGGTGTCACGTGGCTGTTAATGTCGCGCTCCTCTTCTGAAACCACAGAGCAGGAGGCCCTCTTTACGCAGGTGGCCCCGAGCACCAGCACAACAAATGCTGAGGCCACCACAACAAGCAGTGAAACCCGCACTACCAGCGTTAAGACGAGCACCGCGAAACCCGTGACGTCTAAAGCCACACCTCAGGACAGGTGCGGTACAGCAGCTGAAAAGACCAGGAACGATATTCCCCGCCCGATGACGCTGTTTTGCAATGACGACTGGCTCTACCTCGCCTCAGAAAACAGCTCCTCTTTTTATCTCTATTCCTGGGGCGGCGGAGAATGGGTTTCCTATAAAAACGACGACCTCGTTGACTCAACGACGATCAAGTGCTGGGATTCCAACCGCCTTAGTGCCGACAATGTCCCGAAGCAAATCACGGATGACATCCCTCTCTGCAAGCAGAGCACTGAGGACAGCGCTGAGAGCACACAAGCGCAAGAGACCTGCGATGGCCGCTACATTCTCATCGTGGATTCCCTCCTCGTCCCTTATGGCGACTCCCCGCAATCCGAAATCAACCGCGTTGAGGCCCACTACGCCGGGGTCAAGATCATGCCGGGAACAGCATGCAGCTCGCTGCGTTCGGAACACGAAGGCAAGCAGGTCTATGCGGCCTACTACGACGCCGGCCACAGCGTGGATGAGGTCTGTAAGCTCAAGGCGCGATACGGTGGCAACGCCCGTTCGCTCAATAACAATGCAGATTTCAGCGATCCCTGCTAACCCCTCGAAAGGACTTTTCGCCTCGTGGCACACTACAACCTCTATAGCTCCCTCAACCTTGACCCTTCCGCTGATTCTGCGACTTTGGCCTCGGAGATCGAACGCCGCCTCGCCGCGACTGACCCGTCCAACGCCGCGCTTTACGACGAACTCTCCACCGCCCACAGCATCTTCTCCCGCCAGGACCGCCGCGAGCAGTATGACCGAGCTATCGCGGATCCCTTCGGCCCCGAGGTGGACGTCGCCCGCATCCGTGAGATCGCCACGTCTGGCTCCGGTGTGCAGCTCATGCCCCAGCCTTCGACCGCCCAGGCTTCCTCCAACTTCAACGTCGACCTGAGCAACTTCTCCTTCGCCGTGGAGCCCTCCCGCCAGCGTGCCCAGTCGATCCAGTGGTGCATCGTGTGGGGCCTGCTGGCCTTCATGTGGATCATCTCCACCATTCGCGGCCTCGGTGCCCTCGCGGAGGTCGGCAACGCCAGCAGTGTTGAGCTTCTCTACGGCGCTGATGACTACGTCGACGAGGCTAGTTCCGCCGGCGCCTTCTTCTTCATGGTCGCCGGCGGCACCCCGGTCTACCTGATGATTGCGGAGTTCATCTGGTCCTTGCGCAAGACCTTGGGCCGCAAGCAGGCCGAAAAGAACGTTTAAAACGCCAAAACCCGCGGCCATATAGCCGCGGGTTAAGGGAGGAGCTAGCGCAGGCGCTGGCCCACAAAACCGGCGGCCAGCGTGTTGCCGCTGGATTGATCGATGAGCAGGAAGTTGCCCACCGCGCCGCGGGCGGCATAATCCTCCACGGGAAGCTCCGCCTGTGTCTGGACGGTGATGAACGCAATGTCATTGAGGGCTGCTGATTCCGGTGCCTCAACATCCGCCACGCCATCGAGGTCGAGGATGCGCTCCACCGATGCCACGCGCGCCTTGACCAATGCTGTGCCATAGCGCAGCTTCACCATCTGGCCCGCGCGCAGCTCCTTGTCCGTGAGGACCACCGCGGTGGCAGCGAATTCGCGCACCTCCTCCGGGCGCTGCGAACCGGCGATGAGGTCGCCGCGGGCCAAGTCGATATCGTCGGCCAGCCTAAGTACCACGGAATCCCCGGCGCGCGCCGCCTCATCGGAGCCAAGCGGGCCGTCGGTGGTATCAATCGCGGTGACCGTCGAGGTCCGCCCGCCCGGCAGCGTCACCTCATCCCCCACCGCCACATGTCCAGCCTTCACGCGCCCGGCATAGCCGCGGTAATCGGAGGCGTGCTCGCGGATGACGTATTGGATGGGGAAACGCAGGTCCAGATCATCGGCGCGGCCCGTGGCCACGGGGACGGTCTCCAGCGTTTCGAGGACCGTCGGGCCCTCGTACCAGTCCATGGTGGCAGAGCGTTCCACCACGTTATCGCCCTTCAACGCCGAGATCGGGATGGCCACCGAATCGGTGATACCCAAACGCGCGGCGACCTCGTTGAACTCCGCCTCAATCGCGCGGAAGGTGGCCTCGTCGTAGTCCACCAGGTCGATCTTGTTCACGCCTAGGATCACGTGGCGCACGCCCAGCAGCGCGGCGACGTTGAGGTGTCGGCGGGTTTGTTCGACGACGCCATTGCGGGCGTCGACAAGCAGCACCACCACCTGGGAGGTGGACATGCCGGTGACCGTGTTGCGCGTGTACTGCACGTGGCCCGGGGTATCGGCGAGGATGAAGGTGCACTTATCGGTGGCGAAGTAGCGGTAGGCCACGTCGATGGTGATGCCCTGTTCGCGTTCGGCACGGAGGCCGTCGACAAGCAGCGAGAGGTCCATGCCGTCGAAGCCGCGGTCGGCAGAGGAACGCTCCATGGACTCCACCTGGTCCGCCAGCACGGACTTGGTGTCGTAGAGCAGGCGGCCCACGAAGGTGGACTTGCCGTCATCGACGGAACCGGCGGTGCACAGGCGCAGGGTATCGCGCTGCTTGAGCGCGCCGACATTCGGTGCGAGGGTAGTCGTCATCAGAAGTAGCCTTCCTTCTTGCGGTCCTCCATGGCGGACTCGGACAGTTTGTCATCGGCGCGGGTGGCACCGCGCTCGGACAGGGTGGAAATGGAGATTTCCGCGAGCACCTCATCGGGCGAGGCGGCGGTGGATTCCACGGCACCGGTGCAGGACATATCGCCCACGGTGCGGTAGCGCACGGTGCGGATCTCCAGCGGTTCATCCTCGCGCGGGCCGCCCCACTCGCCCGGGGTCAGCCACATGCCGTTGCGGTTGAACACCTCGCGCTGGTGCGAGTAGTAGATGGAGGGAAGCTGCAGGTTGCGCGCGCCGATGTACTCCCAAATATCGGACTCGGTCCAGTTGGAGATGGGGAAGACGCGGACGTTTTCGCCGGCCATCTTGCCGCCGTTGTACAGGTCCCAGAGCTCCGGGCGCTGGCGGCGCGGATCCCAACCGCCGAAGGAATCGCGGATGGAAAAGATGCGCTCTTTGGCGCGGGCGCGTTCCTCGTCGCGGCGCGCGCCACCCAGCACGGCGTCGTATCCGCGCTCCGCGATGGTCTCCACCAGCGGCACGGACTGCAGCGGGTTGCGGGTTCCGTCGGGGCGCTCCTGGATGTCGCCGCGGTCGATCCAGTCTTGGACCAGCGCCACGTGCAGGCGCGCGCCGGTTTCCTCGACGAGCTGATCGCGGAAGTCGATGACCTCCGGGAAGTTGTGGCCGGTATCCACGTGGATGAGCTCGAAGGGCACTGTGGCCGGCGCAAAGGCGCGGCGGGCGAGCTCGAAGACCACGACGGAGTCCTTGCCGCCGGAAAAGAGCAGGCCTACCTTGTCGAATTGCCCGGCGACTTCGCGCAGGATGTGGAGGGATTCGTTCTCTAAGTCTTTAAGGTGTGGTGAAAGAGTCATTATTCGTGTAACCCGCATTCTGTCTTGCCGTCTGCGAAAACGCGCCCGGAGCGCGCATCCTCGCCCTCGCCTACCGGGAAGGTCAACGGCGCGCAGCCGATGGAGCGGTAACCCTGGAGGGTGAGGGGATGGATGATGAGATCGTGTTCCTTGATGTAGGCGTCGGTGTCATCAAGGTCCCAGGTAATAATTGGGGAAATCTTCAGCCGGCCCGTGCGGTCCAGGCTCAGCGCCGGGGCGGTGGCGCGGTGCTCGGAATCGGCGCGGCGCAGGCCGGTCACCCACCCGACATACGGGTCCATAGCCATGTTGAGCGGCTCCACCTTGCGCATGCGGTTATAGGCCGCGACATCGCGCGCGTACAGGCGCGGGCCATAAATCTTGTCCTGCTCCTCGGGGCTCAAGATAGGCAGGACGCGCACCAGCGGCAGGTCCGCATAGCGCTTGGCGACGTCCCCCGCCACCTCCAACGTCTCCGGAAAGTGCCAGCCGGTGTCGATGAAGAGGAGGTCGGCGTCGAGGTGCGCTTGGTGCGCGAGCTCGGCGAGCACGGTGTTTTCCATGGACATCGTGACGGCGAGGCGGCCGGGTGCGTGCTCGGCGGCCCATTGGGTGATGGTCTCGGCGGAGGCGTCATAAAGCTTGTCGGCCCACTCCTCGACGAGTTCCTGGTTGCGCTGGGCCACGGCAGGCTCGAGCGGCGCGGTGTCGCGGGTGCCTTCGGGGCTAATGCTGGGGTCGCGGTAGTCGCCGCGGTCCAGCAGGTTTATCGGTTCGGTCATGACACCTCACATTAAAGGGAGGCGGGCGTGTGCGCAGCCCCACAGTGGGGCGCGGGGGCTGTGAGCTTGGGTACTAGGGAGAATAAAAATTAGCCAGAATGAACCGAGCGGACTAGATTTACAGACTAGACAGTCTATTTCTACCGAACTGAAGGGGTTCTCATGCAGCGTGTTGCCATCGTCGGGGACAGCCCCGCCGCGCTCTCCACCGCCGAACGGCTCATCAGGGCCGGGCTGTGCGTGGACCTCTACTGCGAGCGCCCCGCGCCTTTCGGTTTGCTGCGCCGCTTCGCCGGGCTCTCCGGCGCGGAATCCGTTGCTGAGCCGTGCCCAAAGGGGACAACGCCGCGGCTGCGGCTCATCGGCAACGTCCGCGTGGGCTATGGCCCCGACGCGGACATCAACCACTCGGACCTCAACCAGCTCTCCGCTTCCGGGGACCACCACCTCGTTCTTTTGGAACTCATGGCCCGCGGCGTGGCCATCACCACGTGGGAGGGCCTGTGCCAGCCCACCGACGACGTCGAGGACTGGGCCGCCGTCACGGCTCGCGCCCAGCGCGCCCCGGTCTGCTTCTAGCGCGCGAGCTAAACGCGCGAGCTCAACGCTCGCGCAGGGAAATGGGGAAGCCTGCTGCCAGTCCTTGCACCACCGCACTCGCTAGACGCACTCGCGTCTAGCGGGATAGACTTGCGCGGTCATTGACCTTTGGCCTTTCCAGGCCGCTCACATGAAACGTTGGTCTATGGAACTCCTACGTATCCTCATATCCCGCTCGAAGCCGTATACCGGCTACGTCATCGCGGTGCTGCTTCTCCAAGCACTGTCCACCGCGGCAACGCTTTACCTCCCTTCGCTCAACGCGAAGATCATCGACAAGGGTGTTGCCCAAGTAGACATCGACTACATCTGGCACACCGGCGGCATCATGCTCATCGTGGCCTTCATCCAGGTCGCCGCCGCCATCGCCGCCATCTGGTTCGGCTCCCGCACCGCCATGGGCCTCGGCCGCGACCTGCGCTCCGAAGTCTTCCGCCGCGTCACCCGCTACTCCGCCGAAGACATGAGCAACTTCGGCACCGCCACCCTCATCACCCGCGGCACCAACGATGTCCAGCAGGTCCAGATGGTCTACATGATGATGCTCAACTTCATGGTTGCCGCCCCCATCATGTCCATCGGCGGCATAATCATGGCCATCCGCGAAGACGCCGGAATGTCCTGGCTCGTCGCGGTCTCCGTCATCGTGCTGCTGGCCGCCATCTCCGTCATCATCGTCCGCCTCATGCCGCTCTTCCGCTCCTGGCAGGAAAAGCTCGACGTCATGAACGGCACGCTGCGCGAGCAAATCGCCGGCATTCGCGTCGTCCGCGCCTTTACCCGCGAAGAGCACGAAGCCGAGCGTTTCCGCACCGCCAACCGCGACATCACCAACCTCTCGCTCAAGGTGGGCCAGCTGTTCGTCCTCATGTTCCCCATCATCACCGTCATCCTGAACGTAGCCACGGGCGCAGTTCTGTGGTTCGGCGGCCACCGCGTCGACGATGGCCTCGTGGAAGTCGGCTCCCTGACCGCCTTCCTGCAATACCTGCTACAGATCCTCGCGGCCGTCATGATGGGCACCTTCATGGCCATGATGCTGCCCCGCGCGGTCATTTGCGCGCGCCGCATCACCGACGTCCTCGAACACGATCCCTCCATCGTCGAGCCCGCTAACCCGCTCACCCCGGAGCGCTCCGAGGGCGTGGTCGAGTTCGACAACGTCACGTTCCAGTACGCCGGCGCCGAAGCGCCCGTGCTTCACGACGTCTCCTTCACCGCCACCCCCGGCACCACCACCGCTCTCATCGGCGCGACCGGTTCCGGCAAAACCACCGCGCTCTCCCTGATCCCGCGCCTCTATCTCCCGACGAAGGGGCGCGTGCTTCTCGACGGCACCGATATCGCCGATATGGCACGAGGGGACGTCGTCAAGCGCGTGGGCCTCGTGCCGCAGAAACCGTACCTGTTTAGCGGTTCCGTGGCCTCCAACCTGCGCCTCGGCGCCCCGGACGCCACCGACGAGGAGCTGTGGGAAGCGCTGCGCGTGGCCCAGGCAAACTTCGTCGAGGACCTCGACATGCACATTTCCCAGGGCGGCACCAACGTTTCCGGCGGCCAGCGCCAGCGCCTGTCCATCGCGCGCATGCTGGTGGCGCGGCCGCTGGTGTACCTCTTTGATGATTCCTTCTCCGCGCTCGATGTCCTCACGGATGCCGCGGTGCGCTCCGGAATGCGCGAGTACACCGCGGAGGCGACGACGATCATCGTGGCGCAACGCGTGAGCTCGATCGTGGACGCGGATCAGATTCTGGTCATGGACGCCGGGCGCGTCGTGGCCCGCGGCACGCACGAGGAGCTGCTGGAAAGCTCGACGACGTACCGCGAAATTGTGGAATCCCAGGAGGTGGCATAAATGACTGAGCAAGATAACGCGACGTTAGAAGCCGAGATCGAGGAGAAGACCGGCGAGAACGCGCCTCGCAAGGCCAAGAACTTCTGGCCCTCCGCCAAGCGTCTTTTTGGCCTGCTCGCGCCGTTCAAGGCGCAGCTTGTCGCGATTGCCGCGATGAACCTCGTGTGCGTATTCCTCGCCGTGGCCGCGCCCAAGGTGATGGGCAAGGCCACCGACGTCATCTTCTCCGGCGTCATTTCCCGCCACCTGCCCGCCGGTATGACCAAGGAGCAGGCCATCGCCGCTCTGCGCGCCGGCGGGCAGGATAAGTTCGCGGACATGGCCTCCGCCATGGACTTGAACCCCGGCTTCGGCATTGATTTTTCCGAGCTGGGCACGATCATCGGCATCGTGATTGCGATGTACGTGGTGTCCTCGCTCTTCCAGTGGTGGCAGGGCTACCTTCTGAACTCGCTGGTGATGAAGGTTGTCTTCGATCTGCGCGAGCGCATCGAGGCGAAGATCAACCGGCTGCCGCTGAACTACTTCGATACGCAGTCGCGCGGCGACCTTCTTTCGCGCACCACCAACGATGCCGACAACGTCCAGACGGCGCTGCAGCAGGCCATTTCGCAGCTGTTCTATAACCTGCTCATGGTCATCGGCATCACGGTCATGATGTTCACCGTGTCCTGGCAGCTGGCCCTCGTGGCGCTGCTGGCGCTGCCGCTGACCGGTGTGGTCATCGGGGTCGTCGGCTCGCGCGCGCAGAAGCAGTTCAAGGCGCAGTGGAAGGCCACCGGTGACCTCAACGGGCAGGTCGAGGAAGCCTTCTCCGGCCACGACCTGGCGACCGTCTTCGGGCGCATCGATTCCATGACGGAGGACTTTGATAAGCGCAACGAGGAGCTCTTCCGCTCCGCCTCGCTGGCGCAGTTCCTGGCGGGCATGATGATGCCGATCATGCAGTTCATCTCCTACCTGTCCTACGTGGTCATCGCGGTGCTCGGCGCGTTGAAGGTGGCCTCCGGCAACCTCACGCTGGGTGGCGCCCAGGCCTTCATCCAGTACTCCCGCGAGTTCAACCAGCCGCTGGGCCAGCTCGGCGGCATGATGCAGCAGGTGCAGTCGGGCGTGGCCTCGGCCGAGCGCGTCTTCGAGTTCCTCGACGCCGACGAAGAGCCCGCCGAAGAACCCACCTCCCGCCTGGGCGGGCGCGCGAAGGGCTTGGTTGAGTTCGAGGACGTGGACTTCTCCTATGATCCCGAAACCCCACTCATCCAGGATCTCAGCCTCCGCGTGGAACCGGGCCAGACCGCGGCCATCGTGGGCCCCACGGGTGCCGGCAAGACCACGCTGGTCAACCTCATCATGCGTTTCTACGACATCGATTCCGGCACCATCCGCCTCGACGGCGTCGACACCGCGCAGATGTCGCGCCACGAGCTGCGCTCCCAGGTGGGCATGGTGCTGCAGGACGCCGTCGTCTTCGAGGGCACCATCATGGACAACATCCGCTACGGCCGCCTCGACGCGACCGATGAGGAAGTCATTGCCGCCGCCAAGGCCACCTACGTGGACCGCTTCGTCCACGCGCTGCCTGAGGGCTATGACACGGTCATCGATCAAGACAATGGCGCGATTTCCTCCGGCGAGCGCCAGCTCATCACCATCGCGCGCGCCTTCCTGGCGCAGCCGGCGCTCCTCATCCTCGACGAAGCGACCTCCTCCGTGGATACCCGCACCGAGGTGCTTGTTCAGGACGCCATGAACGCGCTGCGCGCGGATCGCACCTCCTTCATCATCGCGCACCGCCTGTCCACGATTCGTGACGCCGACATCATCATCGTCATGGAGGAAGGTCGCATCGTGGAGCAGGGCACCCACGCCGAGCTTCTCGACGCCCACGGCGCCTACTGGCGCCTCCACCAGTCCCAGTTCCGCGAGGACTAGTCGACGGTCACGGACATCCTCGGGGCCGAGAACGTGTCACCCGTGAGGTTCGCCAGCTCAAGGGTGACGTCGCTTAAGGAAAGGTGCTCCATGAGGGCGTCGGGAAGCTCGGCGTCCGGAGCAGGGGGAATTCCGAGCTGATCGAGAACGGCATTGATATCGCCGCCGGTGAGATCCGCCGTGACGGGCACGGTGCGCGCGCCCTCGACGGTAGGCGTGGCGGTCAGCGAGGTCGCCACGATGCGCGCGGGCTCCACGGTGGTTGCTGAACCACCGGTGGTGAGCAGGCCATCGCCGGCATTTCCGGGCAAGGTGATGGCCAGGTTGCGCACGGCAAGGCGATCGCCGGTGAGCTCGATAACGCGCACCTCCCCGTCGCGGGTGGGCATCGTGCCCAGCGTGGCTTTCACGTTTCCCGTTAGCATGACCTCGTCCGCCTTCACGGTGGAAAAGTAGGGCTGCGCCGGGGCGACCTGCGCGCTCACGCCCGTCGCGCTCGCCGCAGCGACCATGGCGGCCACGAACAACGCTCTCCGTGAGCGCGAAGGACGGTGCTTAAACATCGGTGGGCTCCCACGCCAGAGTGAGCGCGCCGCCAATGATGCCGAGCAGCGTGCCGATAAGGAAGCCTCCCAAGTTAGAGGTAGGCAGCGCAATCACGGCCACGATGATGCCGAGCACTCCCAGATACGTCGAGGTGGCCGGGCGAAACCACGCGCCTAAGCCGAACATGACCAACAGCGCCCCGATGAGCAGCGTGGACACGCCCGACACCGTGGAAATCATGACCAGCAGGTCCGAGATGTGCACGGTGAAATACGCGGGAAAGGCAATGACAACACCAGAAAGAATCAGCAGCAGTCCCGGGATGAAGGGTCGCCCACCGCGCCACGCCTTAAACCGATCAGCAGCCATTTCCGCGGCCCCGTTCCACGGATACACCCACGTTCTGTGCTGACAGCGTCTTGGCGCCGATGGAGGTGGCGCGGACGTCGTCGGCAGTCAGCGAAACCTTCTTTGCATACAGGCCCCACGTTCCGGGATCCGCGGTGGTGGACAGCTGGCGCGCGTCGATGCCCACGTTCGCATCCTCCATGACCAACGAACCCTCGATGTCCGACGCACCAACCAGCAAGTCGGTGGCCTCCACGCTGTTATCGCCCTTCGCCTTCAGCGCCAGCGTGGCCTCCCCCACCGCCGGCAGGTCCGTCGTGACGTAGAGGCAAAGATCCGAGGCCACCGCGTGCTCCATCTTCAACCGGGCCGTCGGCACGTCCTCCTCGCCCTTCTTGTCACTATCCACGAAGAGCGAGAAAGCCTCGCCTTCCAAGTGCCGCATGTTGACGTTGAAGAACGTTCCCGATAGCGCCAGGTTTGCCGTCAGACCGCCTTGCGCCACCGCAAACCCCGTCACGCCGAAAGCCGCAAATCCTGCGATGAGCCCCACCGCCGCCTTCGGCGCACTGATTCTTCCCATACACGTCAGCTTATTTCTCGGCCTCCGAAAACACTAGCTGAATGCTGACTCACTGATTTCGGGGCCGAGGATTTAAGGTAAGAGGCACACACAGCAGCAATTAAAGGAGCGCGCATGTTCGGCTGGGTTGCCATCGCCGCATCGGTCCCGGTGTGGCTGTACTTTTTCTACCGCCTCACGGCGCTGTTTCGGTTCATCCGCTCCGGCGGCCCCACGCAGCTAAACCGTACCGACCGCCCCCTGGCGCGCCTCGGCCGCGTGCT
Source organism: Corynebacterium sp. HMSC062E11 (assembly GCF_001811845.1). Classification (NCBI taxonomy): domain Bacteria; kingdom Bacillati; phylum Actinomycetota; class Actinomycetes; order Mycobacteriales; family Corynebacteriaceae; genus Corynebacterium; species Corynebacterium sp. HMSC062E11. The sequence goes on from NZ_KV806816.1 coordinate 52,139, forward strand.
TATCGAAGTCTTCGGCCATACCCACTTCAAAGGCCGGCCGCTGGTCAATGCCGCGCACTGGCTCGTGATGGTGGGCTTCCTCTTCGGCGCCATCGTGTGGTTCGAGGCCTATATCCAAACCTTCGCGCCCGATAAAGGCTGGCCGTGGCTCAGCGACTGGCCGGTCTACCACTTCATCGAAGAGGTCCTCGCGATCGGCACCGTGCTGGGCATCTGCTTCCTCATTGGCGTGCGCCTGAAACTCGGCCACACCGAGCGCGGCAGCCGCTTCTACAATTCGCAGGTCTTCCCCGCACGCCTGGTGGAGGCCATCGTTCTCCTCGAGGGCCTAGGCATGCTCGCCGTCAAGGCCTCCGCCATCGCCACGTATGGCGGAGGCTCACCGTGGGCTGATTTCTTGACCATGCGTGTGGCGGGGATTATGCAGGCGTCGCCAAGCATGGTGCAGTTCTTTGCCCTGGTGAAGCTGCTGACGGGCCTGGTGTTCATCGCCTGCATCGCGCGCTATTTCCAGTGGGGCGTGATGTGGCACCGTTTCATGGCCTTCTTCAACATCTTCTTCCAGCGCAACGCCACGGGTGAAAAAGCGCTGGGGGCTGTGCCCACGCCGGACCTGGAGGACCTCGAGCCGGGAAGCTGGAAGATGCTTCTCGACGCCTCCTCCTGCACCGAATGCGGCCGCTGCCAAGACCTGTGCCCCGCGTGGAACACCGACAAACCGCTGAGCCCGAAGAAGCTCATGATGGACCTGCGCCAGAGCGCGCTGGATAATTACAACCCGCACGAGGGGCTCAACGTGCTGGCGATGGCCGGCACGATTGATGATGACGCCCTGTGGTCCTGCACCAACTGCGGTGCGTGCGTGGACCAGTGCCCGGTGGATATCGAACACATCGACCACGTGGCGGACCTGCGCCGGTTCAAGGTGCTGGCGGAATCTGATTTCCCGTCGGAGCTGACCGGGCTGTTTAAGAACATGGAGACGAAGGGCAACCCGTGGGGGCGCAACGCCTCGGAGCGCCGTGGGTGGATTGATGAGGCGCGCGCCGACGGCATCGAGGTGCCGATCATCGGCGAGGATGCGGAGGATTTTTCGGACCTGGAGTACCTGTTCTGGGTCGGTTGCGCGGGTACGTATGACGACAAGGGCCGCGCCACGACGCGCGCCGTGGTGGACATGCTGCACACCGCCGGCGTGAAGTTCGGCGTGCTGGCCACGGGCGAGACCTGTACCGGTGACCCGGCGCGCCGTGCCGGAAATGAGTTCCTGTTCCAGGTGATGGCGGAGCAGAACGTCGCCACGCTTAACGACGCCTTTGCCGGCGTCCCCAAAGGCCAGCGCAAAATCATCACGACGTGTCCGCACTGCTTCAACACGATTCGCAACGAGTACCCCGACTTCGACGGCCACTTCGACGTACTGCACCACACGCAGCTGCTCAACCGTTTGGTGCGGGAGAAGCTCCTGGTCCCGGTGCCGCGCTCCCCGGAGGACCGCAAGCCGGTGACCTACCACGACCCATGCTTCCTGGGCCGCCACAACAAGGTCTTCGACCCGCCACGTGAGCTCGTGGAGGCCACCGGTGCATCGTTGGCGGAGATGGACCACAACCGCGACGAGGCCTTCTGCTGCGGCGCCGGTGGCGCGCGCATGTTCATGGAGGAAAAGCTAGGCAAGCGCATCAACGAGTTCCGCTCGGAGCAGGCCGTGGCAACGGGCGCGGAACAGATCGCGACGGGCTGCCCGTTCTGCAACGTCATGCTCACGGGTGGCGTGAAGTCCATCGCGCCGGAAACTCAGGTCAGCGATGTGGCGCTCATGCTGCACAGCGCCATCGCCCCCTCCGGCGACCTTCCTGCCCCGCGTGAGAAGGCCTTCCTCGATACGCCTCGCCGCCTGCCCGTGGAAGATTCCAACGCGCCTTCCCCGGAAGGACCCGCTGCGCAATCTGCGCCGACAAGTTCTCCGCAGGCCCCCACCGCAGCGCCGTCCGCACCAAGCGCTCCCTCTGCGCCCCAAGCTCCGTCCGTGCCAACCGTGCCTACTGCTCCAGCAGTTCCTTCCTCCCCTGGCGCTCCGATTGCACCGGCGGCTCCGGCTGCCCCCAGCGCACCCGCCGCGCCGTCCGCACCAAGCGCCCCGCAAGCACCCGCAGCGCCTAGTGCCCCGGCTACTCCTTCGGCACCGACGCCCCCAACTGCGCCAAGCGCTCCCGCCGCGCCGTCCGCTCCGACACCACCGGCGGCCCCCAGCGCACCCGCGGCACCAAAGGCTCCAGCCGCGCCCAGCGCACCTCAGGCACCCGCAGCGCCGTCTGCGCCCAGTGCGCCGGCTGCTCCAGCAGCGCCAAGCGCACCAGCCGCACCGAAAGCACCATCTGTGCCAGACGCGCCAGGGGTGCCGAAGGCTCCGGGGGCGTCGGCAAGCAAGGGCGACTAGTGCGACGTCGGCCACACCACCAACGCACGGGGTAGGCGTGCCTGATACCCCACAGGTACGCTCTACCCCATGCAAACTGACGTAACCTACGTCCTCGCCTCGGGCGAGACCAACTACACCAACTCGCTGGTGTCCTTCGCATGGATTATGGCGGTGGCACTGTTGGCGCCGTTGGTATCCCATGCCCTGGGTAAGAAAATGCCGGCCGTGGCGCTATTGATTTTCTTCGGCATGCTCATCGGCCCATCGATGTTGGGCCTGGCCCATGAAGACCCCGGCATCGGCATGCTCAAGGAGCTTGGCGTTGGCGCGCTGTTCCTGCTTGCGGGCTTTGAAATCGACCTCGCCAGCCTGAAATCGAAAGAAGCCGCGACGGGGCTCTCCACGTGGCTCATCTGCATGGTGGTGTGTGGCGTCGGCGCGTACTTCCTCATGGATGACATCCCGGGTGCCATCGTCATGGCAATTGCGTTGACGTCGACGGCCCTGGGCACCATCACGCCGATGCTCAAGCAGGACAAGCTGCTTGGCACGCGGGTAGGCGATTCCGTGGTCATCCACGGCGCCATCGGTGAGGTCGCGCCGATTACCGCGATGGCGCTCCTTTTGGGAACGCGCTCCACGTGGACCACGATGTTGATTCTTCTGGCCTTCATCGCAATCGCGGTCGCCGTGGCCATCATGCCCTTTGCCATTACGACGCTCATGCCGTGGTTCAAGGACGCCTTCATCTCTGGTGCGGGCTCAACGAACCAGACCATCATGCGCCTCATCATTTTGATTCTGGCCATCCTCATGGCGGTCACCGCGGTCTTTGAGCTCGATATCGTGCTGGGTGCCTTCGCGGCGGGCATCATCCTGAACCGCATCGTGCCCGATGAGTTCCATAAGGGCTTGGAGAACCGCCTCGACGTGGTGTTTTATTCCATGCTCATCCCGGTCTTCTTCGTGGTCTCCGGCATGGCGATTGACTGGAAGGTCATCGTGGACGAGCCCCTCAAGGTCCTCGGCATCCCGCTTCTTATCCTGGTGACCCGCGGCCTGCCAGTGTTCCTGCGCGAAAATATCCACCACACGGGCTCCGACGTCGAAACCACCCGCGAGCGCCTCCAAGTGGCGCTCTATGCGGCGACCGGCCTGCCCATCATCGTGGCGGTGATGACGCTTGCGGTGGGTTCGGGCATCGTCGATACAGAAATGGCCTCGATCTTCATCGCCGGCGGTGCCCTCACCGTCGCAATCTTCCCGTTCCTATCCGGCCTCGTTCGCGAAAAGGAGCAAGCTAAATAGGCTGTTAGGATGGCTATTGTGACTAATCCTTTCAGCATGCGGCTTTCCGACGCCGAACGGACCAACGCCGTCAACGACCTCGCCCAGGCCTTGGGTGAAGGCCGTCTATCGATGGACGAGTTTGAACAGCGCACCGACGCGATAATGGAGGCGACGACTCGCCGCGAGCTGGCGGCCGTCTTCATGGATATCCCCACCAAAGCCAGCACGGAGCTCAAGATCTACTCCCAAGGTGAAATGGAGCGCGCCTACCAGGCTACGAAGAAGCCTCGACTGGCCACGGCCATGGTAGGCACGCTGGGGTTGTTGTTCGGCTCGATTGCATCTTTCGGTGCCATGTCCGGCGTCACCGCCGCGCTGACCGGAACGGGCCTGCTTTTCCTCATCCCCGCGTTGTGGATCATGCTGTACGTGGCCAAGGTGGGCCCGGAATCCTGGCATCGCCCGTCGCCGCGCCAGATCGAGCGCCAGCGCATGCGCGAGCTCAAGGCCGCGGGCGCGGAGGAACGCGCGCAGATGCGGGCGTTGGAGCAGGCGCAATGGGCGGAGAGGCGTCGTCAAGCAAGCGAAATTACTGGGGATGCGATGAATCTGGCCAAACGCAAGCTGGAACAGTGGAACCAGAAGTAACATATCCGGCATGACTCAGAACCGGATTTTTGATCAATCCACCAAACTACAGGGCGTTGCCTACGATATTCGCGGCGAGGTTTCTACGGAGGCCGAGCGCATGGAGCTCGACGGGCACAGCATTTTGAAGCTCAACACCGGCAACCCGGCAGTGTTTGGTTTCGATGCGCCGGACGTCATCATGCGCGACATGATTGCGGCGCTGCCGACCTCCCAGGGCTACTCCACATCGAAGGGAATTATCCCGGCGCGTCGCGCGATTGTGACGCGCTATGAGCTGGAGGATTTCCCCAGCTTCGACGTCAATGACGTGTACCTGGGCAACGGCGTCTCCGAACTGATTTCGATGGTCACGCAGGCGCTGCTTGACGACGGCGATGAGGTTCTCATCCCCGCCCCTGACTACCCCCTGTGGACGGCGGCGACGTCGCTGGCGGGTGGCACGCCTGTGCACTATTTGTGCGATGAGGAGGACGATTGGAATCCCTCCATTGAAGATATTCGCGCGAAAGTAACGGAGAAGACCAAGGCCATTGTGGTCATTAATCCGAATAACCCGACGGGTGCCGTGTACTCGCGTGAAACGCTGCAGAAAATCGTGGACGTAGCGCGCGAATATAACCTGCTGATTCTGGCGGATGAGATTTATGATCGCATTCTTTATGACGGCGCGAAGCACATTTCGATTGCCTCGCTGGCGCCGGACTTGCTGACGATCACGTTTAATGGCCTGTCGAAGGCCTACCGCGTGGCCGGCTACCGCGCGGGCTGGATGGTGCTGACGGGCCCGAAGTCCCATGCCCGCGGTTTCATCGAGGGCCTGGATTTGCTGGCGGGCACGCGCCTGTGCCCGAATGTACCGGCGCAGCACGCGATTCAGGTCGCACTTGGTGGGCGGCAGTCGATTTATGAGCTCACCGGTGAGGGTGGTCGCTTGCTCAAGCAGCGCAATGTCGCATACGAGAAACTCAACGAGATCCCTGGCGTATCCGTAGTGAAGCCGATGGGCGCGCTGTACTGTTTCCCGCGTCTGGATCCGGACGTGTATGAGATTCACGATGACTCGAAGCTCATGCTCGACATCCTGCGCGCCGAAAAAATCCTCATGGTGCAGGGCACCGGCTTTAACTGGCCCACGCCGGATCACTTCCGCGTGGTCACGCTGCCGTGGGCTTCGCAGCTGGAGAACGCGATCGAGCGGCTCGGCAACTTCCTGGTGAGCTACCGCCAGTAGCCCTGCACGCTACTGACGGCCAGGCTTCCCACGATCGGGCAGGCGTAAAGGGGCGCGCTCAGCGCAAAAGCGTGCGAGGCCCCTTGCCTCGAGCACTAGCGGTCGGGCGGAGCGGGGCTTCCCGGCTCGGAAGGTGTGGATTTCGGCGGCGCGGCGGGTTTGCGGGTGCTTGGCTCAGTACCGCTGTGGCTTGCTGTGCCGTCACGATGCTCCCGGATGCGCTGGGCGCGCGGCGCGCGATGCGGGTGGGCCGGTTCCCGCGGATCGCGGGGGCCGGCCGGTACCCATTTAATCTTGCCGTTTTCGCGCACAATGCGGCCACGGCCCGGGAGGCCATTGATGGCGTTGTGGTACTTGCACAGCGGAGTGAGGTTCTCGGGGTTCGTTTCGCCGCCGTGTCTCCATTCTGTGATGTGGTGTATCTGGGAATAATCGGCGCCGCACAGGCAGCGATCCCAGGCGCAGGTGGGTTGCTCACCGCAGGCCATGATGCGCTGCTTCTCCGAGGCGACGCGCTGGGTGCGGTGGAGTTCCACGGGGCCTTTGACGCGGTCAACAATCATGACGAGGCCTTCTTCGGCGAGCTCGCGCTCGATGAGCTCTTTGCCCGTGATCTTGGCGCCGTTGGATAGCTGAATCACGATATCCCCGAGGTCTGGGGCTGCGTTGTCCCGAGACTCGTCGGCGCAGGGCTGGTCCGAAGTAGAAATTGGGGGTATTGGAGCCGCGGAATCGGGGCGCGGAGTGGAGGGATCACCGAGGCGACCCAGGATTGTGGCGTACTCGGGAAGCTCCATGACGGCGAGGGTCTGGGGAACGGGGCGGGCAAGGCGGCCCTCGTGAAACGCAGCCGTAAACGAGCCGACGGGATCGTCTTCATCAATGTTGGGACGCAGGTCCTCGATAAGCGCGGCCGGGGCGGTGAGCGTGAGCTTGGACAGCTCCTTACCCCGGCGAATTGTCACGCCAGGCTTCGGCGCGGGCGGCGGGTTGAGCTCGCGAAGGCGCTCGCGCGCATAGCGAGCCACGGCCTTCTCATCGCCAGAAATCCCGCACAGCTCAATGCGCAGATCCCATGCCTCGCGCTGTTTCTTCAGCCGCCCAGCGAAGCGCTCAATGAGCAGCAGGGTGGGCAGGTCGTGGCCATTATCGCGAGCCGCTGCAATAGCGCGCGCTTGTTTGCGGGTGAAGGAGGTGGAGGCAAAGTAGACGTCGAAAAGCGCCAGCAGAGAACGCGCCACGGACTCTGGACCCCACGCCCGCAGCTGCTCAAAGCTGAGCCCCGCAACGCCGGCGACGAGCTCGATGCCTGCCGCCTGGCTGCGAAGATGCGCTTCCACAAGGTTCATGCCAGCAACGCTAAACGCCCCACCCGCACCGCACAACGGCGCCGCCGCCAGCCTGTGGATAACTTGTTGATCGCGTCATCATTAGTTTTCTTTTTAATGAAACTCATTCACAATGATAGGCATGACTAACCTGAATCCGTGGCGTACTGGGCTCATCAGTTTTCTTAGCCTCACCGCCCTGATAACGCTTGCGGGTTTGTTTCTACTACGCCCCACCACCCCGCCATCCGAGCACACCAGCGCCGATTTCTTCGCTACCTATGCGCTCAATCAGCCACAGGTGACCGGAACCGTCGACCGCATCGATCATCATCTTTGCAGCGATCCCCATGCCGGCCGGGCTTTCGACGAAGCCCCGCTGATTCCCGCCGCGAGCGAAGACACCAGCTGCACCCGCGCACTGATAGATCTGACCTCCGGCGAGGACACGGGGCGCAAAACCCAACTCATCTTCCACGGCCTGGCCAGTGACCCGACCCTAAACCAGGGCGATGAGATAGTGCTTTCCCATTCCGCGGATGGCACCTATGCCTTCGCTGATTTTCAGCGCAGTGGAAACCTTGCGTTATGGGCTATTATCGCGGCCCTTGTTATCGTCGGCTTCGCCGCCTGGCACGGACTGCGAGCACTGCTGGGCCTAGGTATCAGTTTGGCCATCGTCTTCTTCTACCTCATCCCCTCCCTCATCGAGGGCCATTCGGCACTACCACTGGCGCTCGTTACCTGCGCGGCCATCCTTTTCCTCGCCGTTCCTCTCGTACACGGCGTGAACTGGAAATCCGCCTCCGCCCTGGGAGGAGCATTGGTGGCGCTGGCGTTGTCGGGGGCGCTGGGGTGGGCGTCGATAAGCAGCACGGCGTTAACCGGTGCAAGCTCGGAAGACAACCTCAAGTTACTGCTCTACATGCCCGGGGTGCCCGTTGTGGGCGTGCTGCTGTGCGGGTTCATTGTGGGCGCGCTGGGCAGCCTCAACGACATCGCGGTGGCGCAGGCCTCCACCGTGCGCGAGCTGCACGCAGCCGATCCGGCCGCGCGGCCCGGCACGCTCTTTACCTCAGCGATGAAAGTGGGCCGCGACCATATCGCCTCCATGGTGTACACCATCGTGCTGACCTATACCGGCGCGGCCCTTCCCCTGCTGATGCTCATCACGGCGGCGCAGCGCCCAGCCCTGCAGATCCTCTCCAGTGACCTCGTCGCCACGGAGGTTCTGCGCTCCCTGCTGGGCGCGATGGCCTTGACACTTGCGGTACCGCTGACCACCGCGATTGCGGCGTTTACTGTGCCGGAAGGACGCGACCAAGCGCCTCGACGGTCCAGCCGGCCTCGCGCCAAGCATCGACGCTGAGCACGTTGCGCCCATCGATGATGTGGCGGCGGGCCACGAGCTCGCCGGCCTCAGCCGGGTCGAGGTCGCGGAATTCCTGCCACTCAGTAGCGAGGATGACCAGCTCGGTGTCCTTGAGTGCCTCGCTTGCCGACGCCACGTAATTCAACGTCGGGAACACCTTCTTAGCGTTCTCCCTCAGCCTCGTAGCAAAACACAACAGGCGCTGTGAGGTTTCCTCTCACAACACCTCTAGTGTTTTCGGGTGCTCATCCCCTGAGGGGTGGGTTCTAGCTCAGCTGGCGGCGTCGCGTCGCGAGAAGCACGCCGAGACCGATGATGGTCAGACCAACCAACGTTGGTACCCACAAACCAACGCCGCCTGTCTTGGGAAGATCGCCTTGGAATACGTTGGCGACTGTCATCACCACGTCCTTTGAAGAAAGGTTCCATTGGCTCGGAGCCTTGCTGTAATCCACCTCTTGAGCAATGAGTTCAATGCCCTCTGGGTCGTCGAAGGTAATATCCGCCTTCACGTCCTTGCCCTGACCGCTCACAGACACCCTGAAGTCAATTGGCTTTGTAAGCAGGCTGTAGGACTCCGGAGCCTTAGTCTCAACGAGGCGGTAATGCCCCGGCTTGAGTTCCTCCGAGCTAAAAGTGCCGGTTTCCTGATTCAAAGTTAGCTTCGTAGCAACACCCGTCTCGTTGCCCTCATTGTCGAGCGTACGCAGCTCGAACTCCGCGGTCTTGAGCTTCTCTGCCTCAGCAAGGACGTTCTCCTTGTTGAGATCATCGCTTGAAATCTTGGCTAGGTGCAGACGAACCGTATCGGTTCCTTCTTCCGGATAAGGAACACAGCCATCATCTTCTTTATTTCCAACAATGGCAGTGTTGAAGAAACCTTGTCCAGGTTTGCATTCACCAGTTTTAGGTGCTGCAGCATTTGCGTCGATCGCCACCTGCATCTCGACTTCGAAGACGTGCTTACCGTTACTGGTTTGACCAAACTGTTTGGTACCCGCAGGTTGGATTTCAGCGTATCCAGCCAGCTTGAACGGGCCGGCTCCTTGCTGAATTCCGGATCCCGCCTTGCGACCAAATTCATCAGTCTTGGTCCACGAGGTCTTCAGAATTTTCACTGAGTTCGGAAACTCCGGCTTATCAACAACCTCGTCATAGATTGCGCCCATATTTTTATCTGGGTTGGTCACGGTAATTGTGTACTTCAGGTTGTAGGTGCCATCGCCGTTAGCAATTGCGTGATCCTCAACAGCATCCTTTTCCACCAAAGGATCAACCGGCTCAGGCACGGTATCAGGGGCAATTGCCGATGTACCGTCAGTGTTATAAGAACTGGGCGCAGTTCTCGTCCCAACAATTCTCGGCTTCACACTTCCGATGCTGGCCGCAGCATTACCGACCTTGATTTCCACAATTTGGCTTACGCCCCCTTTGGAAGAGCTACCGCCCAAGCCAAAGGCCAAGGTATCGCCAGATTCTGCCCATCCTTGTCCCCATACCGGCGCTTTATTCGGGTTCCCGAGAAAACCAAACAGGGTCTGGCCGGACGGCATAGTCAGGTTAGTGATATCGATGCGATCAACTTTGCCAGTGGAGAGATTGATTCGTTCAAGCCAGATCTTTTGCGGAGTGCTTGGGTTTGCCCACCCGCTTTGAATTCCCCACGCATAGTTGGGGGCATCCGAAAGAGCTACGATGTCCTCAGATACGGTACGGTAATTTTGTCCGATGGACCATGGCGTAGCAGCCACTTGTTTTGCGGGGAATTTATTCTTAGAAGTTGCTGTGAGCCGATCGAGGTCAACCTCGTAGAGCCGTCCGGCTCCCCAGCTTGATGACGCAGCTACCCAGTACTTTCCATTCGAGTCGAAGGTACCCGCGTTGATGCCGCTGCCTAGATCATTGGAGTATTCACCGACTTTGCTAGCGTGCTCAGGTAATTCGCCAAGGAATCCTTGCACGCGTCCGAGGTCGAAAACCTCACCAGTGTAGGGGTTAATCTGAAGCAAATGCCCAGCAGGGAAACACGGGTCCTCGATGTGGCCGACAGAATCTACAGTCCTAGGCTCACTAATCGCATAGATGTAGTTATCTTTATCGTTGTAAGCGATTGCGTTGTAAACCCATCCGCTTTTCGGCCCGACTTCGTGGGTCTTATAGTTTCCCGTCTCATCTTGTACTTGCAGGTAGAGCTGCGAAGAAATACGGTCTTTACTACTGTTCGGGCTGGCCACCACAAACCGCCTCGTGCCGTACAGAGCCTCACTAGCAGTAAGGCTACGAGCAGGCTGACGGCTGTCGGGTTTTGTATCGCGCTGGGTACACTTCTCGCCTGAAGGAGTTACTGGGGGAACATCCTTCTCTTCAATCGGGGCAATCGGAAGCCCTGGCTCAGGCTCAATCACCCAGTCCTTGTCACGCGAGCCGTTAATGACGAGATCTTCCGAGCGGGTAGGCTCCGAACGGTACGAGGTGCGGAGAACAACCTGGGAATCCTTCGCAACTTTGACCGAGCTGAGCCGCTGTCCATCCTTGGTTGGGAACCATGTGATTTCGACGCGATCCGAATACGTTTTTACCTCGTGTTCAAGCGTGACACCATCTCCCAAACCCTCAATGGGCAGTTCAAAGTAAACGTCTTCGAGTCGCGCGGAAGGACTCAGGGTGAGGTGAGCATTCTCGAAGAGAGAGTTCTCCTTCACCGTAAACGTAGTCTTATACGGGTCCTCACCCTCGGTCTTCTGTTCCGACAACTCAACCCCGTTGCCGGTGACATTGACCCGGTGGCCTTGGGACTCATTGTCCATGTCCTGGCCCCAGATTTGCACTGCATACGTGCCATTCGGAGGTGCGACTGGGTTAAAGATGATGATGTCGCCACCTTGGAAATATAGATCAGTCACCTTCGGAATGAGCTGGAATTCCGTGTCATAAGACTTATTAAGAGAATTCCAATTCCATTCCTTCTCATAGAGATCCTCAAAGGTACGGTCTACAACAGTCGTGCCATTGCGCACAACGCGGATGCGAACGGGGCCCGTGATCGACTTGGTATTGGAATCATTTCGGTCCTTCTTAATAGCGAACCTTGTCATCCGCCATTCACCGGTTTCGTTCACGGTCATGCCCAACTCTGGATTGCCGTTGAGGAATTTCGGCTGGGGATTGGACAGCGACAGCTCTTGGTCGTATACGCCCGGCTGACCATAAACAGGACCCGGTTGCGCTGCACGAAGACGTCCACCGTTGGTCGACTCTGGGGACAGCTCTAAAGCATCGGCTTCTTCAGGTGCATTAGTATCGGCCTCGGATTCCGTTGATTCTTCTGCAATGGTCTCGGAGGCCTTCATACCGAAACCAGATTCCTTGAGTTCCTCCTTGGACGGTACTTCGTCGGCTTCAGCTACGGAGTACTCAGCCTCATCCGTGGTCTCAACCTCAAACTCAACCATGCGCGGAGGAGCCGAGTACAACGCCTGGATATCAAAGGCCAAGTAGCTTTCCTGATCGTCAGCGTCCTTGTCATTGTTCTTATCGGCGTTCACGAATCCGTAGAACTCAGGTTCAATCTCATGCCCGTCAATAGTTACCTTGCGGATCTCCTTGATCTCACCCTTGCCAACACGCTTGATGGCAAACACATCCTCCAAGGAAGCTTTGAACCCAAAATCCCATGCGTACCCCTGGGGGTCCTCGACGGTGATGCGGTCTACATTTTTCTCCCGCTTTACCGTAACCGCCTGTTCAGTTTCGGCAGGCTCTGTTTCTAAAGGGGAAACGGATTCTTGCGCCGATACCTCAACCGGATAGGTTCCTAGGCCCACGGCAAGGGCGAAGGAAGCAACCACAGCGGAGACTCCTCGTATCGCGTTGCGGGTACGCGAGCTCGCAGTACGTGCTGCAGGCTTTTTAAAGTTTCGCATAATCGTTCTTTCCTAGAGTCCGCGGTTTACTGTGTTTGCTTGTTTCCGTTGCGCCGTGCGAGTACGGCACCGAGTAGTACGAGCATGCTGCCGAGGCCTACGGCCCAGAGAACGTTCGCACCTGTCGACGCCAGTGGGGAGTCGCCGTTGCTTGAGACTGGCGGCTCGCTCGTGGGGGGTTCTTCATGCGGCCCGGTTGGAACTCGGGGTGTCGTTTCTTTCGAAGGGGTGCCAGGATTGTGCGGCGGAGTGTCTTCTGGTGGCGGAGTATCTCGGGGCGTTGTTACCGGAGTTGTCGACGGAGGAGGAACATCTTTGTCCTTATCCCACTTAGTCACCACGACGTTCTCATAAGTGAACGATGTTCCTTCAAGATTGGCCAGAGGCAGAATAATCAACTTGGGGGATGAGACATGATAATCGAACGCGCTGTCCGGTTCGTCTTCTTCGAGAAGATAGAGCCCTGGTTTAAGGCGTTCGAAGTGAGCACGTCCGTCATCCCCAGTTGTTTGGGATGCGACACGCACGAGGCCCTGAGCACGAGCATCATCGAGCTCCATGTTCTTGGCCGCTGCTCGGCCAGCAGATGTGGTGACATCGATGCCTTTAACTTCCGACAAGGTAAAGGTTGCACCAGAAATTGCAGGAGGCTTCTCACCGGCGGGAACAGGATCGAAAGGATTCGTGGCGACCTTCTCTACTACCAGTGAGATTGAGCGCTGCGAATCGACGCTTTCTGCAACAATTCCTCGATCATTTCCACTAATCACGCGGGCATCTGCTGCGGGTAGGAAGAGCCCCGAGGATAGTACTGTTGCTGCAGCAATCGCCGCTACGTATTTGGTCCTACGCATTATGATTCCTTTTCCTCTTGAGCTTCCTCGGCGTGAGTGCTTTTCTGCTTTCCCGGTAGACCCACCAGATGAGTCCTATGAGGACCAGGAGGGAGATACCCAACAACAACCACATCCACCATTGGAAGATGGAGGCGGATTCGTCGATAAGCTGCTCTTCGTCCGGGTCCATCGGCACGCGTTCCGCATGAACAAGCAAACGGTGGGTGTTGATGCCGTAGGGAGTACAGGTGATAAGGGTCAGCAAGTCACGATCACCATCTGCACGCAGGTTGTCTACTTGGTCCGGCAAAACAACCTCGGTCTCATAGACTTGGTATTTCATTCGCTCGCCAAACGTAGAAATATAAACCGCATCGCCCGCTTTAAGCTCTTCAAGGTCATCAAACATGGTTGCATTAGTCAGACCCGAGTGACCGGTGATAACCGCGTGAGTTCCCTCGCCTCCGACGGGAAGAGACGTCCCATAGAGGTGGCCTAATCCGCGCTGCAGGGTGGAGTCCTTAGTGCCGTGGTAAAGCGGCAGCTTTACGTCGATAGCGGGGATGACAACTTGGGACATCGCCGGTGCACCGCTGAGCTGGTCGAGGTACTCCTGGTATTCAATATTGTCTTCGCTGATGCGAGTAAGCCACGGGTCCAAAATCGGGCCGTTGGTGTGCGCGGCGTTGTAGCTGCGCGCCGCCTCAACCTGCTCACTGGCCTCTTGAGCATGGTAAGCATCCCGGAACTCCTGCTCGTACTCCTCAGTGACTTGCTGCTGGAGGTGGTTGTTCCACTGCGTAGCCAAGACTGGGTACATGAGCACGCATAGACCGGCGAGAATGATAACGACGGGCAGAACGACACGCTGCATTAGCGAGCGCTGCTGCCTGTGCTTGTGCGCAGGTGTGCGCGTTGCGATGCTCATGCTGTGTCCAATCTTTGTTTAAAAGGGGCGGGGATACTTTTGAAAGGCGCCTCCCCGCGTGGGTACGCCGCATGCTGGTTTAGCGTTCAGTGGCCGCTAGACCAGCAATGCACAGCACGCTTAAGCAGCGTTACGACGGGCAACGAATACGCCGGCGCCCACAATGGCGAGACCAGCGAGAACCAGAGCGGTGATACCCATACCACCGGTGTTCGGGAGGAAACGGTCGCTCGGCTTATTCTTCAGGTCGAAGGAGTACGCAAGGTTCTCGACCTTCACGTTCTCGATGCCGTTCATGCCGGTAACGTTCGGAGCAGTCTGGGTGCCTTCGTCCGTGCGCTTAATTACGAACGGAACCAAACGCTCATCAAGCTGGAAGCCGGTCGGAGCCTTGGTCTCCTGTGCACACAGCAGAGTGTTGTCATCGGCATTGTTGGCAAAGTCGGTGGCGTGAATTCCAGTGATGGAGATCTTGCCGTCCTTGCCAGTGGTCCAGGAAGACTGATCGTTGACGGTCAGTTCCTTGGTGCCCTGAACCTGGGTGTAGCCGCCGTCACCGGCCTGGCACTTCACCAGGCGGAACTCTGCACCCTGAAGCGGGGTCGTCCCGTCCTCACCAACCTTGTTGATGTTGAGGGTACCCCAGTAGGTCTTTACTTCTTCGGACTCACGCTTGTACTCACCTTCACCATTACCGGTGTTGAAATACAGCTGGGCCTTGTTAGGGATGACCTCAACGTCTTTAGGCGCCTTCGTAGTGATGCGGGTCAGAACCTTGGTGCCCGCCTTCTGTCCAGCCAAGAGGGCACGGCCTTCGTCATTGAACTGAAGGTTGATGTTGTGCTTCCCGTCTGCCGACGGTGCGGGAGTGATGACAGCATCGTAGTTTTTCGAATCCACCTTGGTTGCGCTATCCCAGCTGGTGCCCAGGCGAACTTCAATTTTGTCAGCAGTCGGAGCTTCGAGACGACCATCGAGAGCATCTACAACTCGGTAGCTTACAAGCTTGTCCAAGCTCGAAACTGCCTTCGGAATGTCAGAGCTGATGGTGTAGGTGTAGTCCTGACCACCGTGCTTGTCTTTATCCTGAACGGTCTTTTCAATGCCAGCACGGGTGTTCTTCGGGTAAACGTGAACGTTATTGATCAGGCCAGTGCCGTTCTCATTGGTAACGGGTACGGAAACCAAGAAGTCAGGCCCGGGAACGAAGCCAGAATTTGCTGGAACCTCAAGCTCGGAGACGCGGTAGACGCCTTCCTCAAGGCCGGTGAACTCGATGACACCCTGGTCGTTAGTGGTGCCTTCCTGAGCAGTTGCACCTTCAACAGGAGTGGCCTTCGAAGCATCATTCTTGTCAGCACCCGTAGCTGGAGTTACGCGAATGATCGAGAACTTGAAGCCTGCAGGAGTATCTGGGGTCTTACCCGGGATCTTAGCCTCATCCAGCTTCGAACCATTAGACGTCCCGTAGTTGTCTCCATTGAGGTCACGCTTCGTGATGGTCAAGGAGTAGCCAGCCTCGTTGCCCGGCTGCTCCGCCTGTGCAGCGGCCGGGGCTGCATTCTCAATAGCCAATCCTGCGGAGCCAGCAAAAGTGAGACCCGCTGCGATGGCGATTGCGGCAGTCTTCTTAATGACAAGTGCCATGGTGAGATTCCTTTCGGAGATTCAGTATTCGCTGGGCCCGTTGCGGTCAGCGATGAGAGAAAATTGAGTGCTCAAGAACTTCTCAAGTTTTCTGGGCCCAGCTTGGGCTCCATTTGAAACCTTACCACTTGCTTAAAATTAAGTCGATTTCCCCTGTCACCCAACTGCCTGCACGACAGCCCGATACTACATCTTTTTGATGGATTCAAACTTCATCCAGCCATAACCCACGACTATCCGTCACCACGGCCGCAACAATAACCAGCATAAATATAGGCTGGACACCGACATACACTTAAAACTTGCAGACATTCACCCAACCCTGAATCTCGCACATAGTTGCGGAACACCAGTAACATTCAGGACCCTTTTCGGGGGTGCCGAATAGGTGCTGTACTGGAACTATAACTCAGGCCTTTACCCCCTTTGACCCTTGAAATACTTCCCATTAACTCTCAAATAGCCGATACTCTTGACAGTATTTTTCAGCTTCGATTTTGCGGAAGCTGAAAAACTGCTGTCAGAAGTAGACGCCTCGCCCCCTTTTCATTCAAAGGCGACCAAAGCTCTGCACCGAATCCTCAATTAGGAATCACCGCCCACCCCCAAGGGCGATGAGACAACGCATTCGGCGATTGTAGGCATTAGGCCGGCAGGACGCGCCCCAGAGCATCGAGGGTCCAGCCGGCGCTGCGCCACTTGTCGACGTCCAGCACGTTGCGGCCGTCGATGATGTGGCGGCGGGCCACGAGCTCGCCGGCCTCCGCCGGGTCGAGGTCGCGGAATTCCTGCCACTCGGTGGCGAGGATGACCAGCTCGGTGTCCTTGAGGGCGGCGTCGGCAGTCGGCGCGTAATTGAGGGTTGGGAATACCTTCTTGGCGTTCTCCATGCCCTCCGGGTCATAGACCGTGACGGCGGCACCAGCCAGGGAGAGCGAACCGGCCACGGAGAGCGCCGGCGAATCGCGGACGTCATCGGAGTTGGGCTTGAAGGCGCAGCCCAGAACGGTGACGCGGTGGCCGAGGAGGGATCCATCGAAAGCCTGCTTGGCCAGGTCCACGACGCGATCGCGGCGGCGCATGTTGATGGCGTCGACCTCGCGCAGGAAGGTCAGCGCCTGATCCGCACCCAGCTCGCCGGCGCGCGCCATGAAGGCGCGGATATCCTTGGGCAGGCAGCCGCCGCCGAAGCCGAGGCCAGCACCGAGGAATTTGCGGCCGATGCGCTCGTCGTAGCCGATGGCGTCGGCAAGCTTGACCACGTCCGCACCGGCAATCTCGCAGATTTCAGAGACCGCGTTGATGAAGGAAATCTTGGTGGCCAAAAAGGCGTTGGCGGAGACCTTGACTAGCTCGGCGGTCTGCAGGTCGGTCACGATGAACGGGGTGTTCTGTGCCAGCGGCTGGGCATAGACCTCGCGGGCGACCTCTTCGGCTCTACTTTCGGCGAATTCGCCGACGCCGAGGACGATACGGTCCGGGGTGATGGTGTCCTTGACGGCATAGCCCTCGCGCAGGAACTCCGGGTTCCAGGCAATCTCCACGCTGGTGCCCTCCGGGGCGAGTTCATCCGCCATTTTCTGCAGCTCCGCTGCGGTGCCCACGGGGACGGTGGACTTGCCGAAGATGATGTGCTCGCCCTTGAGGCGCGGCACGAGCTCCGTGATGACGGACTTCACGTAGGTTAGGTCCGCCGCATAGGAGCCGTGGGCCTGCGGCGTTCCTACGCCGAGGAAGTGCAGGTTGGCGAATTCCGCGGCGTCGTCATAGCTGGTGGAAAAGCCCAGGCGGCCAGACTCGATGTTGCGCTCGAGCACCTCCGGAAGACCGGGCTCGTAGAACGGCACGCGGCCGTTCTTGAGAGCTGCAATCTTGCTTTCATCAACATCTACACCGAGTACCTCGTGGCCGAGTTCCGCCATGCAGGCGGCGTGCGTCGCACCCAGGTAGCCGGTACCAATCACAGTCATACGCATAACCGGGAATTTTAGGCGCGGTTGACCTGAAGCGCGCGGCGAGAACGAAAAGTTTAACGGAAGTTCAGATAGGACTTCGACGGTGTAGGCCCGCGCTGGCCCTGGTACTTCGACCCCAGTGCGCCGGAACCATACGGGGCCTGCGCCGGCGAGGACATCTGGAAGATAGCCAGCTGGCCCACTTTCATCCCCGGCCACAAGGTAATGGGCAGGTTCGCGGTGTTAGACAACTCGAGCGTGATGTGTCCGGAGAAACCCGGATCAATGAATCCGGCCGTGGAGTGCGTCAGCAGGCCCAAGCGCCCCAGGGAGGACTTGCCCTCCAAGCGTCCAGCCAAATTCGCGGGCAGGGTGAACTTCTCCAGCGTTGCGCCGAGCACAAACTCACCCGGATGCAGCACGAAGGCATCCCCCTCAGCCACCTCCACCTCGCTGGTGAGGTCCGGCATCTCCTGCTTGGGGTCGATATGCGTGTAGCGCGAGTTATTAAACACGCGGAAGAACTTGTCTAGGCGCACATCGATTGAGGAAGGCTGGACCATCTCTGCGTCATAAGGCTCAATGCCCAAGGCATCAGGCCCCTCTGAGTCGATGGCGGCACGAATATCACGATCGGAAAGAAGCACGGCACACAGTCTACCTCCCCACTGGGTCTTTTATGGCCTCGGGCGGCGGCGGTGCTAAGCTTTACTGCGATGCAGATTCTGCATTGCGCCGACGTAGTTTAATGGTAGAACTGCAGCTTCCCAAGCTGCTGGCGCGGGTTCGATTCCCGTCGTCGGCTCCACTTATTTACCCAGCTCAGGCTGGGTTTTGCTTTAGGTCTCGTCGGCGGCGCGAAGCAGCGCAGCATAGGCGCCGCCACGCGCAAGTAGCTCGGTATGGGTGCCGCGCTCGACCACGCGGCCGGCGTCGAGGACGACGATCTGGTCGGCATCGCGGATGGTGGACAGGCGGTGTGCAATGACCAGGCGGGTGGCGTCCGCGCCAAGCACTGCATCCTGGATGGCGCGCTCCGTTTCGTTGTCGAGGGCCGAGGTGGCCTCATCGAGGATGAGCACCTGGGGTTGGCGCAGCAACGTGCGCGCCAGCGAGAGGCGCTGCTGCTCACCGCCGGAGAAGCGGTAGCCGCGCGAGCCCACCACTGTGTCCAGGCCTTCCGGCAACGCGGCGATGACCTCGTCCACGCGCGCGGCGTTAAGCGCCGCCCACATCTGCTCCTCGCTGGCATCGGGCTGCGCGAAGAGGAGGTTCTCCCGCACGGTGCCGTGAATGAGGTAGGTCTCCTGGGAGACCACGCCGATGACCGCCGCGCGCTGCGCCGGCGGAATGTCACGCAGGTCTACCCCGCCTAGGTGCACGGTGCCTTCGGTGGGATCGGCTAGGCGTGCCAACAGTGCGGCGACAGTGGACTTGCCGGAACCGGTGTGCCCCACTAGCGCGGTGGTGGTGTGGGCGGGGATGGTGAGAGAGACGTCGGAAAGCGCGTCGGTGTCCGTGCCGGGGTAGCGGTAAGAGACGTGGTGGAGGGTGAGGGAGGCGTCGGCAAGCTGGGCGGGCCGGGTGACCTCAGTGAGATCGGGCTCCAGGTCCAGGTACTCGAAGATGCGGCTGAACAGCGCCATCGACGCCACCCACTGCGCGCCCACGTTGAGCAGCCCAGTAATCGGGCGGAAAATCTGGGTCTGCAGAGTAGAAAAGGCGATGAGCGTGCCAATCGTAATCCCCGGGCGCAGACCAGCCACCAGGTAAATTAGCGCCGGCATCACGCCGAAAATGATTTGGGTCAGCGCCATACGCCAGCGCCCGGCCAGCTGCGATTCCAGCTCCAAGCGGATAAGCGAGCGCGAGGTTGTCTCAAACCCGTCATAAACCCGCTCTTGCGCGCCCAGCGTTGCCGCTAGGCGCATGCCGGACACGGACAGGTTCTCCGAAATGGTCTGCTGCAACGTCGCCTGCGCGCGGCTGTTTTTCTCCATAAGGCTGCGGCGCAGCACGGCGGCGCGGCGGGTGAGCCACACGGCGGGTGGCAGCACCAGCAAGGACAACAGCGAGAGGGTGGGCGAAAGCGCCACCATCGCTACCAACGTGGCCACCGTCATGGTGAGGTTGCTAGCCACGGAGGTCGCGGTGGTGGTCACCATGCCGCGCATCGCCGCGATGTCATTGGTCAGGCGGGATTGGATCTCGCCGCCCCGGTTATTGGTAAAGAACTGCAGCGATTGGCGCTGCAGGTTGGCAAAGACCTGCGTGCGCAGCTCGTGCATGATGGTGTGCCCCACCCGCGCCGACAGAAAGGACTGGATAACGCCAATGGCCTGGGAGACCACGGTGATGGCCAGCATGCCGCCGACGAGCCACAGCAGCAGCGCGGTGTCGTGTTCAGGAATGGCCTCATCCACGGTGCGGCGTACCAGGAAAGGCTGCATCACCGTCAGCCCGGAGGTGGCGATGATGAGCGCCACCACCACAAGCAGCGTGCCGCGGTGCGCGGCAAACAGGCCGGCGACGCGAGCAAACTTCACCGGGTGCTGGGCCAGCTGATCGACGTCCGCGGGGTCCTTCACCGCGGTGTGCATCGGCCGGGTCATGGCTTAACCGCAGGTAACGATGGGCTGCGGGTCATAGACCGTGGTGGTGGTCTCCCGGGAGATTTCCTTGCCGGAGAGGTCCTTGATCACGCGGGTATCCGAGGTGGTGAAGCCCGGCGTGCCAGACGACGGCGAGCAGTCCTCGCTCACCGACTTGCGCTGCGGCTCGGTCTTGGCCCAGCGGCCGTTGTTGATGGACTCGACCTCAACCGTCTTCACGCCCTTGAAGCGCACGGTGATCTCGTCACCAAAGCTGGTTTCGATGCGCACCGGGTGGTTGGAGGTGTTCTTAAACTGCAGGTCAATTGCGCCTTCGTACACGGTGGCCTCGCGGCCAGCCGGGTAGCGCGAAATGTAATAGGAGTGCGGGGTGTGTGCCACGTCCTCCATGCCGGCGAAGTAGGCCGCGTTGTACAAGGTGGTGGCGAACTGAGAGATGCCGCCGCCCACGGCCTTGCCCGCGTGGCCGTCGATGATGATGCCGGATTCCACATAGCCCTGCGCGGTACCGCGCGGGCCGGTGTAGCCGTTGAGGGAGAAGGTCTCACCCGGGTTGACCACGGCACCGTTGACCTCCTGGGCCACCAGGCGGATATTGGTGCCGGAGGCCCCGGAGAAACCGCCGGTAGAAAACTCGGACACGGTCTCATCGAAGGTGGCCTTCTCTGCCATTTCCGTGGTGAAGTCTGCGGGGTCCGGCTTGTAATCGGCATCCCATTCGCGGTCGTCCTCGCTGCTCACACGGTCCTCGAAGCCCTCGAGGGTCTTCTCCCAGTCGATGATGGAGCCATCCACCGAGGGCGTGATCTGCTTGTCGTTGCCGCTGAAGGAAATTTTGGCGTTGGTGCCGGGCACCTCGGAGCCTTGCATGCGCTCTTGGAAAAGCTCACGGGCGCGGTCTTTATCCACCTTGAGGCGCAACTCGCCGTCTTCGGCGGCGATGGAGACAAATTGGGAAATCTCCGGCTTGCGCAGGGTGCCGGCGGTGTTGTTCTCGCCCTTGAGGGTTAGCGGATTATCCAGCGCGCGGGCGGCATCCCCGGTGCGCATGGCCTCAATCGCCTCATCATTAATCTGAGGCTCCACCACCATCGGCTCGACGTCGACGCCCTCGGGGTCGAGCCAGTGCTTCACGACGCCCTCGTGCAGCACTCCCTCTTCCACCGCCTGGCCGAGCTTGGGTTTGGTCTCTTTGAGGGAGCCGTCGATAAGCTCCAAGTTTCCGTCTTCCGGCTCGATCTTCAGCTCGTTGCCCACGCGCTCGAGTTGGCCGGAGAGCTGGTTCTCATCGATGTCCACAGCCACAGGGATTTCCTGGGTGGGCTTAATGAAGCTGTACAGGCGCGAGAGGGGGTTCAGGGAAGCGTCGGGAATGCCGTCGACGGCTTTCTGATAATTCAGGCTTAGGCCGGAGTCTTGGGGGATAAGCTGCGAGCTTTTCTCCCCGGCGCGGATATCCACGGGCTGGGCCGCGACGTCCCCGAGTTCCTGCTCCAGCTTCTCCACCGCAGCGGTGCGCTCCATGCGGGAGATGTCCACGCCGCCGACCGACGTCGCGCGCGGAACCTTGTGCTGGTTGGCCATGACGTCCCACGCGTAGGCGATGCCGGCGATGAGTAGAAGTCCAACGAGCACGCCAAGGGCCACGTGGAGCCCCTTGCGCCGCTGTTGGCTATGTCCGATTGCCTTTTTCACGTGTACGAGATTAACGGCTGCCAGCTGGTTTTTACTAGTCGCCCTCGTGCTGGGACACGACTTCGGCGGCCGCGTCGATGACCGCGTTGATGTCATCGTCGGTGGACCACAGCGGCATATCGGCACCTGCGGCAAGGGCTGCGGCCACGGCCTCCGGCACGCTGAAATTCTCCGAGATGGAGGCCATCCCTCCCAGGTCATCGGTGTAAATCGTGCCCTCGAAACCCAGTTCCTCGCGGGCCAGCTGGTAAGCCCGCGGGTTGAGGGAGGCGGGCTCGTCCCCTAACCCAGGCACCACGAGGTGGCCCATCATGAGGGCCGCTTCCGGGGCTTGCGGGATTGCCGTGTGGAAAGGCACGAACTCGTGTCCGTACAGTTCTTCCAGCGGCGGGGTAACGGCCTCACCCAGGTGTGTGTCCCCGGAGGCACGCCCGTGGCCCGGGAAGTGCTTGAACACGGCCTTCACGCCGGCGGCCTGCAACCCGCGGGCAAAGGCCGCGCCATATTCGCCGGCGGCCTGTGGGTCGGTGGAGAAGGAGCGGTCACCGACGACTTCCAGGTCTCCCCCATCCACGTCGAGCACCGGGGCGAAGTCCACCGTCACGCCGTGGGCGCGTAGGCTCTGCCCAATCTCCGTGGCTAGGGCCTCGACCTCCTCCGGGCTGTGGCCCTCCGCCATGGCCCGCGGAGAGGGGTAGTCGCCCAAAATTTCGGAGAAGCGCTGTACGCGCCCGCCTTCGAAATCGATGGAGACTTCGAAGTCGCGGCCCATCTCCTCGCGCAAAGCGTTCACTCCCCGCGGGCCATCGCTGAGCAGCTCAGGGTCGGCCCAGCTGGGGATAAAGAGCCCGCCCACGCCGGCTTCGAGTTTCGCGCGGGCATCCTCGTAGTTCAGCGCCGGCGGCATGAGCTTGACGGCAGCGCGAGCGCGGACGCCCTCAAGCGCGGCATCGTGTTCTGCCGCGTCCCCCGACGCGGCGCTCGAGGCCGCGGCGCTGGTTTCGCTGGGCGGGGCGTCGGAAAGCACAGGCTCCTCACTACACGCGCTCAGCGCACAGGTAGCACTCAACAGGAGGGCGGGCATTGCTTTTCTCATGCCCACCAGTGTGCCTGAAGCACCCGCGCGGGAAACAAGCGGTTGTTAGGATGGTCACATGAATAACGGAGAGACCATGCTCATTGCCTATGACGGCTCCGACCGCGCCGACCGCGCCCTCGAGTACGCCGCGCGGCTCCTGCGCCCCACCGACGTCGAAATCCTCACCGCCTGGGAGCCGTCCGCACGCCAGGCCGCCCGCGCGGTCAGCCGCACCGGGCTGCACCAATCCACGGTCTCACCGGACAGCGTGGAGGATGACCCGGCCTATGAAGAGGCCCTCGCCATCTGCCACCACGGAATTGCCAAGGCCGAGTCCCTCGGCCTGCGCGGCCATGCCCACCTGGTGGAATCAGTGACGACGATTCAGAGCGCGATTGTCGACGCCGCCCACGAACTCGACATCGACGTCATCGTCACCGGCACCCGCGCGCTCACGGGCTTCCGCTCGCTGTGGAATAACTCCACTGCGGAGTACATCGTGCGCAACGCGGGCCTGCCGGTGTTCATCGTTCCGCCGGAGAACGATGAGGAGGACGACGCCGCGGAGAGCCACTCCTAAAAGGTAGTACCGAGCTGCTAGAATCTGGCGCCATGGCATTCGACAGCGATTCACTCAACAAGCGCACCCTGGGCCCGGCCCTGGGCAGCGCGGTCGTTGGCGTAGCGCTAGGTGTCGTAACCATCCTGGGCATCGCGCAGTTCTCGCAGGCAGATGCCGTTCCAAACGATAATTCCGTCAAGGCCTCCGACGCCGTGATGGGCGGGCCGGAGTACGGCTCCCGCGAGTAGCGTGCGCGCACGCATCGGGGGGCTTTTCTTTTTAGCCCTCGTGGTTCTGGTGCAGCCGTGGGGGCTGACCGCGGCCGATACCAAGCATGATCTGGTGGCCAACCCGGCTGGGTTTTTGGCCGGCGCCCTGCATGCCTATACCGATACTTTTACGCTGGGCCAGCTGCAGAACCAGGCCTATGGCTACCTCTTCCCGCAGGGCTTGTTCTTCTTGCTGGCGGATCCGCTTCCGGATTGGATAGCGCAGCGCGCCTGGTGGTTCTTGGTCCTGGCCGTGGGCTTTCTGGGCTTCTTCCGCGTGGTCCGCACAGTGCTTCCCGCCGCGCCGGGCTATGCCGCACTGATGGGCAGCCTCCTCTATGCGCTCTCCCCGCGCACGCTGACCACGCTGGGTGCAATTTCCTCAGAGACCTGGCCGGTCATGCTGGCACCCTGGGTGCTGCTGCCCTTCTTGCGGCCAGGCCGCCTGTGCTGGCGGGATGCCGCGCCCTCGGTGGTGGCGGTGGCCTGCATGGGCGCGGTCAACGCCACGGCCACGCTGGCGGCTTGCCTACCGGCGGGTGTGATTCTACTGTGGCGGCGCGCGGGCAAGACTGGTCTGGTGTGGCTAGCCGGATGCGCTGCGGTATCCGCGTGGTGGATTACCCCGCTGCTCATCCTGGGCCGCTATGCCCCGCCTTTTACGGAATTCATCGAGTCCGCCGGCGTGACCACGCGCTGGCTCAACCTGGCAGAAATCCTGCGCGGCACCACCAGTTGGGCGCCGTTTGTGGATACCGAGCGCGTCGCCGGCAACGAGCTGGCCACCGAGCCGGTCTTTGTGCTCGTCACGGTGTGCGTTGCTGCCCTAGGGCTCATGGGTCTGGCCCGGCTGCCGCGCGAGTGGGCCTTCATGCTGCTGGTGGGCGTGGCCGTGCTCGGCACGCATGCCGCGTGGTACCTCGACGCGCTTGATGGGCCGCTGGCCGCGCTGCGCAACGTGCATAAGTTCGACCCGCTGGTGCGCATCCCGCTGGTACTCGGCGTGGCCGCGATTGCTGCCCGGGTGAGGCTTCCGCGGACGTTGAGCATGGGGCGTCGTGAAGCAGCGGGCCTTTTGGTGTGCCTCGTGGTGATGGGCGCGACCGCCCCGGCGTGGGCGGGCAGGCTACTGCCGAAGGGGGCCTACGAGGAGGTGCCCAGCTATTGGCAGGAGGCCGCTTCTTTCATGAACAGCCTGGATACGCGCGTGCTCATCTACCCACCGGCGTCCTTTGCCCGCCAGGACTGGGGGTGGACGCGCGATGAGCCGGCGCAGCCGCTTCTCGACGTCCCCTGGGCCGTCCGCGACGCCGTTCCCCTCATCCCGCCCGAGGCAATCCGTGGTCTGGACGGTGCGATGGCGCAGATCGAACGCGACCCTGCCACCGCGCCCTTAGTGTTGCAACGCCTAGGCATCGGGGCCGTCGCGGTGCGCCACGACCTCATGTCTGGTTCTTCGGACCACATCCCGGGCGAGGTCCACACCTTCGGGGAGGTCGACGTCGTGGTCTTCGACCCCGACCTCTCCATGAACCTGGCGCCTGCGAATCCGCCGCGCGTGGCGGGCGGTGGGGAGTCGCTCGCGCTCCTCTCCGGTCCTCACGAACTCGTCTCCTCCAACGCCGATATCGTGACCGATACGCCTGCGCTGCGCGACCGCAACTACGGAACGCTTTCCGGCCCGGTCTCCGCGCCGATGGCCCCTGATGACCCTTCCACCGTGCGCAATCGACTGCGCGATTACCCCTCCGCTGGCCCGCTGACCCAGGTGGTGGAGCACGATGGCCGGGTCACCGCGTCCTCGTCTGCCGCAGATGCCTCCGCCTTCGGCGGGGCGAACCCGGCGCGTTCTCTTACCGCGGCCGTCGACGACGAGAACTCCACCGCGTGGTGGCCAGCACCCGGCGATTCCGGTTGGCTGGAGCTGCACTCCGATTCCACGTGGACCTCGCCCACGCTGCGGCTGATGACCACCGGCACGACTGAGGTGACCATCCACAACGGCGACTCCAAGGTGACGGTCACCATGGAGGCCTACCGCGCCCGCGATATCCGCGTGCCCGGCGCGAAAGCCTCCACCATCCGCATCGAGCCGCAGCACCGCACCGGAATTGCGGAGGCCTCCATCGTGGATCAGCCCACCCCGCGGCGCATCGTCACCGTGCCCGATACCTCGCCCGATGCCGAGCAGTTCCTCTTCCAGCAGGACAACGAGCACATCCTCATCCGCTCCTTTACTACCCCGCGCGACATGATGGTGCGGGTCTCCGGTGGGAAAACAGTGCTTATCGACGGCTCCCCCCACGCCCCCAACTCCACCCTCAACCTGCCCGCCGGTCAGCACCTCGTGCGCACCACGGGCGATTGGGCGGCCCTGACCGATACCGCGTCTTCCTTGCCCGCGCCCCTTCCCGCTTCCTCTGACCGCTCAGCATCCGCAAACGGCGCTACCCCATCGGCCGCATCGGGCGCTGACCACGGCTATACCCCGCTCGCTGCCGGTGAGACCATCGAGCCCGCCGACCACGACCGCCTCCTCATCACCGGCCGTGCCTTCAACGAGGGCCTGCGCGGCGAGCTACGCTCCCCCAGCACAGCCGCGGTCTCGACGCCAGGTTCAGCACAAGACTCAGCGCCGGACTCGACGCCGGCCTCCAGCTCGGAACCACTGTCCCTCGAGCCGCGCTCCATCGATGCCGACACGCAAGCCTTCCTCATTCCCGCCGGTGCCGGCGGCACCTTCCACATGTCTTTTGCTGCCGACCGCGCCTATCGCGTCGGCTTGGGCCTCGGCGGCGCGCTCGCCGCGCTGACCACCGCGCTGTGCCTGCTCCTCATGGCCCGCGGTCCGCGCCCTCACTCCGCTTCCCCCGCCACCGCCGCTGCTTCCGCGGCACACAACACCGCCTCGTCCAGCCCTGCTACCCACTCGTCTGCCTCGGCGCGTGTCCTTCTAGCCCTGCTCATCGCGGCAACGATGGCGCTCGTCGCGGGTCTACCCGGAGTTGCCGCCGCTGCCGCGGCGTGGGCCATCACTCCCTGGACCACGTTGCGCTCCGACTACTTGGCGGGCGCGCTGACCCTGGCCGCGGGCGCGATGCTCGCCCGCGCACCCTGGCCCACGGACGGCTACGCCGGCGACTCGCTTCTGGTGCAGCTGCTCTGCGTCGCGGCTATCACGTGTGCCTGCCTCCCATCCCGCCGCACGTCCTAAGTACCCGGCCCCGCCCCAGATGGTTTCCCTCAAAAGGTACTAGTCAAAAGGTGTCTTTGGGGGCAGGGAAACCATCTGCGGCGATGTAAAAGGTTTGTTTGGGGTCAAGTAAACCGTTTGACTAATGCCTTCTGGAAAATGCCATGTGTGAAGTGCCGTCTACGGCCCCGCCGAACCGGCGGAATCAGTAAAACCGGCGGCGTTGGCAAGGGATCCGGAACCGGAAGCGCTCGCAGAATCGGCGGCGAGGCGCGGCAGAGAACGCGGGACGGCGATGCGGCCGCGGGCGAAGGAGCGGATGAGGTCGCGGCCGGGGACCTCGACAAGCGCGTAGGTCGCAGCAGAAAGCACACAGCTAACGACCACCGTGAAGACCAACACCACCGCGAAATCCCCGGCAGAGCCGGAGAAAGCAGACACGCCCAACAGCGGGAAGGCAATGGCCAGCACCGCTACGTGCCACATGAAAACACCATAAGACCAGCGGCCCAGCGCTCGCATCACCTCGGAAGAAAGCCAGCTTTCCCGCGGGGCCAGCGCCACCGGCACCACGATGCACGCCCCGCACACCGCCCCCGCCGCAATGCGCCGCGCAAACTCACCCGGTTCTGGATGCACCAAGCCCTGCGGGCCGAACCACTCGCGGCTGGCCAGCCACACGCAGCCCGCCGCCACCGCCCAACAGGCGGGACGCACAATCCGCCCAGCACGCAGGCGCACCTGCGCGGCCTCGGCCTCCGCGGCCAACATTCCCACCGCAAACCACGAGAAATACGCGGGCGGCCAAATCTGCGTATTGACATCGCCGGATTCATACCCGGCCACAAACGGCAGGAAGCCCCAGAACAAACTCAGCACGCCAGCTCCAGCAATAAGCGCAACCCGCGGGCGCGCCGAGAGCTTATCCAACAACCACGCCAACAGCGGCAACACCGCATAGAAGGCGAACTCCACACACAGCGACCACAATTGCGTGAGCCCGGGAACCAGGCCATCGGCAATATAGAGCTGCGTACCGGTCAGGTTGGTGATGACTTGCGGGAGGGTTAAGGGGGAAGCGTCGGGAAGCAAGGCGAGCACGACCACCACACACACCAGATACAGCGGCGCCAAGCGCGCCACGCGGGAGAGCGCGTACTGCCCCGCCGTGTGCACGTGCCGCCGGCGCCACAACAAGAAACCGCTGAGCACGAAGAAGACCGCCACCCCGTAATCCAGGCGCTCAGCCCAGGCCCAGCCGGTGGCCGTCTGAAAGGACACGTGCGTGACCACGACTGCCAATGCTGCCAGCGCACGCACGCCTTCGAGCTCAGGGAGAAAGCGCATGGCCCACTACGATACTATTTCTGCAGTGAATCCCTCGACCGATCGGAGCTGACGTGTTCCTTCGCTCCCGCCTAGCGCAGGTGACGATTGCCGCCGCGGTGTTCCTCATACTCGGGTCCATCCTTCCGCCGCTGTACAACAACCAATCCCGCCCACTGCCCAGGGACCTCAACCTAGAGATCCACGCAGAGCACGACGGAGCCACGTTTACCCGCCACACCACCACCGCCCCCGCGATGAAGGATTCCGTGGCCCGCGCGCAGTCCACCGTGGACCTCACCTTCAACGGCGAGACCATCGCGCACATCACC
Organism: Corynebacterium sp. HMSC062E11; assembly: GCF_001811845.1. Lineage (NCBI taxonomy): Bacteria > Bacillati > Actinomycetota > Actinomycetes > Mycobacteriales > Corynebacteriaceae > Corynebacterium > Corynebacterium sp. HMSC062E11. The sequence goes on from NZ_KV806816.1 coordinate 80,789, forward strand.
GAGGAATCCCAGCTCAACCGCGAATCCACCTACCCGGTGGCGGGGCCGAACACGACGCAGCACATCGAGCTGCCCGCCTTCGACGTACAGGTGGAAGACCGGGTGGAGCGCGACGGCATCAGCTACTTCTTCCCCTCCGGCGCGGAGCAGCGCTCCTATCCCTTCTTCGATCCGCTGACCCAGGACACGGAGCCCATCGATTTCCTGCGCGATGAGAAGCTCGACAGCATCCCCACCTACGTCTTCCACCAGGATGTCGCGCCGGTCTCGCTCGGGGAGGTCTTCGCCTTCGAAGCCCACCGCTCCGGCCCCGCGGGCGATTTTTACTCCGCGGAGTCCTTGGAGCGCTACAACCTCAAGCCGAAATCACACGTCATCCTCGAGCCTTTCTACGCCGTGAGCCGCACGGTGTGGGTGGAGCCCACGACCGGCACCATCGTCAACGAGGAGGAGCACCCGCGCATCTTCTGGGCCACGGACGCGCGCCAGGCCCAGGCCATGGTCGATGCCGATGACACACACGAGCGTGCGCTTCTCGACGTCCCCCTCTCCTGGTCCGATTCCACCCGCACCGAACGCCTCGACTCTGTTCGCCGGGTCATCGACACAGTCAAAATCTTGAGCCTCGTCGGCTGGCTGGGCAAGGCCATCGGCGTGGCGTTGTTGGCGGTGGCGGCCGCGATGTTCATGCGCCGCCATGCAGCGCAGAGCGCGTAGGCGCCCGTGATTACGTCCCGAGCATCCCTTGCGGTGCGCGCCGCCCTCTGCGCCTGGGGCGTGGCGCTCGTGCTCGCGGTGTGTTGGCCCTTCGTGCTGCCCGGCGAGTTCCTGTGGCGCGACATGGTGCTGCTTGACCGCCCAGCCCTGAGCGCTGCCGCCTTCGGCGCCGGTGACCTTCCCGCCCGCAATGCACCGCAGGACGGGGTGCTTGCCTTATTCGGCGGGGCGTGGCTGGCCAGGGTCTTCATCCTTGCTGCTGCGAGTGCCTCGGCGTGGGTGGCGGGCCGGTGGGCGCGCGAGTCCAGCCCGTGGGCGGCGGCCGCTGCGATGGCGTGCGCGGTGGCCAATCCTTTCGTCATCGAGCGCCTCCTGCAGGGCCAGTGGTCGCTGGCAGTCGCCGCCTGGTTAGCGCCCGTGATCGCGTGGGGTTGTTTAAGCTACCACCCGCGCGTGGCGTGGCTGGCGCTGTGGGCCGCGTCCTTGACGCCCACCGGCGGGCTCTTCGGGGGACTCATCGCGGTTGTCTGTGAGCGCGAAAGGCGGTGGCTCTTCGCGGGCGGCTCAGTTTTGCTGTGGTTGCCGTGGCTAGTTCCAAGCCTCGTGGCCGGTTCGCCTACCACCCACGGCGACCCCGCCGCCCAAGCCGCGGCCTTCGCCCCGCGCGCGGAGGCCTACGTGGGTGCGGTCGGCTCGCTGCTCGGCTTCGGTGGCATCTGGAATGCCGCAGCAGTACCGGCCTCTCGCGAGCAGGGCTTCGCCCTGGCGGGACTTGCCGTCGCCGCCCTCGCTGTCCTGGGCGCTGCCCGCCTTCCCCGGCGCGAGCTGCGCCCGCTCGCGGCCCTGGCGGTTCTCGGCATGGGCCTGGCCATCCTCGGCGCACTCGCCCCAGGTCTCACCGCCTTCGCCGTGGAGCACGTCCCCGGTGCGGGCCTACTGCGCGATTCCTCCAAGCTCACCTTGCTCGCCCTGCCGCTGGCCGTGGCGGGTATCGCATCCCTGCGCCAACTTCCTGCCGCACTCGCGCTGTGCGCCTGCCTGCTCCAGGCTCCCGATGCACCGCGGGAGCTCGCCGTGTTACTCCCACGCGAAACGGGCATCGACCGCCAGCTCGTCGAAGACCTTGACGGCCGCCTGACCTTCTTCGCCGACCGCTCAGCCATGGTGCCGCTTGACGGCGGCATTGCCCTCGACCCCTATTCCAAGGCCGCCAACAAGCTCGACTCCGGCGAGCTCACCGTCGACGGCATAAACGTGGATCAGCCTGCGCCGCGCTACCTGGCGGCCACCGAAGCCTGGAACACGCGCGACCTCGCCCGGTTGGAGGAGCTCGGCGTGGGCGCGGTCGTCGAAGCGGGAGGCATCGTTGCCACCACCAACGCGCAACCGGCACCCGCCCCGTGGGGGCTTAGCGCCGCCTGGTGCGCACTTCCGCTTCTAGCAACTCTTCGAAGCGCGCACCGGTTTTCTCCCACGAAAAAGTAGCCGCCAACTCGCGTGCCGCGTTGCCTAAACGGTGGCGGAGGGAGGGGTCGTCGACAAGCATGCGCACCGCCGGCGCGAACTCCTCCTCGCACCGCACCAGCACACCGGTCTTGCCGTCGATAACACTGTCTTGCAGGCCAAACGCATAACCTACCGTGGGCACCCCATGTTGGGCCGCCTCCATGACTGCCAAACCCCAGCCTTCTTTTCGAGACGGCATGAGGTGGACATCAGCGCGCGCGAGCAACGCATGTTTATAGTCCTCCGTCACCTGACCACGGAAGCGCACGCGGTCTTCCACCCCGTGGGCACGCGCATACTCGCGCAGGTGGGATTCCCACCAGCCGGAACCGATGACGTCGAGAAGCGCGCCCGGAATCCGCGCCACGGTGTCCATGGCATGCTCAATTTGCTTGTGCGGCACGAGGCGCGACAGCGTCACCAGGTGGATATCGGCCTCGCGCTCCAAGGTGGGCACGTGTGACGGCAGGGGGTCCACGCCGTTCTCAATGATGTGCGCGCCGTGAATCCCCAGCTTCTCCAGGTCGCGCTTCGAAGCCTCCGAGACCGTCACCCACGTGTTCTCACGGTAGATCCTTGGCACCACGCAGGATTCCAGGAACCACCCCAGCCGCGCCAGCACGGGCCCGGCCACCGGCCACTGCTCGCGGTGGCAGTGGTGCGTCAGGATCACCACGGGCGCCCGGGTGGCCAGGCGCGCAAAGAACGGGATGCCGTTGTGGGTATCCACCACGACATCGAAACCGCGGCGCCCGAACAACATCGCCACCAACGCGCGCGGGTAGACGCTGAACTTGGCCCCGGCACGCGAGTAGAGCACGCCGTTGCGGCGCTCGCGCTTGGCGGCGTTCATGTGGCGCGCGGTACGGAAGACCACCTCGTGGCCTTGGGCAGCGAGGTACTCGCCGACGCGCTCGAGGTAGCGCTCGGAACCGCCACCCTGCGGGTGGGTGGAATCGCGCCAACATAAAAGAAGGATTTTCATGACGATGCTTTAGCCTAGTGGGTTATGAAACGCACCCGCGCCTTGGCCACACTGCGCCGCTCCTGGCGGCTGCTGCGCTCCTTCCGCTTCGAGCAGACAGCGCCCGCGGTCTTTTATGGCGGTCTGGCTGAGGACACCGCCGCGCTTGTCGACGCCCTCTCCCGCGACCATTCCCTCTCCCTCACCGGCGCGCGCGTGCTCGACGTCGGGGGCGGGCCCGGCTATTTCGCTTCGGCCTTTGCCCAGCGCGGGGCCAGCTATGTCGGGCTGGAGCCGGACGTGGGCGAGATGGCCGCCGCCGGCATCGAGGTGGCCCAGGCCGTACGCGGCAACGGCACTAGCTTGCCCTTCGCGGATGACATCTTCGACATCACGTATTCCTCCAACGTGGCCGAGCACATCCCCAACCCGTGGGACATGGGTGAGGAGATGCTGCGCGTAACCAAGCCCGGCGGGCTGGTGATCTTGAGCTACACGGTGTGGCTGGGACCCTTCGGCGGGCACGAGACCGGCCTGTGGGAGCACTACGTGGGCGGCGAGTTCGCCCGCGACCGCTATACCCGCCGCCACGGCCACCCGCCGAAGAACGTCTTCGGCACCTCGCTCTTTGCGCTCTCCGCCCGCGAGGGCTTGGACTGGGCGCGCAGCGTGGCTCCGCCGAGTCCACAGGGCGCAGAGTTCCTCGCGGCCTTTCCGCGCTACCACCCTGCCTGGGCCTGGTGGGTAACAAAGGTGCCGGTGCTGCGCGAGTTCCTCACCTCCAACCTGGTCCTCGTCCTGCGCGCTTAAGCCCCTAAAACGACGAAAGCTCCCCCGCAGGGGAGCATCCGTTTAACCGCGATGATTAGGAGGCAGACTCAACGCGCTCCTTGAGCGCGGTGAACTGGTCCCACACCTCAGACGGAACGCGGGAGCCCAGGAAGGTCAGGTACTCCTTGTTGTCTTCCATGTCACCAGCCCAATCGGCCGGGTTCACGGAAAGGGCCTCGCGGACGTCCTCGATGTCGAAGTCGATGCCGGTGAGGTCGATATCCTCCGGGCGGGCGGTGTGGCCCACGACGGTCTCGACGGCGTCGACGTTGCCCTCAATGCGGTCCACAATCCACTTGAGAACGCGGGAGTTCTCGCCAAAGCCCGGCCACAGGAAGCGACGGTCCTCACCGCGGCGGAACCAGTTCACCAGGAAGATGGCCGGCATACGGTCGCCGCCCTTTTCACCCATATCTACCCAGTGCTGCAAGTAGTCACCGGCGTTGTAGCCCATGAACGGCAGCATGGCCATCGGGTCGTGACGCAGGGCGCCGACCTTGCCCTCAGCGGCAGCGGTCTGACCGGAGGAGAGCAGGGCACCAATCATGGTGCCGTGGTTCCAGTCGAAGGCCTGGGTCACCAGCGGGACGGTATCGGCGCGGCGGCCGCCGAAGAGGATGGCGTCAATCTTGACGCCCTTCCAGTCATCGAATTCCGGCGCAGCGGTCGGGCACTGCGTAATCGGCACGCAGTAGCGGGAGTTCGGGTGCGCCGCCTTGGTGGTCGAAGCCGGGGTCCAGTCGTTGCCATGCCAGTCGATGAGGTGCTCCGGGGCCTCGCCCATTTCCTCCCACCAGACATCGCCGTCGTCGGTCAGCGCGACGTTGGTGAACAGGGTGTTGCCCGGCTCCATCGTCTTCATGGCAATCGGGTTGGAATCGTAGTTAGTACCCGGTGCCACGCCGAAGAAGCCGTTCTCCGGGTTGACGGCGTACAGGCCGTCCTCGCGCAGCTTCATCCAGGCGATGTCATCGCCCACGACCTCTGCCGACCAGCCCGGAATCGTCGGGGTAATCATGGCCAGGTTGGTCTTACCGCAGGCGGACGGGAAGGCGGCCGCGATGTGGTACTTCTTGCCCTCCGGGTTCGTGAGCTTCAGGATGAGCATGTGCTCTGCCATCCAGCCCTCTTCCTTCGCCATGACGGAAGCGATGCGCAGCGCGTAGCACTTCTTAGCCAGGATGGCGTTTCCGCCGTAGCCAGAACCGTAGGACCAAATCTCCTTGGTCTCCGGGAACTGCGTGATGTACTTCTTGTCGTTGCACGGCCAAGCGACATCCTCCTGGCCCGGCTCCAGCGGGGCGCCCACAGAGTGCAGAGCGTGGACAAAGTCGCCATTGTCCCCGATCTTGTCCAGGGCCTGCTGGCCCATGCGGGTCATAATGCGCATGGAGAGCACAACATAAGCCGAGTCGGTGAGCTGCACGCCGAGCTTCGGGTCCGGATCACTAATCGGGCCCATGCAGAACGGCACGACGTACATGGTGCGGCCCTTCATGGAGCCGCGGAAGGCCTCGGTCATCTCTTCCTTCATGGCTGCCGGCGGGGCCCAGTTATTGGTCGGGCCAGCGTCCTCAGCAGTCTCGGTGCAGATGAAGGTGCGGGACTCCACGCGGGCAACATCCGAAGGATTCGAGCGAGCCAGGTAGGAGTTCGGGCGCTTCTCCTCGTTGAGCTTAATTAGGGTGCCCTTTTCCACTAGCTCGGCGGCGAGGCGGTCAGCCTCCTCCTGGGAGCCGTCTACGAAGACGACCTCTTCCGGCTGGAAGAGCTCGACACTCTCACTGATCCACGAAATAAGCTTCTCGTTCTTCGTGGGCAGTTCACCTACAAGGCCCTTAATAGTTGCGGTCATCTCACATTCTCCTGTGGTCGGTGTGGCCAGGGTGCTTTATTTCGCCGAAGGTTCCCCCAACGACGTTTCACCAACCAGAGTACGGACACTGGTGATAACAGAATGTGTAATGCCCGCCACCCCGGTTATATCCACCCAGTTCATACCGACTATGTCGAGGACAGCGGAGTGTGAAATATGGCACCCACCGCCCCCAATCGCCCCCATACGGGGGTTTCGTTTCTGTGGATCACCCATCCCGTACGCCCGTCCCGCTACCCCCACGGCGTCCTGTGTGGCCTCCACCGAGGCGCCCCTCCACCCTCCACGGCGCGGCACGTTGCCCCTCACCCCTGCTTAAGGGAACAATGTCAACTGATGAATAGCGCAGACTCTTCCCAGAATCCCGCCGCGCAGATGCCTCACGGCCGCGGCCTCCAGACGGATTTCAACGCCGAGTTCAACAATGATTTGGACTACCCACGCCTCGGCAACGTGACCTTCCGTCGCGGCACCCTCACCGACAACCAGAACGCCCTCTTCGAGGAGCACTGGCCTAGGTTGGGGCGCCTGCTTGCCGACGAACCCCTCGACATCCCCGCCTGGTTCGGCCGCGAGGGGGCGAAGACCATCGTCGAGATCGGCTCCGGCACCGGTACCTCAACCGCAGCCATGGCGCCACTCGAGCAGGACACCAATATCATCGCCGTCGAGCTCTACAAGCCGGGCCTGGCCAAGCTGCTGGGCTCCATCATCCGCAACGACATTGAGAACATCCGCATGGTCCGCGGCGATGGCATCGAGGTTCTCATGCGCATGTTCGCGCCCGAGTCCCTCGACGGTATCCGCATCTTCTTCCCGGATCCGTGGCCCAAGGCCCGCCACCACAAGCGCCGCATCATCCAATCCGGCACGCTCAACCTCTTTGCTTCCCGCCTGAAACCCGGCGGCGTGCTCCACGTGGCCACCGACCACGCCGGCTACGCCGAATGGATTAATGAGCTCGTCGAGGTCGAGCCTTCCCTCGACTACAAGGGCTGGCCCTGGCCGGAGTGCCCCATCCTCACCGACCGCCAGGTCATCACCAAGTTTGAGGGCAAAGGCCTGGATAAGGAACACGTCATCACCGAGTACCTGTGGGAGAAGAAGTAATGGCCGGAACCTACCTTCTGGTGTGGGACGCACCCAACATGGACATGGGGCTCGGCGCCATCCTCGGGGGGCGCCCCACCGCCGCCTACCGCCCGCGTTTCGACGCCATCGGCCGCTGGCTGGTGGACCTGGCCTTCGATAACGACGCCACCCCTGAGGCCGCCGTTTTCACCAACGTCAGCCCCGGCGGCGCCGACGTCATCCGCCCCTGGGTCGAGGCTATCCGCAACGTCGGCTTCGCCGTGTTTGCCAAGCCAAAGCTCCACGAGGACGATGATGTCGACCCCGACATGGTCGAATACATCAAGGCCAACCGCGAGAACCTCTCCGGTGTCATCGTGGCTTCTGCCGACGGCCAGAACTTCCAGCACCTGCTTGAGCAGCTCTCCGCTTCCGGCCTGCCCACCTGCGTGCTTGGATTCCACGAGCACACCTCCTGGGCGCTGACCCATCCCGATATCGAGTTCGTCGACCTCGAAGACATCGAGGGTGTCTTCCGCGAACCGCTGCCGCGCGTGAACCTGGACAACCTGCCTCCAGGCGGCGCCTGGCTGCAGCCTTTCCGCCCGCTGTCCGCACTGCTGCCGGACCGCGCGCCCGAGCACAATTAGGAGCCGCATGTTTTATTCTTGGGGCCGTTTTTCCTATGCCCACCGCAAGGTCATCCCGCTCATCATCGTGGGTCTCATCCTCGGCCTCTTCTTCGGCTTCGGCACCCGCCTGGGTGACCGGATGAGCCAGGAGGGCTGGGAGGACCCGGGGGCGGCGTCGACAAGCGCGGCACAGATCGAGCTCGAGACTTTCGGCCGTGACAATTCCGGCGACGTCATCCTGCTTTTCGATGACCCCGAAACCCACGCCGCCGAGGCCAAGGCCTTCCTGGATGAGCTCAAGGCGCAGCACCCGGAGCAGATCGACTCCGTGACCAGCTACTTTGATAAGCGCAACCCGAACCTCATCACGCAGGACCACTCCACGGCCTTCGCCGCCATCGGGCTGAAAGGCGACGGCGAGCAGACCCTCAAGGACTTCCGCGCCATCGAGGATTCGTTGCACGCTGCCGACGTCCCTGTGCAGGTAGCGGGTGCCACCGCCGTGGCCGACGCACTGGATGAAGGCATGTCCAAAGACATCTCCCGCGCGGAGAAGGCCGCCCTGCCGCTCGTCGGCCTGCTGCTCCTCGTGGTCTTCGGCTCCGTCGTGGCGGCGTTCATGCCGCTCGTCGTGGGCGGGCTGTCCATTTTGGGATCGCTGGGCATTCTTTCCATCCTGGCTGGCTTCCAGCAGGTCAACGTGTTCGCGCAGGCCGTCGTCACGCTGCTGGGACTGGGCCTGGCCATCGACTATGGCCTGTTCATGGTCTCCCGCTTCCGTGAGGAGCTGGACAAGGGCCGCGATACCAAGGAGGCCGTGGCGATCACCACCGCCACCGCGGGCCAAACCGTGGTCTTTTCCGCCGCGATGGTGGCCGTATCCCTCTCCGGGCTTTTCCTCTTCCCGCAGGCCTTCCTCAAGTCCGTGGCCTATGGCTCCATCTCCGCGGTGGGCCTCGCCGCACTCCTGTCGGTGATGGTGCTGCCGTCGTTGTTTGGCATGCTGGGCCCCAACATCGACAAGTGGACTGTGCGAAAGACCTCGCGCCGCGGGCGCCGCATCGAGGACACGTGGTGGTACCGGATGCCGCGCTGGGCCATGGGCCGCGCGGGTCTAATGACCACCGCCATCTGCGCCCTGCTCATCGCGCTGGCCATGCCGGTGCTGGGCGTGAAATTCGGCGGCATCAACGAGACCTACCTGCCGCCCAACCAGGACGCGCGCGTGGCGCAGGACCAGTTCAACGAGCAATTTCCCTCTTTCCGCACCGAGCCGGTCAAGCTCGTGGTGAAGAACGCGACCAACGAGCAGCTTGTCGACGTCGTCATGCAAGCCCGCTCCATCCAAGGCCTCACCGAACCGATGGGCCCGAAGACCGCGACCGTCGACGGCACGACCGTCCTCGGCGCCGGCATCCAGGACCGCGAGGACTACGCGCGCATCGTCCACGAGCTCGAGAACATTGAGGCACCCGACGGCGTGGAGCTTTATGTCGGCGGCACCCCGGCGATGGAGGTCGAGTCCCTCGACGCGCTCTTCGACACACTGCCCTGGATGGCCCTCTACGTGGTTCTGGCCACCTTCATCCTCATGGCGCTGGTCTTCGGCTCGTTCATCCTGCCGCTCAAGGCCATCATCATGACGCTGCTCTCGCTGGGTGCGACGCTGGGCATTTTGACGCTCATGTTCGTCGATGGCCTCGGTTCCGGCCTACTCAACTACACCGCCGGTCCGCTGATGAGCCCGATTCTGGTGCTCATCATCGCCATCGTCTTTGGCCTGTCCACGGACTATGAGGTCTTCCTGGTCTCGCGCATGGTGGAGGCCCGCCGCCGGGGTGCGTCCACGGACGAGGCCATCGCTGCGGGCACCGCGCACACAGGCGGCATCATCACGGCGGCCGCGCTCATCATGATCGTGGTGGCGGGGGCCTTCGGCTTCTCCGACATCGTGATGATGAAGTACATCGCCTTCGGCATGATTTTTGCACTGCTTATCGACGCCACCATCGTCCGCATGCTCCTCGTCCCCGCCGTCATGCACCTCCTGCGCGAGGACAACTGGTGGGCTCCGCGCTTCCTCACCCGCCTTACCCATCGCCTCGGCGGCGACAACGCCCCGGCTGCCGAGCCGGCCCTGGCCACCGCATCCGCTGCCGCACCGGCGCCCACCGCCCCAGCGCTGAACTACGAAGAGGCCGCACCGGCTGCGCAGGACGACGCGCCCCACTCCCCTGTGACTTCAGCAGAACAGGTTGAGGAGGCGTCGCCAAGCGATGCTCCTGTACGCGGGGACCGCAGCGCCGACACCGACACCGAGCTCATCCCCTTCTCCGAGCTGGTCAAGCGCCTTAAGTCCACGGATGATCGATGAAGAAGAACTGGCTGACCTGGATAGTCTCCCTGCTGATTCTGGCCGCGCTGGCGTGGTTCTTCCGCGACCAGCTGGACTTCATCTCCGAGGGGCTACAACGCCTGCGCCACACTGAACCTTTCCCCGTGGTGCTGGTGGTGTTCTTCGCGCTGCTGTCCATCGCGGGCATGGCGGAAGTGATGAAGCGGCTCATCGGAGCGGGCGGCGTCAAGGTGCCGCTGCGCGAAACCTACGCCATCACGCTGGCCTCCAATGCCTGGTCCACGACCTTGCCGGCGGGCCCTGCCTTTTCGGCTTTGCTCACCTTCCAGGTGCAGCGCCGCTGGGGTGCGTCGGTGGCGCTGTGCAGTTACTTCCTGTTTTTGTCCTCGATCATTAGCTCGATGTTCCTCGCACTCATTGGCTTGGGCGGGGTGTTTTTCCTCAACGCGGATATGGCTCTGGGGTCGCTCATCACCACGGTTGTCCTCATGCTCGCCGCCCTCGGCGGCGTCTTCTGGCTGACCTCGCACCCGGTGACCCTCGAGGGCTGGCTGCGCAAGCTACGGCCCGGCCCGAAACGGGACCGCGCGATTCAGGAGGTCCGCAACCTCGGCGAGGTCCACCTTTCGCGTGGCCCCTTTGCTGTGGTTGCCGGGGCGTCGCTAGTTCACCGCCTGGGGGATATGGCTGCGCTGTGGGCATCCGTGTGGGCGGTGACCGGGGAGATTCCGTGGCTGCGCGCGGGTGCTGATGACACCACCCTGGCCGGTGTGGCCCTGGCCTTCCTGGCCGCGAAGCTGGCTGGCTCCGCGCAGGTCACCCCGGGTGGCGTGGGCACGGTGGAGGCCGCGCTCATCACCCCTCTGGTGGCGACAGGCCTGACCGTGGTGCACGCCACCTCCGCGGCCATCATCTACCGGCTTATTTCCTTTGCGCTCATCACTATCATTGGATGGGTCATCTACTTCGCCCACTACGCCCGCGATGGCTTTTCTTACGCGGCGTTGAACCGGAAGGAATCCTAAATGCGCGTTGCCCCGCTTATCGACGTCCTCGCTCTCGCCCTCTTCGCCATCTTCGCCCGCCTGGCGCATGGTGGCCTGAGCTTTAGCTCCTGGGTTGATGCCTTCTGGCCGTGGACCGTGGGCGCGCTCGTGGGCTGGATCATCATCATGGCGACGAAGCTGAGCGGCCTGTGGAAGGAGGGCGTCGTCGTGTGGCTGAGCGCCATCATTGGCGGTATGGCCCTGTGGATGCTGGTCAACGGCCGCCTGCCGCACTGGTCCTTCCTCATCGTGGCCACCGTAATGTCGGCGCTGTTCTTCTTTGGCTGGCGAGCCATCGCGGCCTTTGCTTCCCGCTCCCGCGCCTAGAATCTGTGACATAGTCGGTTACCCGTCGACCTCCTTTCACCCCTTTACGCCCTTGCAAATGGACGTTTGAGCTGGGAGTTTGGCGTTCCGGTTGCGGGATAGTTAGGGGCGGTTTAGTGTGTGAGGCATGAAGTTGGGGGACTTACTCGGGGTACTCGCTCGCGGCATGCACGTCGTCTCCTTGTGCGCGGGGCACACGCACGAGGACATGCTGGCGCTGGGCGCGACGCCGCGCGTGGCGCGGCAGCTCGAGGGACTTCACCGCGTTTATTTTGGCCAAACTGCTTTCAGCGCCAAGCAGCGCCGCGCCCGGGAGACTAACCATGCGCTGGATACGCTGCTGCAGATTGAGCGGCATGTGGCGCGCGTCAAGAACTCGCGCCAGGCATGGGACTTGCGCGTGGAATTGTGTGCGACCCCAGAAGGCGAGATTGCGGGTGTGGCGAAGCGCAGGCTCGCGGAGCTCACACCCGAGCCCACTCCTGGCGTCCGCGTGCGACGCAGCACGGGCGGCATGCACAAGCTCATCATCACGGATCGCCCGCGCGCGATTGCCAATCTAGTAGGCACTCTCAAAGCCACGTCGGAGGACCTGCTCAAGGCAGTCCACGAGGTCTTTTCCGGAAGCGGCGCGCCGAAGCCGGCGTTGCATGCTCACGTCATTGTGCGCCTCGAACAGCTGGACAAGATTGTGCGGGGCGAGGGCGATGACATCCTTCTGCAGGCAACCGACGGCGGCACGATGACAGGCGCGGAGTTCCTCCGCACCACGTTTTCTGAGCGTGGCTTCGTCTCCCTCTTCCATCCGGTCGAGGGGCCGGTCAATGTGTATTACGGCAGCCGCTTCGCCAACGATAAGCAACGAATCCTGCTCAGCGCAGAGCATCCGACGTGCGCTTGGCTCGGCTGCACAAGACCTGCCGCGGAATGCCAAATGCACCACATCAGAAGGTGGCAAGATGGCGGACCGACGAACCTCGACAACCTCGTGCCGCTGTGTAAATACCACAACGCCATCAATGACGATGACCCCGCCCGCCCTACGCATCGCGGGCGTATCGACCGCATCGAAGGCCGCATGGCGTGGCTGCCTCCCGACGGCGGACCACCAGTCCCCCTCCCCAGCCCGGTCTGGGATTAAAAAAGCCCCTCCGCAAGGAGGGGCTAGAAGCGCTGGCTTACTTCGAGCTCAGGGCGGAAACGTCCACGCCGGCCTGGTTGAGCAGCATGATGACGAGGTTGATGATGTCACCGCTGAGGTCAAGAACGCTAGAGAGCATTGGGTTTCTCCTTTGATTGAATTCCTAGTCTTTAGGCTTATCGGATAAAACAGGCTCACATGTTACGCCGAGACACAAAATTCAGCGCGATCCGCAGGCCTTCTTCGCCCGCCGCCAGGCTTAAACGACGCTAGAGCGGGGAGATGGTGTGCTTCTTGGGCAGGTCCTTCTCCTGCTTATCGGCAAGCTGGCGCAGCGCGCGGCGCAGAGCCAAGCGCGACTCGGAGGGCTTAATCATGCCGTCGAGGTAGCCACGCTCCGCGGCGACATAAGGCGCGGTCATGGTCTCGTCGTAGAAGTCCATGAACACCTTCTTCGTCATGGCGCGCTGCTCCGGGGTCTCGGCAGCCTCGAGCTGCTTGCCGGCAATCATGACCACCGCGGCGGCCGAGCCCATCACGGCGATCTGGGCTGTCGGCCACGCCAGGTTGATATCACCGGTCAGGTTCTTCGAACCCATCACGGCGTATGCACCGCCATAAGCCTTGCGCACGATGAGCGAAACCTTTGGCACGGTGGCCTCCACCACGGCAAACGCGAACTTCGCGCCGCGGTGAATCAGACCAGCCTTCTCCTGGTCCACGCCCGGCAGGTAGCCCGGCGTATCGACCACGAAGACCAGCGGAATGTTATAGGCATCGCAGATGCGGATAAAGCGCGCGCCCTTATCGGCGGCATCCGCGTCGATACAGCCCGCCGAATGCATCGGGTTATTCGCCACAAAGCCCACGGCCTTGCCGTCGATGCGCCCAAAGGCGGTGATGACGTTGGGGGCGTAGTTTTCCTGGATTTCGATGAGATCGTCATCGTCGCCAAGCTGCGTGAGCAGGTCCATCATGTCGTAGCCGGCGTTCGTATCATCCGGCATGAAGGAATCCAGCTCGGTGTCCTCAGCTACCTCGTCATCAGTAGGCGCGTCGAAGACCGGGGACTCGTCGAAGCAGGTCAGCGGCAGGTGGTCGAGCAAATCGCGCACCATGTCGAAGGCCTCGTCCTCCGAGGGCACCACGACGGACACGTTGCCGTTGAGCTCCTGCTGGCGGGCGGAACCCAAGTCGTGGGAAGAAATCTCCTCGCCCGTGACCTCCTTGATCACGTTCGGGCCCGTCACGTACATCTCCGCCTCACCATCGACGGCGATGATGAAGTCCGTGGTCACCGGCGCATACACCGCACCACCGGCGGACTTGCCCATCATGATGGAAATCTGCGGGCTGCGGCCGGACAGCGGCAGCTGGCGGCGGGCAATCTCCGAGTACATGGCCAGCGACGTCACCGCGTCCTGAATACGCGCGCCGCCGGAATCCTGGATGCCGATAACCGGGCAGCCAATCTTGATGGCCAAATCCATGATGTCCGTGACCTTCTTGCCAAAGGTCACGCCCACGGAACCGCCGTACACAGTCTTATCGTGCGCATAAATGCACACCGGGCGGCCGTTGATGCGGCCGTGGCCGGTGACCACGCCGTCGGAGTAAATCGCATCCGGGTCGCCGGGGGTCTTGCCCAGGGCGCCGGTTTCGACGAAAGAGCCTTCGTCGAGAAGCGCGGCGATGCGTTGGCGCGGAGTCGAGCGGCCGGCCTCATCGCGGCGTGCCCGGGAGCGTTCACTGCCGGGATCCTGGGCACGCTCGAGGCGCTCGCGTAGGTCCGCTAGCTTGTCAGCGGTGCTAGTCACTTCCGAATCTTCTCCTCGATCCATTCCTCCATGTGCTTGCCCACGATACCGATTGCGGGCTCGTCGGGAACCGCCAGGTGGTCGCCCGGCAGCTGCACAATCTCCAGATCCTTCACGATAACGCCCCAGCCACCGTCCGGGTTAATCTCCGCATAGGCAGGCTCGAGCTCGATGGCGCCGTCATGCATGCGCTCGGAGCGGAAGAGGATGACGGGCACGCTTACCGACGCCCACCGTCCCATATCCAGCGAGCCCAGAATCTGGTTATCCACGAAGGACGCACGTTGGTGTTCGAGCACGCCGGCGGACAGGCCGTGCTCAGAGGCGTCGGTGGAGCTAAGGAATTCCGCGAGCATGGCCATGAGTGCATCCTCGCCCACGGTCTCCAGCATCTCGTAGGGCGGCTCGAAGTCGAGGCCATAGGTCTTCTTGGCGAAGGCGGCGTAGCGCCCCCAGCGGGCCTTGGTTTCCTCCAGTGTCTTCGGCGCTGGGTTAGCCGGCTGGGTGGTATCCAGCAGAGCGATAAAGGCAACCTCAGCAGTATCCTCGCCGCGAGCTTGACGCTCCTGCAGCTGGTAGGCCACCTCATAGGCCAGCGCGCCGCCGAAGGACCAGCCGCCAAGCACGACCTTGCGGCCGCGCGCGTAGTGCAGGATGTCCTCGATGTAGGCGGCGGCGCGCTCCTCCAGGCTGCCTTCAAGGCGCTCCACGCCGTAGACGGCGACGTCGGCAGGCAGGCGGCGGGTCAGCGGCTGGTAGACCACGGTGGTGCCGCCGGCCGGGTGGAACATGAAGACGGCGGGGCCATCGGCCTCGCGCAGGACACGGATATTGCCCTCGACCTCAGTCTCCAGGCCCTCGCGGACGAGGTCCGCCAGGTTCTCCAGCGCTTCGGCCTCGTGGACCTGGTGCGCAGTGACCTCGATGCCAGCGCGCTCGGTGAGGCGTTCGGCAATCTTTTCTGCCACCTCATCGCTGACCTGCGGTAGCGCGGAGGTCACGCCGGCTGCGGCCGTACCTGTGAAGGTGGCCCAGGTGCCGAAGACCATGCGCTCGGAGGCATCGCGCGGTGCAACGCCCACGCCTTCGCCGCCCTTCGCGCTCACCGCGGAGGCGTCTGGGGTGGTGTCGTCGCTCTCGGTGAGCGCGGAGGGTGCGTCGGCGGTCGCGTCGGCGCTTGCGGTTGCGGCATCGGGCTGCTCGGACACGGCCTCTTCGACCATGGTGATGACGTCGGCGAGGGAGGCGTCGCGAAGCGCCTGCACCTGCAGCGGCGGAATCTGGAAGTCATTCTCCACCCGGTTCTTGATGCGCATGCCCATGAGCGAATCCAGGCCCAGATCAATGAGCGGCAGCTCGCGCGGGAGATCGGAGACGTCGTAGCCCATGGACTCCGACACGATGAGCGCCAAGCGCTCCTCCACGCTCTCCTTCTCCGGGTCCCAGCGCACGGCGTCGACGCCCACGTCGGGGTCAGCAAACTGCGGCGCGGTCACGGCCTGCGGCAGGCTCGGCTCGGCCGTCGGGGTGGGTTCTGCAAGGTTAAGGGTCGAGGCAAAACCTTCCGCAACAAGCTTGGTGGTCGCTCCATCCACGTAGTGCACCGCCACCGACAGCCCGCCCAGCGTGCGGCGAACAATG
Organism: Corynebacterium sp. HMSC062E11; assembly: GCF_001811845.1. Classification (NCBI taxonomy): domain Bacteria; kingdom Bacillati; phylum Actinomycetota; class Actinomycetes; order Mycobacteriales; family Corynebacteriaceae; genus Corynebacterium; species Corynebacterium sp. HMSC062E11. The sequence continues at coordinate 96,714 of NZ_KV806816.1, forward strand.
GTGGTGACCTCGCCCTTCGCGGGCAGATCCAGGTGCTCCTCGCTCGCCGCGATGTGCGCGCCCGGGGTGACGGCCTCGGCGGCGGCCTCCAGGATGGCCAGCGCGCTCGGCGCCTGGTCAGCGTTCGTGGAGAACGCCACCGCGCCCTCCGGCAGCGTCACGCGCGCGCCCGGCAGGCCGGACACACCCGACGAGGGACGAGCGTTGGTCCAGAAACGCTGGCGGCGGAAGCGGGTATGCGGGGCGGCGACAAGCGCGCCCGAGCCAAAGACCTTAGTGTAGTTCACCGGAGTTCCCGCGACGTAGAGCTTGCCCAGCAGATCCAACAGCGACTCGGTGGGATCCACCTTGCGCTTCAGGCTATAGAGCAGCTGCGCATCCGCCTTGCCCGCAGCAAAGGCCGTGGACATCAGGCCCATGAGCGCAATCGGGTTCGGGGAAATCTCAACGATCTGCATGTGGCCCGCCGCAAAGGCTGCCTCCGCTGCGTCCTGCAGGTAGACGGGCTTGCGGGTCATGCGGATCCAGTAATCCTCATCGTGCAGCACCGTACCGGGGCGGTAGACCTTGCCGCGGTCCACGGAGGAGAAGAGCGTCGTGTGTAGCGGACGGGTCTCGATGCCAGCGATCTCCGCATAGAGCTCACCGAGGAGCGGGTCGACGGCGGAGGTGTGGCCCGCGCCCTTGACGTTGAGCGCGCGGGCGAACTTGCCCTCGCCTTCGAGGCGCTCCACCAGCGCGAGGACCTCTTCGCGCGGACCACCGACGGTGGTCATGCCGGGGCCGGTGTACACGGCAGGTTCGATGGAACCCGGAAGGGCGTCAATCTCCTCGGCGGAGAGCTCGACGACGGCCATGGCGCCCTGCTGATCGTCGGGAAGCGAGGCCTCGCCCTCCCCCATCAGGCGTGCGCGGTGGCAGGCGATGAGCATGGCGTCGGCCGCCGTGATGCCGCCCGCAGCATAGGCCGCGCCGATCTCACCCATGGACATGCCGATAACGCCGGCAGGGCGCACGCCGAAGGTGGCGAGCAGATCCGTCAGCGCTATCTGGATGGCGGTGATGGCCACCTGCGCGGTTTCGGTGTTGTAGGTCTGGGCGTCGTCGTGCACCAGCTCCAGGATGGACCAGCCGGATTCGCGCTGCACGATGGCGTCGAGCTCCTCCAGGCGCTCCTTGAACAGCGGCGAGATCTCAATCATGTCCTTGGCCATCTTGCGGTGCTGGGAGCCAAAGCCGGAGTACATGAAGACGGGGCCGTGGACGGAGGGAGAATCCGCCGCGGCGATGCCCACGGAGACGGTTCCCTCGGCGACCTGTCGCAGGCGCTTGACAGCTTCCTCGCTGGACGACGCCACCACTACCGCACGCGAGCGCCCATGGTTGCGGCGCGCAAGGGTACGGGCCAGGGAAAGCAGGTTCGGGTTCTCTGCCTCGATATAGTCCGCCAAGTCGGAAGCCGCTGCGGCGCGGCGGGAGGGCAGCAGGCCGGAGACCGGCAGGGCCACTGGCTGCCCCTCGCCGATGGCGACCTGCGGGGCGTCCTGGTGGGTCAGCCCGCGGTAGTCGGTCAACACCACGTGGGCATTGGTGCCGCCGAAGCCGAAGCCGGAGACACCCGCGACCTTCTGGCCGGAATATTCGGGCCATTCGCGCGGATCCTCGACCACTTCGAGGTGCTCGGCGTCGAAATCGATATAGCGGTTGGGGCCCGCGTAGTTGATATTCGGCGGGATGACGCCGTGGCGCATTCCTTCGATGACCTTGATGAGGCCCACCACGCCGGCGGCGGACTCGGAGTGGCCGATGTTGGTCTTGGCAGAACCCAGCAGGGTCGGGTTCGCTGCCTGGCGGCCCGGGCCCAATACGCGGCCGAGCGCGGTGGCCTCGATGGGGTCACCGAGGATGGTGCCGGTGCCGTGGGCCTCGACGTAGTCCACGTCCTGCGGGCGGATGCCGGCGTCGGCATAGGCGCGCTCGAGGACGTCGACCTGCGCCTCCGGGTTGGGGGCGGTCAGGCCGTTGGAGTGGCCGTCGGAGTTGACCGCGGTGCCCTTGATGACGGCATGGATGGTGTCGCCATCGCGCTCGGCGTCCTCGAGGCGCTTGAGCACGAGCACGCCCGCGGCATCCGCGCGGACGATGCCATCGGCATCATCGGAAAAGGCGTGGATGGCGCTGGTGGGAGAGGTGACACCCAGCTCACTAAAGGCGATGGAGGCGTGGGGTGAAGCCAGGATGTTCACGCCGCCGGCGAGTGCCGTATCAGCCGCACCCACGCGCAGGTCCTTGACCGCCTGGTTGACCGCCACGAGGGAGGCGGAGCACGCGGTGTCCACGTTGATGGAAGGGCCGCGCAGATCGAAGGCGTAGGACAGACGGTTGGCAATAATCGCCGAGGACGTACCCGTCATGGCATAGGGATGCATCTCGGCCGGATCGGCGGTAATGAGCATGCCGTAGTCATTGTTGGTGGAGCCCATGTAGACACCGGTGGCGGTTCCGCGCAGCTGGTTGGCGGGCACGCCGGCGTCCTCGAGGGCCTCCCACGAGACCTCCATGAGGATGCGCTGCTGCGGGTCCATGTTGGCCGCCTCCAGCGGGGAGAGACCAAAGAACTCGGGGTCGAAGGAAGCGATGTCCTCGATATAGCCACCGTCGGTGTTCTGCTGCTCAATCTTCTCGCTGGTAATGGGATCAGAAGAGTATTCCGACCAGCGCCCGACGGGCAGCGGGCCGGTGCCGGCGCGGCCTTCGACGAGCATGGTCCAGAACTCATCAACGTTTTTAGCGCCCGGGAAGCGGCCGGCATAGCCGATGACGGCGATGTCACCGCCCGCGATGGGGGCCGGGCGTGGCGACGCCTCCTTCGGTGCGCTCTCCCCTGCAGCGGCTGCACCGTTGACCAGGCGCTCAGCCAGCTGCGCGATGGTGGGGTACTCGTAGGCCACGGTGGGCTCGAGCTTAATGCCGAGGAGGTTTTCTAATTCGCCGGAAAGGACCACTGCATCACGCGAGGACAGCCCAAAATTCTCCAGCGGTTTGGTGTCCGTGATTTCCTCTGCCGACAGGCCGGTGGTCTGCGCGACCCAGGTGCGCAACCAGCCACGAAGCTCTTCAACGGTCATAAATCTCTAGCTTTCTTACGCGGACTAAAAAATATCTAACTCTGCATTCGATTTTGCGCAGCACAAAAACGCGCACGTCGAAGCGTACATAGGGGTTATCGACCAATTATCTCACTTTGTTAACTTGGGTTTCATAACCGACATACCCACAGGCAGCAGCAACCCCCGCCCCGCAGTAGCGCGGGAGCGGGGGTTTAAGCGGCGTGGGCTTTAGGAAGCGAGGTAGATCTTCTTGGCCACGCGGCGGGCAATCTTGCCCGAGGAGGTGCGCTTGATCTCGTTTGCGTTAAACCACTGGATGACCGCCGGGGTCACGCCGTGGTTCGCGGAGACCGCGGAGCGGATGGCTTCGGACGCGGCGGCGTCATCGGCCGGGTTGGCGCCATCGGCGCGCTCGATGAGCAGCACAAGCTCCTCGGTGCTGCCGCCCTCCACGGAGAAGGCCGCGATGGAATCCGCACGGACGTGGCCCGAGGCCTCCTGCACGGTGCCCTCGATGTCCTGCGGGTAGTGGTTGCGGCCTGCGACCACGATGAGGTCCTTGAGGCGGCCGGTGATGTAGAGCTGGTTATCCACGATTGCCGCGAGGTCACCGGTGGCCAACCAGTTATTGTCCTCCGGGGCATTCGGCACGCGGGTGCCCTCCGCCAAGCGCTCCCCCAGCGTGTTGTGGAAGGTCGAGGCGGTTTCCTCCGCGCGGTCCAGGTAGCCGGCGGCTCGGTTCTCGCCGTGCAGCCAGATTTCGCCCACGCGGCCATCCGGCAGCTCGGTCTTGGTCTCCGGGTCCACGATGGTCAGGTGCTGGGCCACGACGCTCTGGCCACAGGAGGCATAGGCCACGGAGTCCGCGGACTTCTCCACGATGACCGCCTCGCCCTCGGCCAGACGCTCGCGGTCGAAGTGGGAAATGACCGGGCGCTCCGGAGTCTGCGGCGTGGTGACAATCAACGAAGCCTCCGCCATGCCATAGGACGGGCGCAGGGCATCGCGGCGCAGGCCAAACTCTTCCTTGCCGAAAGTCTCCCAGAAGGAATTCACCGCAGACTCGGTCACCGGCTCCGAGCCGATCACGATGCCATCGACGTTGCTGAAGTCCAGTTTCTCCCCCTCCGCCGGGGCGCCGTAGCGCGCGGCGAGCTCGAGGGCGAAGTTCGGAACCACGGCATAGGTTCCCTGCAGCTGCTCATCGATGGGCTGGCGCTTGAGCTGATCAATCCAGCGCTTGGGCTGCTGTACGAAGTCACGCGGCGTCATGATTTCCAGGTTGAGGCCCAGAATTGTCACGAAGACCGCCAGGATGATGCCCATATCGTGATGCATCGGCAGCCAGGACACCACGCGCGCTGGCAGCTTGATCTGCACCGCGGTGAAGATCTGCAGCACGTTGGTCATGATGTTGCGGTTAGTCAGCAGCACGCCCGCAGGTGTCCGGGTGGAGCCGGAGGTGTACTGCAGGAAGGCCGGGTGGTCCACCGGCGCGGTCTGCAGTGCGGCCAGGGCCGCTTTGCCCTCCTCCGTCTCCAGCGGGTTCACCCAGCTCTGCGCCAGGGAATCCGGCAGGGAGTCGATGGAGATGATGCGCGGGCGCTCAGCCGCTGGGCGGTCCGAGAAGTATGCGCGGTTCGCCGCGGCCGAGATGTTATTGGTCAGCACGATCGACGGGTTTGCGTCACCAAAGACCGCCCGCAGGTGGTCGGTGTGGCCGGGCTCGTTCGGATCATAGAGCGGGATCGGGGTCATGCCCGCGTACATCGCGCCGAGGAAGCCGAAGATGTACTCGGGGGAGTTGCCCGCCAGGATCGCCACGCGGTCCCCCATCTTGCCTACCTGCTGCAGGCGCGCAGCCACTGCCTTGATGCGGGTATTGACCTGGGAACGGGTGACATCCCGGGGCGTTCCCTCCGGGTTATCGCTATAGACCCATTGGCGCATGACCGGGCGGTCCGGGATACCCGCCTGCTGCTCCGCGGCATAGACGTGTTCGGCAAGGCCCGCCAACGTGAGGTGGGGCGGCAGGGCGATGTTGCCCTTCTCGTCGAAGAACTGGCCGATCAAGGCTTTCAGGTCCATGTGGGAAAGCTCCTTCGTAGGGTAGAGCGGGGCACATACCCCTGCATCACGTACTTTTGACATTAAAAATATCAGAAGGACCACGCCGACCGTTACATGGCGCGCAGGCGGGACGTCGCCAAGCGCTATTGTGCGTCGATGGTGTCCTTGGCCCACTGCGTCACCCATTGGTTGGCGGTGGTGCCTTCGATAGTGTCCGGATTAGAGGCATACAGTGCGTGGACGCCGTTGGCGTCGATAAGATCGCGGGCGCGCTCCAGACCGTTGCTAACGTCCAGTGGTGCATCACAGATGGAGTCATTCGGCGCGCAGATTTGGAAGGTGCGGTCCGCTAGCGTTCCGAAACCGTTGGCTCGCTCACCGCGCATCGTGGCGCCCGGGACGATGCCCTGAATCAACGTCGAGACCGGCTGCAGGGCAATCTCCGCGCCCACGCCACCGACGTGCGCGCCCGGGTTAATGCCCACGCCGTCCTGGCGCCGGCCGTCCGCAATGAGCGCTACGCCCGCGACGCTCTCCGCGGGAACGGGCCCGTTGCCGCCACCGATTCGGTCCGCCACATCACCCGCGATAACCGCGCCCTGCGAAAAGCCGCTCAGGATGAACTTCGTGTCCGGGCAGGTCTCGTGCATGTAGGTCAGCTCGCCCTCCAGGCGCGAGGTGCCCTCGTTGCGGGAATCGTCGTAGCTCATCTCGTGCTGCGCGTTAATGTTCTTGAACTGCGCGGTGTACGGCAGCGTCCACACCTTAACGTCCTCGGGAACGTAGGCCTCCTTCAGTGGATTCGTAATCGACAGCATGAAGGAGTTCGGGTTCGCCCCCGGGTTGATCGGATCATCGTCCGCAGCGGATTCCCACGTTCCCGGCGCGGAGATGAACTCCACGCGCGGGCACCAATCCGGTTGCTCCGGGCTCGGGTTTGCTTCCCCCTCTTCCTGGGAGGGGGCGGGCTCCGCAAGGTTTCCTTGCTCTCCTTCCTCACGGGTGTTGAGGAAGTGGACCGCTCCCCCGCCAATCACGGCGAGGAGAACAACGACGGCAAGGACGGTAAGTGTTTTACGCATGAAGAAATTTCTACCTCGAGAAGGCACGGGATTGTCTGGAAAATCCCTGCCACGTTACTGAGCGCAGAGCTTGCGGCCCTGCTCGGTAATGAGCCGGACTAGTTCCTCGTGGCTAAGCTCGGTGCGGCCCTGCTCGATGAGCTGTCCGGCCACTGCCGGTGCGGTGACGGCGTCGCCCTGGCAGGAGGCCTGCGCGGCACCCACCACTTGGTCTTCCACGCCGTCGACGTTGACGCCGGCCTTCGCCACCGCAGCCAGGAAGTCCTGTTCTGGGCCTTGCGCGGGAGCGGGGGCGGGGATCTCGGAGATCTCTCGTGCGCCGCGGTCTTCCGGCTCCCCGTCCTGTTCCTCTTCGGTGCGCGACGCCGACGAAGAGCTTTCCGACGCCCCACTAGCTGACGCCGAGCTTGCCGCCGCCCCACCGCTCGCCGCGGAGGAACGCTCCAACGGCGCCACGGAGGTGTCGGTGGCCTCGCCCTCCTCGACGGTGGCGGAACCGCAACCGCTCAACAGGGCACCGGCGGCGAGCAGCGTCGCTGCACCGGCTGCCGCGGCGGGACGCGCGGAGAAAAGACGCATGGCGATTCTCCTACTTCTTATCCGCCTGGACCTGGCCCATGACCTCACGGATGACGCCATGCTGGAAGGACTGGGTCAGCCCACCGGCCGGAATGGAGGTGTAGTCCTCCGTCGGCCAGCCAAACTCGCCCTGCTCCCAGCCGTGCTTGCCCCACTCGTCGAAGATCTTGCCCTTGAGGATGTAGTGCGCGCCGGAGTCCATGGACCAGTAGATGTTGCCGTGCTCGAATTCCTGGAAGAAGCCGCCGTTGACGGCCTTTTCCTCACCAACCGGGAAGCCCAGCTCGGACTCAGCAGCCTTCAGCTCCTTGTACTTCGCGCCGATAGCGCCGTGCACGATGTGGAAGGAACCGTCCGGGTTGCGGGTCAGCACGCCGTCCTCGAAGTCCTGGACCTGACCATCGCCGACCTTGCGCGCCTCGGCAACCGGGTACTTGAGGTCGCCGCCCTCGAAGCCGTTCTTGCCCCATGCATCGAAGAAGTCCTTCGGGATCGGCCAAGCGCCGGTCTCCGGGGTCCAGTAGATGGAGCCGTGCTCGAAGTGGACGTAGCGGCCGCGGCCGTCGGGGGTCTTTTCCTCGCCGGTCGTCGGGAAGCCCAGCCAGGAGGTCGGGCCACCGAGCTCGGAGTAGCGAGCGCCGATGCGGCCAATCACGGCGTGTGCGCCGGTCTCCGGGGACCAGTAAGCGGTACCGGCCTGGAAGTCCTGGGCCTTGCCGCGCTCGGCGACGTCATACTCGTTGTTCACGCAGTTACCGATGATGCCGGACTTGGTGGCCTCCGCAATGGCCCCGACCGGAGTGCAGTCCGCGCCGCGGTCGCTCTTGTCCAGGCCAAGGGAATCAGCGATGTAGGGCCATGCCTCGGTCATCTCAAACTGCCAGTATTCCCAGCTGTGAACGCCGGTCGGACGGAACTTAACCACTGGTTCGACGCCAGCGCGCTTAGCGTAATCAACGAAGGTCTGGGTGGACATGCGGGAGATGGCCTCCAGGCCCACGCCGGCCATGTTGGCCTGGCCCTTGGCCACCGAGCCGATCTGGCCGTAGTCATCCTTGCCGTTACCGGCGGAGACATAGACCTTCATGTCCTTGAGGTTCTCGATGCCCAGCTTCGGATCGTGGTCGATCCAATCCTGGGAGTACAGGTCACCCCACATGTTGGTAGAGGTGAATCCGCCGGCATCGGCCTGCGCGGCGGTAATGGCCTCCGGCATGCCGGTGGTGGTGGTATCGAGGTAACCCGAGAAGGAGCCAACGTACTTGAAGGCCCAGGGGTTGCGCTCAGCAAGGTTGACAGCGGCGGTACCGCCCATGGAGATGCCGGTGACGGCGCGCTTGCCGTTGGAGCGGTAGCCCTTCTCCAGGATCGGGATGAGTTCCTTCATCAGGAAGGTCTCCCACATGTAGTGCCTGCCGTTGTCTTCCTTCTGCCAGTCGGAGTAGAAGGAGGACTCGCCGCCCACCGGCATGATGAGGTTGACGTTGCGGTCGGCGTACTGGGACAAGATGTTGGTCTCGATGGTCCAGCCGGACTCGTCGTCGCGGGCGCGCAGGCCATCAAGAGCCCAGACCTCCGGGAAGGTCTTGTCCGGGTTGGAGTACCAGTCACGCGCGAGCTGGATCTGCACGACCTGTTCCTTGTCCGGCATGGCGGCGGACTTGATGTAGACCTTGAGGTGGCGGTTGGTCAGATACTCAACGCGGGACACGGACACGCCCTCCGGCAAGCCCTCGATCTTCGGGTATTCGGTCTCCACCGGAGTGCGCTGCGGCGGATTGGACGGGGCGAAGGAATCGGAGAGGTTGGAGCTGCCCAGAAGATCAGTAATTCCGTCGCTGGAAGAGCCGGAAGACTGCGCGTTTGCAATAGGCAGCAACGCAAAGCCCACGGCCACGGCGGTGGGCAGTGCAGCGATGGTCAGGCCCTTGCGGGCTGCGGACGGGGAACGCAGGCCGGAAACCTTGGTGGACCGGCGGGGCTGAGTTGACGCAGTGTTCGGCATTGAAGAGTCCTTGTTAGGGGTAAATCGAGATGAGGGCACGCGCTACCGCGAGCGGGCTCCGCAGGTTCCCCTCCTGCGGAACTCGCCACCGTACGCGTAGTGAGCGGTCTAATGTGTTCTCAAGTTTAAGTTTAACTTGAGACTTTGGGAAGGGGGACACGCCCACCATGTCTATGAAAAAGCCGCCGTGCTCAAGAGCACGGCGGCCACGCAGGAGATGATTACCAAGCGTTCATTACGTTAAGCACCTGCGGCTTGGAGCGTTCGAGTTGGTATCCGAACTGCTCCCAGTTGTGCAGGCCCTGTGCCGGGTAATTCGTCTGCAGGCGAACGCCCATTGCACGGGCCTTCAGCTCCCACAGGCGGGTGGTGCCGTTGGCAAAGCCTTCCAAGGCCACGCCGGCCGCGATGTGCTCCGGACGGTAGCGCTGCTGATCCACCGGCCCCGGGATGCCGGACGCGGCGGAGACATAAACGTCCGTTCCGTGCGCAGCCAGATCCGGGATCAGGTTGAACGGATCATTGCTGAAGCGCTTCGGGTTGATGATGGAACCGTACATGGCGTTGATGTTGAAGCCGCCGGCGTCGAGCAGCGCCAGGCGCATAAAGGTCTGAGCGCCCGGCAAGGTCGTGGTGAGGTAGCCGGAGTAGGACAGCGCCTGGCGGAACTGCTCCGGGTGCTTGCCAGCGAGGGTGATGGCAGCGGTAGCGCCCATGGACAGGCCGGCAACTGAGTTGTTGTTGCGGGCCACTCCGAAGTTGCCCTCCAGGTAGGCCGGCAGTTCCTGGGTCAGGAAGGTTTCCCACTGGTAGTTGACCGGCTTGACCAAGTCATAGGTGGCCGGGCCGTTCCAGTCCGCGTAGAAGGACGCTGCGCCACCCACCGGCATCACCAGGGTGATGTTGTGGTCTACATAGGTGCGCGCGGCGTTGACGTCATTGATCCAGGCATTGGTGGAATCGGTAGCGCGCAGGCCATCGAGCAGGTACAGACCTGCGTTGCCGCCGTTCTTAGCCGGCTGGATCTGCACTGGGATGTTGCGGCCCATTGCCTGGGACCACACGTCGCAGCGCTGTACCCAGTAGCCGACGCGGTCCCACTCGCAGGCACCGGTGGCGTCGCCACGCAGCCAGTCCCGGTTGGCGGCGGATGCTTCTTGCGTACCCGCGGTCACTACCAGACCCAAAGCCACAGCGATGACTGCCACCACTGAGAGGACCCGAGTCCGCAGGCCAGAGCTTAGTGAACTCATGTTTCTCCTTAACGTTTTTACTGCCACTACTACATCGCCAACACGCCAGCGATAGTTACAGATCAATAACAAGAATCTTGTTTAGCGTAACGCACCCTGGCAATTTTCGCCTACCCATGGGGGTGCTCCCCAGCTCACACCAAGCTAATGGACAGGATAATCGCTCGGGTCAGACGGCAACATGAGCGTGCGCCCCGAGGTCAGCGAGAAAGCTAGATTCGCGCGGAAGCGCTCCCACGTCAGGGGCGCGCTATAGGAAGCGATGAGTTCCTGCACTTCTGGGCTGTCCAGCGCGGCGCGCGCCTGGCGGGTCTTGTCCTTGTCATACCACGGCGGGAGATACTCGATGTCCGCGCCCGTGAGTGCTGCTTGCCATTCCAGCTCGAGGGATTTGTCGTGGCCCACGCGCCCGCCTTCCTCGCGGGGCATGCGCGCGGCCATCGGCGTGGCCAGACCGATCGTGTCAAGAACCCGGACATTGAGCGGCGCGTTCATCGACGTCATGCCCAAGTTCACCAAGTACACCGTCGGTGGCTCGTTCATTCCCGGCTCGCGCGGAACGGTGAGCCAGTTGAGCAGGTCCTTTTCTTTATCCTCCACATAGATGGTGGCCAGGGCATCTCCGCCAACGAGTTTCTCGCCGGCTTCTTCGTAGCCGCGCATGAACTTCATCCCCAAGTAATCCCGCGCCGAGCGCGGCGGGTGGCCCGCCTCGCGGTGGGTGGCATAGGTCCAGAAATCACGCTCATCCACGATGGACAGCGGCTTTTCATAGGCATCCCAATCCGTCGGATGCCCGCGCAGCACGATGATGAATGCCCACACCGCGCAGAAGGCCACCGCGAGCGAAGACACAAGACCCTTGAGCGGCAGCACGAAAACGGGGAGAAGGGCGGCGAAGAGCGGCAGCAGCAGCATACGTCCGTGCATGAAGTCACCGCCGACGCGCAGCACGTACAGCACGTGCACCGCCGCCGCCCCGACCATCAGGTAGGTCACGGTCGTGGCGCTGCGCAGCGCTGCCGGGCGCAGCTGGGCGCGGAAGGTCCACAACGCCGCACCCGCCAGCACGAGAACGGGCAGGTACAGGGCATAAGGCCCCACGAAATCCTTCAGGTAGTTCAGGCCGCTGCCCCACGCGCTTGACGACGCCGACTTGGCCACCGCCGTGTGCGGAGTCACCAGGCCGTAGTAGCCCATGCGGAAGAATTGGTAGCCCGCGGGGATGGGAAGGGCCGCGCCGAGGATGCCCAGCCACGCCTTCCAATTACGGTGTGCCGCCAAGAGCAGCAGGCCGGCCAGTCCGCCGTAGAGCGCGAACTCCGGGCGCACGAGCCAGGACAGCCCGGCCCACAGCGCTAGCCAGTAGGCGCTGGCGCTATCGCGGGACTGCACCCAGTGCTGCAGCAGCGCCCACAGGGCCGCGAGGTAGAAGATGGACAGGCCCCATTCGAGCCCGGAGGTGAAGAAGTCACGGGCCGGGGGCAGCGCGAGGTAGACCAGCGCACCCGCGGGAGCCACCAGCGGTGCGGCAAACTGGCCCGAGCGGAAGAAGGCGCGTGCCGTGGCCCACGCCCCTAGCACCATCGCCGCAACCGCCAGCACGAGGCCCAGGTTGACGGCGATGGATTCCAGCGGGGCGTTCGTTACCCACCGCACGAGGAGGATCAGGTATTGCCACAGCGTCGAGGTATTCGCCTCGACGCGCTCGCCCGCGTTGAAGACGGGCCCGTTTCCCTCCTCGAGGTTGCGCACAGTGCGCAGGACAATCAGGCCGTCGTCGGAGATCCAGCGGCGGGCGAATCCACCCCAAAACGAGAAAACTCCGATCACGATGACCGAGGCCAGCGCGCTGAGCGCGGCCGCGGTACGTGTATCGGATTTTCGCATGAGGAGAGAGTTTAGCACTTGCCTTGCCCTGTTCCCGATCGCCGCTGGCTAGCCCACCATTACCGGCATGATGTAGACCGCCATGGCGATGCATGCCAGCCACACCAGGGCCAGAATTTGAAGGACGCGGTCCTCCAAGGCGATCTCGTCTGGTGCACCGCCATTGCCGCGGTCCACATCGGCGGCATAGCGCAGGATGGCGATGGTGAACGGCACCATGGAGATTTGGTACCACACGCTGGCCGGCCCATCAGACTCGTTGGAGAGCTGGAAGCCCCACAGGGAGTAGGACATAACCACGGCAGTAGCCGCCAGCGTCCATACGAAGCGCAGGTAGGTGGGCGTGTAGCCCTCCAGGGATTTGCGGATCTTGGCGCCCGTGCGCTGGGCTAAAAGGATCTCCGAGTAGCGCTTACCCGAGGCCATGAACAAGGAGCCGAACGCGGCCACCAGCAGGAACCACTGGGAAAGCTCAATGCCCGCGGCCACGCCGCCGGCCATGGTGCGCAGCATGAAACCGGAGGACACCAGGGCGATGTCGATCACCGGCATGTGCTTCCACCCGAAGCAGTAGCCCAACTGCAGGCCAATGTAGATGGCCATGACGATGGCGAGCTGCAGACCGGCCGTGGCCAAGAAGGACAAGCCAATCGAGCCGATGATAAGCACGGCCGCCATGACATAGGCCAGGCCCACCGGAAGCACGCCCGCTGCGATCGGGCGGAAGCGCTTCGTTGGGTGCGCACGGTCAGCCTCCACATCGCGGGCATCGTTGATGAGGTAAATGGAGGACGCGCCCATGCAGAAGACGATGAAGGCGAGGAGGACGTCGAGTAGCACGCGCGAATGGAACAGCGAGTCCGCACCCGCGGCCGCAGGGGCGGCCAAGACCAGGACGTTCTTGACCCACTGCTTGGGGCGCAGGGCCTTGACCATGCCGTCGGCGAGGTTCTTCGGGGGCTTGCGCTTGCGGCCGGTATCGATGCCGGAGGTGTGCGGCTCAGAGTGGAAGACTCTCTGCTCACCGTCGTCGACGCGGTTTGGTCGTTCGCTCATGCGGTCTTCCTTTCATAGCGGTGACATGCTTCCGCGGTGGCGGCCCCCAGCAGGGCGCCGAACGCCGTATCGGATGGGTAATGTACCCCGAGCACCATACGCGAGGCCATCATGACCGGCACACCGACGAGCGGTGCCGGGGTTCCCATGACGTGCGCGGCACCCACGAGGAACGCCGTTGTGGACGTCGCGTGAGAAGAAGGAAACGACAGCTTAGACGGGGTTTTCACGCCCACCTTGACGTAGTCATAATCCGGGCGCTTGCGGCGCACAATGCGCTTGATCACAACGCTGGCCGCGTGCGCCGTAAAAGCGCCCACGCCAACAGCCACCCACTGGCGGCGGCGCGCCGGCTTCTGGTAATTCACGGCAGCACCCAGACCAGAGAGAGCCAGCCAGCCCAGGGCGTGCTCGCCGAAGTGGCTTAAGCCCCGCGCGGTGGGCAGAACGCCGGGGGCCTCGAAGGCCACGTCCTGAATCTTCTCGAGGACGTGGGATTCGGCGATAGACAGCTTATTGGGCATCGAAGACCTTTCGCCAGGACTCGCGGGAGGTCAGCTCCGGCAGGGCCGCGCGGTACTCGGCGCGCAGGTCATCGAAGTTCTCCTCGATTTCCTTGAGCAGCTCGCGGGTGGATTTCACCAGCTCGAGGGCCAGCTCTCGGTCGCGCTTGCGGAAGGCCACGCCGGTGCCGCCCGCGGTGGAGACGGTGGCGGAATCGACGCGGGAGAGCGTGAACCAGCGGGCCTCCTCCGGGGTGAGGTTGAGCTGCGGCGCCTCGTGATGGGCCGGGTCTTCCTTGGTAACCAGGTGCTTGGCAGACTTGATGAGCCACGGAATCTTCTTGATCTTGCCCAGGCGGCCGCCGATGTTGCGGGTGGGCACGCCCGGCGCGCCGGTGGGCGCGGGCAGCTGATCCGCCGACTCGATGATGACGGCGTCCGGGAATTCCTTGCGGATCGCCGCGATGCGCGGCAGCGAGGACTCCAGGATGTCGAAGAGCTGATCCGGGCCGGCCAGGAAGTCCTTCATGGCCTCCAGCTGGATGGCCATGGTGGAGTACTCCATGCACATGGTGTGCTTGAGGGTGGACTTGAAGATGGACTTGGTAATCCCGCGCGCATCGCCCTCGTGGTAAAGGGCCGCCACGATGAGGCGGTTGCGCAGGTGGAAGTAGGCCTGCCAGTCGATGGCATCGTCCTTATCCGCCCACGCCATGTGCCAGATGGCAGCGCCCGGCCAGGTCACCGTGGGGAAACCGTGGGCGGCGGCGCGCAGGGAATATTCGGTGTCATCCCACTTGATGAACAGCGGCAGCGGCTGCCCGATGCTCTCCGCGACGACGCGCGGGAAGAGGCACATCCACCAGCCGTTGTATTCCACGTCGACGCGGCGGTGCAGCGCGCGGGAGTCGTACTTCTTCGGGTCGAGGTGGGACTGGGCGTCACCGATGGCGCGCAGCGGGTACTTGGCAAAGTCGTGGTCGTAAACGGCGTGCTCGGCCGCGCCCCACATGAAGTCGGCGCGGTTGACGCGCTCGCCGGTGGTGCGCAGCTGGGAGCGCTCCTGCAGGTTGAGCATCTGGCCGCCCACGATGAAGGGCTTGGCGGCGTAGCGCGCTGCTTGGACCGCACGAAGGATGGAATCCGGCTCGATGGCGATGTCATCGTCCATGTAGAGGATGTAGGGCGAGTCGGTATTCTCCAGCGCCTCGAACATGATGCGGGAGTACCCACCCGAGCCGCCCAGGTTTCCCTGGCGGAACTCGCGGAAGCGCTCACCGAAGTGCGCCACCGCGTCGTCGTAGCCCGGCTCGTCCGCCGGGTGCTGGTTGCCCTGATCCGGCATAAGGACGTAGTCGATGATGCCGTCCACCACCGGGTCCTCTGCCAGCGCCTGCAGCGCCGCGACGGCATCGGTGGGGCGGTTGAAAGTCGGGATGCCCACGGCGACGCGCTTGTCCTGCGCCGGGTACTCACTGCCGTCCGGTAGGAGCTGCGGGTTCGGGGCGTGGGGGGCGCACCAGGAGGCGTCGGCAAGCACGGTGTCCTCAACGGCAGAGGCATCGAACCACAGCAGGCCGCCGTCCTCGAAGTTCTTCAGGGGCAGCTCAAACTCGTGGTGGCCGGTGGTCACCACGTGGTTGGCCACGGCGATGCGCTGGCCATCCTGCTTGGAACGGTAGAGGGAAATGTTGGCCTCGCCCTCGACGTCCATCACCAGCACGATGGACTTCAGCTGAGACCAGCGGCGCCAGTAGGCGGCCGGGAAGGCGTTGAAGTAGGTCTCGAAGGAGGCTTCCTCGCCGGCCGGGATGGTCACGGAGGTGCGGCCGCTCCAGCTGAGGCGCTCGCGGTTTTGCTCGGACTCGATGAGGTAGAGCATGCGGACGTCGACCGGCTCGCCACGCTTGGGCAGCAGGATGCGCTGTACGGGTTCGTACGCAGCAGATTTGTTGGCAGTCACGATATTTTCGGTTCTCCACACAGGTTTCGACAGTATTCAGGAACCAAGATTAGTGGTTTCGCACTCTTCAGCTGAGTTCCCACGCGGCTGAAAGCTAAGCCGAGAGGGGTGCATCCTCCGAGATGGGTTCGATGCCCAGACGGTTGAGCATGTAAAGCACGCGGGCGCCGAGGTCGTCAGCCAGCTCGCGGGTCTCCTCTACGGTTTCTGCCGTAGCGATATCCCAAATCTTGATGTCCTTGCCGACTTCGTCGCCTATGATTGCGGCGCCAAAAGGAAATCGACCTCGATGGTCACGAACTCGTGGCCGCAATTGTCAGAGGCTCAAGAGAGTGTCGAATCGGAGGGAGATTGAGAAAGTAGAGAACAATACTGACTAATTTTTCGCTAACTGACAACTATTAACTCTGTGCAATAAGAAGGATACTCCTCATAGCAACACATGATCAGAGTGTCTTTCTTCCTATTTCAGTCAGCTCAAAGAGTCGACTTTAGCGAACCTCTTCCCAACTGCTCCCCAAGTGAGATAAACGCCGGTACAAACAAGAAATGCTGCAAAAAGAACGCCAGCAAGGGAAAACGAAACCTTCAGAGAAATCCCCGCCATCACATGCCCCAATGAGGAACCAAGGATGGGCCTGACCCCCGACGTGTCTACTCTCCGGGGGTCAGGCCCCAAGCCCACCCGTGGAGTTCACAACCTATATAGGAACACGCCCCGACGAGGTGACGAGAATCCCCTCGTCGCTGTCGGACGGCGGTTTCCCGACCGGTGGCCCGGCCGCCGGCAAACCTCACCCGCGGCCGCCCGGGCCCTGTCCATGGCCAAGCCCAGTCTGGTGCCCCCGGCGCCAACGACTTCCGGTGCCACCCCGGGACGGTGAATTGCCCGTCATCCTCATTCCCGGGACCGGGTCGTCGAACAGCTCATCGGTACCGGTGCCTCGAACCACGGGCCCCGGGAGCACAGCGCAGCCGATCGCTTTGACGTCCACCCCGAGATGCGCCACGGATACTCCCGAAACGCCGGCAAAACGAACGCGCTTGCCTGGGAACAGCAGATCTCCGGTTCCATGCTGCTGAATGAGCTGACCATCGGCGACATCACTCGACCGAGCGTGCGGTACACCTTCCTGGGCACGCGGCACGACAATGCCGTGCTCCCCCACTAAAACTCCTTCGTGCGGGAACCCGGCGTCACCAACATCACCGTCCAAGACGTGTGCCCCGCCC
The DNA here is from genome assembly GCF_001811845.1 of Corynebacterium sp. HMSC062E11. Taxonomy (NCBI): domain Bacteria; kingdom Bacillati; phylum Actinomycetota; class Actinomycetes; order Mycobacteriales; family Corynebacteriaceae; genus Corynebacterium; species Corynebacterium sp. HMSC062E11. The sequence continues at coordinate 113,458 of NZ_KV806816.1, forward strand.
ACCGCACCGAGCACTACGGCTTCAATTACGCCCCTGTCGCCCAGGGCATCGTCGAGGACCCGCTGACCGGGACGGCGTGGCGGGACCACTGCACCGGTACCGGACCGGAGCGATAGTCCTCGACGGACGAGGATCAGGCGCCCGGGGAGCCTCCCGTCCGGCACGTCCACGACTCGGCGTAGCGGCCGCCCTTCGCCAGCAATTCATCGTGCGTGCCCCGTTCTGCGACCGTCCCGTCCTCCGAAAGCACGACGATGAGGTCGGCATCGCGGACGGTGTGCAGGCGATGGGCGACGACGATCACGGTGTGATCGCCGCGCAACGCTTCCATCGTGCCGACAATCGCCTGCTCAGTGGCCGCATCCAGCGAGGACGTTGGCTCGTCGAAAAGCACCACCGGGGAATCCTTCAGAAGCGCCCGGGCGATGGCGACGCGCTGCCGCTCGCCTCCCGACAGCAGCGTCCCCTCCTCCCCCACCGGGTTATCCCACCCGGAAGGCAGCAGCTCCACGATGCGGTCCACCCCGGATCGCCGGGCGGCCTCGCGCAAGCGGTCTCCGTCGCCGGGCTTGGAACCGAATCCGGGGTCGGCGAAGACCACGTTGTCCCGCACGGACGCGTCGAAGAGGAACGTCTCCTGGAACACCGGGGTCACCAGCGAGTTTACGCCGTCGGTGCCGATCCGAGGCAAGGGCACCCCGCCAATGAGGATCTCCCCCGAGTCCGGATCATGAAAACGCGACAGCAGCCGCATGACCGTCGTCTTGCCCGCCCCCGACGGTCCCACTACGGCAACCAGTGCTCCCTGAGGTGCACGGAAGCTGACGCCGTCGAGAACCTTCTTATCCCCGTACCCGAAGCTCACGCCGCGGAACTCCACGTCATGCCCGTCGGGCAGCTCCGGTGCGGCAGGCTCGGGAAGGGCGGGGATCGCCCGCAGGTCACGCAGCGCAGCCAACGTGTTGCGGCCCGCGCCGAAACCGCCGGACAACGCTCCCGCCGTGGTGATCGGTCCGGTGAACTGGACGACCACAATGAGCATCGGCGCCAAATGCGCCGGTGACATCCCGCCCGTCGCGGCGACCGCCACGGCGACGACCACCGCCGCCGTGAACACCGCATGGACGACCGAGCCCAACCGTCCGATGGCCGCGCCTTGCGTCGACGTCGCCTTCGCGAACGCATCGTGTTGGGCCTGGATCGCCTCATCCACCATCGCGTCCGCCGCCGAACCGTCGCCCGCGGCGCGAATCACCTGCTGGCCGCGGGTGAACTCGATCAGCCTGCCGGAGACGGCAGCTACGGCGTCAGCATGCGCTTCGTCCGACTCCCCGCCAACCCGGCCAATGGCCCGGTAGGCGAAGAAGAGCACCGGCGCCGACGCGACGAGAACCAACCCGACGCGCCAATCCACCGCCAGAATTCCGAGAGCGATGACGGTCGGCGCAACCACAGCAGCGATGACGGGCCTCAGGATCACGTGCGGCACGGACGCCGCGAACGCCATGCCCGAAGACGCCATCTCCGAAAAGCGGCCGGCCGTGGACTTGGTGACGTACCCGAGTGGCAACGTCAGCACGCGTTCGCCCAGGGAACGCAGCAGGGACGACAGCACCGCTGCGGAATTCGCCCTGCCGACCGTCCCCGCGGCGAGGGACAGCACCGCATGGGCGGCCGCGAGGCCGGCGATGACGCCGGTGAAACGCCACGCCGTCGCATCATCTCCCACGGCCAGAGCCGACAGCAGCGGCAGCAGCGCGACGAACGCCGCACCCTGTGCCAGCGCGGCAAGCGCGGCCAACGCAATGAGCCACGCCAGCGTCATCTTCGAGCGCCGATCCGTCATCGACCACAAGTCCCGGATCATCGGTTCCCTGCCTTTTCATCGTCTGCTTCAGTGCCCCGCGGGGCGGATGGTTCGTCGTCGAGCGCGAACGCGCGCCACAGATCCCGGTAGCGGCCACCGCGCGCAAGCAACTCGTCGTGGGTGCCCGCCTCCGCGACCGCTCCCCCATCGAGAACGAGGATGCGGTCGGCGTTGCGGATCGTGCTCAATCTGTGCGCAATCACGATCACCGTCCGCGAACGAGCCAAACGCTCGATTGCGGACTGAATGAGGGCCTCGGAAGCCGGATCCGCGTAAGCGGTTGCCTCGTCGAAGATGAGCACCGGCGCGTCCGTGACAATCGACCTCGCGATGGCCACGCGCTGCGCCTCACCACCGGAAAAGGTCACGTCGACGTTGACCACCGAATCCAGGCCCTTCGGCAGCGCCGCGATGACCGTATCGAGGTTCGCGAGCTTCGCGGCCGCCATGATTTCGCCGTCGGTGGCGTCTCTCCTGGCCAGCCGGATGTTCTCCCGCAAGGGCAGCGTGAGCAACTGCGGATCCTGGAACACCACCGACACCGTACGGTGCACGTCGCGCACGGCGATGTCGCGAAGATCGTCGCCGCCCAGCAGCACCGAGCCTTCGACAGGGTCGTGGAAACGCGCCAACAGCCTGGCGACGGTGGACTTTCCGGAACCGGAGGACCCCACCAGCGCCGTGAGGGTCCCCGGTTCGAACGTCGCGGACATCCCGTCGAGGACCCGCGGCCCATCCCCGTAGGAGAAGACCAGGTTCCGAACCTCGAGCGCGCCTCCGTGCACGGGCACCGGCTCGGCGGACTCGGTGATCGGCGGCGTGCCCAGCACCTCCGCGATGGACTTCAGGGCGGCGATCCCCGCGATGATGGGTTCGGAGTTCATAGCCACCCTCACGATCGCCGCGGAGAGTCCAAGGCCGAGAACCAGCCCGGCGACGAGCCCCTCCGGTTTGCCGCCCGCGGTGTCCCTCAAAGCGAGGCCGGCGCCGCACACCACTGCGAGGACCGTGATCGGGGACGTCACCACGTCGATGAGCCCGAGATAGATGTTCGACTGCCGGGACCAGGCGGACCACGCGCGGACGAACGACGACGCCGCGGCATCGTAGCGGCCCGCGCCCTGGTTGGCGCGTCCGAAGGACTTCATCACAGGGATGCCGCGCACCAACTCGATGACCGCAGCCGTCACTTTTTCAGAGGCTCGCTCGTAGTCGCGCTGAAGATCGGCTCCGCGCGAAATCATCATGCCCATCAGGGCGAAGGTGACCAGCACTGGGACGACCGCCACCGCCGCGATCCGCCAATCGACCGCGACGAGCGCGATGAGGGAAAGCAGGGGAACCAGCACCGCCACCACGGTCTCGCCGACGGTGTGGCCCATGAGCTGGTGGACGGCCGCGACGTCCTTCTCAACCGACCCGATGATCCCCGACGAGCGCCGGGCGTCCAGCCAGCCCAGCGGCAGCTTCCGGATATGGGCAACCAACCGGCGCCGGAGGTGGAGCTGCAGGTCGTTATCCGCCCGGTGCGAGAGCATGCCGGCGGCGCCGTCTGCAGCCATTCGCACCGTCGCGGCGACGACGATGACAGCCACGGCCAACCACGTCCGATGCACCGGGGCCTCCGGGTACGTCATCGCGATGTCGATGATGCCGACCAGCGAAGCGACGGTAGCCACCGACGACAGGACGGACAACGCGACCACCGCACGCATCCGGGTCCGGATCGGGGCGAGCAGCGACCACGGGCCGACGGTCCCGTCCACGGCGCTCACTTCCCCGCCTCCCCGATCACGCTTTTCTTCGCGAGAGTGCAGAAATACACCATGCCGGCGCGTGAGGCTCCGTCCAGCTTCAGCCCGTTGGCTTCGGCGAGGTCCTCGAGCTCGCTGCCCCGGAACACCCGGTGGCCCATCTTCGCCATGACGGCCATGTCGACCCGCTCGTTCACGTCGGGATCCTCGACGAACGTCTGCACGTAAGCGATGCCGCCGTCGGCGAGCAGCCCGGAGACCCTGCCGAGCGCGGCTCCCGCATCCTTCATTTGGTGGAGCGCGCCGCACACCCAGATTTCACAGGCCCCGCCGGGCTCTCCCGCGAGCGGCGTGAGGATGTCGGCAACGTGGAATTCCGTCCGGGCCCCGAGCCCGTCGGCGGCGGCGCGTTCGCGGGCGATGCGGATCGCATTGGGCGACAGGTCGTAGCCGACGATGTTCGCCCTGCGATAGCGAGACTCAGCGGCGAGCGTGCGGGCGAGCCACCCGGTTCCGCAACCGAGGTCGAGGACCCGGGCCGGCGCATCCGGCCCGGGATCCAGCGCACGGAGCTTCCGGTACACGGCGGCGGCGTCCATCGGTTCGCGCGCATAGCGGCTTAGGAACCTCGGCTCGACCTTGTCCTCGTAGGCCGCGAGGAGCCTGCGGTTGTTCTGGACGATCTGGGCGATCGACTTCATCTGGTTCTGTCTCCGGGTGTGTGGGCCGCGTCCACGCGGCGGTTTCGGGTTAGATGCTCGGATTCGCGGGCCGTCATGCAGACTCCCCCGGCCTCGTTTTCACGGCGATGCCCCACGCCGCGAGCACGGCGATACCAAAGAACCAGGCCGCGCAGACCACCAGACCCGCAGCCCCGGTGCCGTTGACGGCCTCGCCGGCCGCGGATACGGGGGTGTGCCCGGCGATTCCGCGCAGGAGGGGACGGAAGTGGTCGGCGGGCATGAGCACCGTGTTGACGAACATCGCAACGATGATTAACGGGATGAGGGCCACGGAGCCCTGGGGGCTGGTGATGGAGAACGCGATGTACGTGCCGGTGCATGCGGCCGCCGCGGCAACCATCGCGCCGGTCACCGCGATCCTCCACCACCAGGACGCCTCAGGGGGGCTGTCGGAAAGCAAGGCGGCCACCGCCGCGACGACGACCGACATCGCCATGATCCGGATGAACTCAGCGATGATCCGTGCGACCGGCACGGCCGCGTACGGCGCCGGCATGGTGATCAACCGCTCGTGGAGGCCATTGCTGCGTTCAACGAACACAGTGGACGATCCCGTGATGGCCAAGATGAACGCCCACGTCGTCACGACCAGGATGACCGCGTTCGGGAGTTCGAACTCTCCGGTGAGCTGCCTGACCAGGCTACCGAACATGCGGTTGACGATGAACAGGTACACGAGCGGAGCAATGAACGTCATGAACCAGAAGTCGGGGCGCCGCAGCCAAATGTGGGCAATGCGCCGCAGATGCACGAAGATGGGGCCGATCATGATTCGCTCCTCGAGGTGAACCGGCGGATGAACAAGACGATTCCGGCGACCGCCGCGACACCGAGCCACAGGGCTGCCTCTTCCCCGGCACTATCCGGGAAGGCATCCGGGGACGCCGCCCTGATCACCTCGATGATCGGCGAAAACGGCATGTGACGTACGACGTCGCGCAGGGAGCCGTCCAAAGCGGTCGCCGGAATGAACGCGGTGGAGAACATGAGCAGCAGCATTTCCAGCGCCTGGATCGATGAGGCTGTCGACACCGGGGCGGGCACCATCAGGATCACCCCGTCCGTGACCAGGGACAGGACCGCGGCGGCGAGCAGTGACCACAGGACTGTCCACGCGACGTCACCGAGAGCCATGTCGAGGCCGCAGGACCACGCGACGACCAGCAGCGCCGCGATCGACGCGGACATCCGCAGCACATCGGTGGCGAGCCTGCCGGCGACATAGCCGCCTGTGGCCCCGGGCAGCACGCGCACGCGGTCAACGAGCCCGGATTCGACGTCCTGTCCCACCGCCATCGCCGACGCCGCGGCGGTGAACATCGCCGCCTGGAACAGGCAGCCGCCGAGCACGAAACGCAGGTACCCGAAGCCGGATTGCCCTGCCGAGTACCCAAACACCGCGTACAGGCACAGCAGGAAGAGGGGAGGAACGACGAACATGGAGATCAGCGACGCGGTGTTGCGTCGCAACAGCAGCAGATCCCGACGGAGGAACGCCGCGACCGACGTCGCACTCATCGCGCCGCACCCCCTGCGTTCATCGATATGAATACCTCGTTGAGGGTGGGTGGCGACACGCTCAGCGAATCCGGCAACGCTTCCGAGGCCTCCATCGCCTGCGCCACCGCCTCGAGGACCTGCGGTCCGGGGTCGACGTCGAGGGACACCGACTTCCCCGCGACGCGGACGCCGTCCAGGCACGTTCGTCCGAGGCAGCGGGCGAACGCCTCCGCCTCGGCGGTGGTGGCAAAGGACACGCGGAGCACGTGCGACCCGAAGTCGCGGCGCAATTCCTCCGGCGTTCCGCTGGCGACGATGCGGCGGTCCTTGAGCAGATGGACGTGGTCTGCCAGCGCCTCCGCCTCTTCCAGGTACTGGGTGGTCAGCACCAGGGTCATTCCGTCGTCCCGCAGTTGCCGGATGAAGCCCCACAGCTCTTCGCGGCTGACCGGGTCCAGCCCCGTCGTGGGTTCGTCGAGGAACAGCAGCCTGGGCACGACGCACAGCGACGCGGCGATGTCGAGACGGCGCCGCATGCCACCCGAATAGGCCGACGCCAACGTCGAAGCACTGTCTGCGAGCGAGAATTGCGCGAGCAGTTCCGTCGCGCGGGCGGCCGCGTCGGCGCGGTCGAGTCCGCGCAGCCGCCCGAAGAACTCCAGGTTCTCCCGGCCGGTGAGGTTCTCGTCGATCGCCGCGAATTGGCCGGTGGTGGCAATGTCGGCGCGCACGCCCGCCGGATCCTCTTTCACATCGCGCGAGAAGATGCTCACCTCGCCGGAGTCTGCGGTAATGAGCGTCGACAGGATTCGGATGAGGGTGGTCTTGCCTGCGCCGTTGTGGCCGAGGAACGACACGATCGACCCGGCGGGCACGGTGAAACTCACGCCGTCGAGCACATGCTTGCGTATCCGGGCGCCGCGCTTTCCCTTGCGCCCGCCGTCCGGCGGAGCACCTGCCCCGCCTTCGGGCGCGGTGCCGGCTTTGCCCGCAATCGGGTAGCTCTTCGTGAGGTCGCGGACGACGATCGCCGCACCCCGTTCAGCTTGATCTGTCATCGTTTCTCCTTTTCTTTGGTGTCGCAGTGGGCCGCTGCCGGCAGTGGCCCCGTGGTCGGGTTGTCATGCGGCGTTTCGATATGGATGCCCGCATCGCGGGCGAAGGCGAGGACCGGTTCGAGGAGCCGGGGGTGGCCGACGAGATCCCGGCACCCCGGCGCGACCGGCTTCCCCGCGACCGACGCAACGGTGGCGGCAGCAATCGCCGCGGTCATTTTGTAGGAACCTGGGCCGGTCGCCCGGACTACGGTCGTCTCGGCCGCCGGCCCCGCATCGCCCGCGCCGGCGTAGACGCAGCCCCAGAACGCCCGGATGAGCCCGCGGTTCTCCGAAACTTGGAAGATCACGCGATCGCCGGGGCCGATGCCGGCTTCAGCCAACCGAGTCGCAGCCGCCACCGCCTCCGCATGGACCCGGCCGTACGGGACGAGGACGTCCCGCCGATTCTCGACGAAGGTGATCCCCTTCTTCGTCTCATCGGCCTTGTCCCGAAGCACGTCGCTGATGGTCCGGATCGTGTTCACTGGTACCTCTTTCGGTTGTCGGCGCCATGCCGGTGCCGGGCGGACCGGGCCCGCATGGCGCGACCCGGAGGATGTGTCTGAAGGGTTGAAGCAACTGGGTGGGGCGCGTCTCCGTACAGGCTCGGAAACGCTCGCGGGCTCGGGGCCCGCCGGTTCCGGGTGCCCGTCAAGTCACTGCGGACACCAGGGCGGCAACGAAGGCCGCGGCGGACGCTGCGGCCGCGAAACCGTCACGCACTCGCCAGGGGTGATCGGTGCGGAAGGTACGCCGCGGATGGCGGCCGAAGTTGCGCATCGCCAGGGTCAGGGACAGCTTTTCGGCGCCGCGCACGGCGCTGACGAACAAGGGGAAGGCGATGCGCGCGGGCGTCGTCGCGCGAATGAAACCGGAGCGGAAAAACTGCCCTGGTTGCATCGAGCGCAATCTAATCGCCCATGTCAGCTGGGGGATTTCGCTGCGCAGGAACGCCGCGATGCTCACCCCGGAAATCGCTATGGTGCACCATGTGTAGGGCACCCGGAGGCGTTGCACCATGGCGTCGAAGAGCTCCTCGACGCGCATGCACGCGGAGACCAGGACCGTCCCCGCGAACACGGCCGTCAGCAGCAGTCCGTGATGGATGCCGTGGCGGACGGCCTCCGCCGTATCCCCACCTCCGTAGAACTCGGAGCGCCACCCGAGCAGGCCGAAGAACACCCCGATCAACAGGACGAGGAGGACCTTCCCCGCCGTCGCCCGAACGTCGCGTTCCGCGATCGCAGCGAGTGCGAGGAACGCGACCCCCGTCAGAGCGAGAACGGCGTCTCCGCCGGAGAGCAGCCCGGCGACGAGGACGAGCATCACCGCCGCGACAATCGTGATGGCGTTCAACCCCGCGCGCCTTCGAGCGGCGGATCCACCGGTCCAGGGGCTTTCGTCCAAGGACGTCCGTGCGCCGGCCGCGGGCAGTGCGCGATCCCGCCGGGACGACTCCGGGGAAGCCGGCACGTCGGCTGCGGGACCGGACCAGGCGACCTTCCCTTCGGCGACGATGCTCGCCCGATCCGCCCACGTTCGCGCAGCACGGCGGTCGTGGCACGTGAACACAACGGTTCCGCCGGCCCCTGCGTATTCCGCTAGGGCATCCAGTACGATGCGCGAGCTCGGCGAATCCAGATGCGCCAACGGCTCGTCGAGAAGCAGCAAACGGCGATTGGCCGCCACCGCCAGGAAGATGCCCAACCGTCTTTTCTGTCCGCCCGACAGGACGAACGGCGAGACGGGGTCAAGTGCCCGGGGGCACAAGGCTTCCCGCAGTTTCCACAGCTCATCGGCGCCGAGTGGTCCGTGCGGGTCCGTGCCGGCCAGCGCGGAGTCGATTTCCGCGGCGACGGTCGCGCGGGTGAACTGGTGCTCGGGGTTCTGGAACGCCAACGACGCGAAGGCGTCGGGGACGCGCCGGGCGGACGCGCCGTCAATCCGGAGGTCCGCTCCCGCCTTCATCTGGCCCGACAGCACCGCCAGCAAGGTGGACTTACCGACTCCGTTGGCACCGACTAGGGCATGAATCTCGCCCCGTTCCAGTGTCAGATCGGCCCCGTTCAGGATCCGCTCCCTGCCCCGGGCCACATGGGCTCCGGTCAAGGCCAGCAGTGGAACGGCGTCCGCCTCCGATTCCGGATCGGCGCCATCCCCGGCTCCCCGGGGCCTTCGCCGCCGGTCCGGACTGAGACGGTCCGGTGCCCCCGTGCCCGGCGTACTGGCGTCCGGCGCTCCGGCGGTCGCGGCCGACGTCGCAATGCCCTTCACCGCGATACCCTCCGGCGCTCCGTGCGCGGCGACGCTCCCGTCCGCATCGAGGATTGTCACCGTGTCGACCCACCCGTCGAACGGACGGAGGTCGTGCTCGATGAGCAGGATGACGCGCCCCGGGGCCCGCAAATCACGGATGGCGGCGAACAGCGCCCGCCGACCGTCCTCGTCGACGTGGGCGGCGGGCTCGTCGAAGATCATGACCTCCGGCGCCCTGGCCACCGCACCAGCGATGGCCATCCGCTGGCGTTGCCCGCCCGACAAAGCCCACGGATCCTTCTCCGCGAGCTCTGACAGCCCGAGCTCCGATAGAGCCTCGGCTGATCGCTTGGCGACGATACCGGCTTCCACGAGGGAAAACTCGAGGGCCATGGCCACGTCATCGACGACTCGGAGCGTGAGCACCTGCGTCGCCGGGTCTTGCCCGACGAAGGTGACCCGGTCCCCGTCCACGGGGCGTTCGGTGCCGTCGGCATCGACGATGTGCACGAATCCGGCATGGTCGATGGGGATGTGCGAGGGAATCAGTCCAGCGATGAGGTGGGCCAGGCTTGTCTTTCCGCATCCCACGGGTCCCGTGATGGCGTTGATCGTGCCGAAATCGAAGGAGAGATCCACCATGTCGGGTGCCCATCGCCCATCGGCGTGCCGCACGCCCGCGCCCCTAACCCGTAACCGGGCCGGGGCCGTCCCGCGTGTCGCACCGGCGCACGCGGGTGCTCCGCCGGTCACCGGGTGACCCCGCGGCTGCGAAGCCCCTTTGCGACGGCAAAGCCCAGGACCAAAAACACCAAGCTCGAGGCCAAGGCTACGGCGAAGCTGATCAGGGTCATGGGCGTGGTCGGCGAGTCGACGCCAACTGCGCGCGGGGCCATCGTTCCCATCAGCGCGGAGAACAACATCGCCGACGCCACGAACTGGGTACGCGTCCACCGCCGGTACAGGGTGACCATGAATGGAAGCTCGATGAGCAATCCTTCCATGATCAGCGCCCCGATCGCGGCGACGCCGAACGGGGTGGTCGCCGCGGACACGACGCCCATGGCAAGGCACGCAATGAGGCTCGCGCCAGGCTTGCGGACGACGATGAGGGGAACGACGCACTGCAGGAACCACAACCCGAGCGTCGCCGCGACGAGATAAACGTGGGCGATGCCGGCGAACACCTGCAGGTAGGTCAGGGGCACGACGACGAGAGACCCCGCGACGCCGATCGCGGCGGCGACGAGCATATCGCGGGTGGATGGTCGGCCACCCGCTGCGACCGGTGCGACGTGTACCAACCGCCCGTCGTCCGTCTGCGACGCCACCGCGTCGCCGTCGCCCGTCCCGTCCGGGCCCGCGTCCCCGACTCCCCCTCCGGAGAGGGGTTCTCTGGTCGATCCACGTTTTCTGTTCATCGTCGCCGCCTCGCTTCCGTTGCCGATTCCCGATCGGAACATAACTTGAAACAGTATTAGGTTAGGCAATCCTTATCAACTTATGCCAGACTCGAATTATTGACTTTGCCCCCGCTTCCCCCCATTACGTTGTTAGCAGTTCCACCTCAGGGCACCGAAGATTCATAGCCTGTCCACCCGATTGGGCTGGTTATGTTTATTTCCGGTCCCTCCGTCTGAAAGGACAGTGGAACTAGTCGCTGGCTTCGGTATGGCTTGTTCCCGCCCCTGTCTGAAAATGATCCGGGGGTGATGCCGCCGAAGACAGTGACATCCTCAAACTGCTAATAGGAACCCGACCCAGCCCAGGTGGTATGAGGTCTCACAGTAATGTGGATGCCAGCGCAAGCATGTCCGACAACCCCAGCGATGAAGCTTAAATAGTCCAACTTCTCATTCATCACTAGGAGGCATACACCCATGGCCTATGACTTCGTCATTGGCGTAGACGTCGGCAAATACTTCCACCACGCCTGCGTCCTCGATCCCCAAGGCAGGCAAGTCCTGTCCAAACGCATCAATCAGCATGAAGGCTCGCTACGCAAGCTCTTCGGCCAATTCCTCGCCGACAACGCCTCGGTCCTTGTTATTCCCAACAACATCGGCCGGTTGACCGTCGCAGTCGCCCAAGACATGGGGGCAGATGTTCGCCATCTACCAGGGCTTGCGATGCGGCAGCTCTCTCGCATCCACGTCGGCAACTCCAAGACCGATGTACGCGACGCCTACGTCATCGCCCATGCCGGTCTTAACCTTCCAGATTCCCTGCGCAGTGTCGACCGCGTTGAGGAAGTCTTTATCCAGCTGATTTAGGCCGTGACAGCGGCATCCTCCGAGATGGGCTCGATTCCCAGGCGGTTGAGCATGTAGAGCACGCGGGCGCCGAGGTCATCGGCCAGCTCGCGGGTCTCCTCCACGGTCTCGGCGGTGGCGATGTCCCAAATCTTGATGTCCTTGCCGGCCTCGTCGCGCGGGATCTCGCGGCCCAAGTACACGATGTAATCCGGGATGGTCACCAGACGCAGGTCCTCGAGGTAGCGGTCCGGGTGCTCCGCCATGCCGCGCTCTTGGAGCACGTGGGCCATGTGGGAGTCGGGGTCGTTTTCGGGGTGGGCTACGGCGGCGTCGACAAGCAGGGCCTCGCCGGCGTACTTCTTCGTCAGCGCTACGGCAGCCTGCGCCAGCGCGTGGTCAGCTCCTGCGGCGAAACGCACGTGGATGCGGTGGGTGCCGAAGTGCTCGCGGACCTCGCGCTCCACCATCACGGGGATGAACTCTTCTAAGGTTGCGCCGGCCTCGTGGCGCTCAATGGTGGCGTCGAGGAAGGAATCAATCTCCTGCGCGGTGTACTCGTGGCCATAATCTGCGTGCAAGTCTTGGCGCAACGTATCGAAACGGCGGGCATTCGGGGAAGTCATCTCTAAACTCACTTTCTGTTCGCCTATTGTTAACCTGCTGTTAACTTTAATCAATCGTTGAGCGTCCGACAAGTTTTATGTGCGGCGTCCCGGCCCCGTGCGCTGGCGAAACCTCCCAAAGAAAGGCCAAAGGCCTGCCGGGTGTTCCGGCAGGCCTTCCTGGATTGTTCCTTCTTCTTATCGGGAATGCGCGTTGCGCGACTGCGCAGCTTGAGGTGTTCCTCGAGCCGCTCCGGGGACATCTTCCACATGCTGCGGTCTGCACGCTTCTTCTTGCGCTGGGCCATGCCGTCACCTCCTTCCATCGAGGTGTCTCAGCATAGCGCGCCACGGGGACTAACCCGTACAGGCCGCACGCGGCTTAGTGGCCGCGCTCCTGTTCCAGGGCCTTGCCCTCATTCCAGAACGGGGCCAGCTTGTTATCGAACATGCTCAGCGCGGACGCGATGGCCATGTGCATGTCCAGGTACTGGTAGGTGCCCAGGCGGCCACCAAAAAGAACCTGGTTCTCGCGGGCCTCAGCGGCGGCGAGCTTGCGGTAGGCCTCCAGCTTGGAGCGGTCCTCCGGGGTGTTAATCGGGTAGTACGGCTCATCGCCCTTCTCGGCAAAGCGCGAGTACTCCTTCATAATCACCGTCTTGTCCTTGGGGTACTTATCGGCGCGCTCCGGATGGAAGTGGCGGAACTCGTGGATGCGGGTGTAGTCCACGTCCGCATCGTTGTAGTTCATCACCGGGGTGCCCTGGAAGTCACCGGTCTCCAGCACCTCTAGGTCGAAGTCCAGCGTGCGCCAGCCCAGCTCACCCTCGGCGAAGTCGAAGTAGCGATCCAGTGGGCCGGTGTAGACCACCGGCGCGCTTGGCGACGCCCCCCGCACCTCCTCGCGCACGTCGAACCAGTCGGTGCCCAGACGGACGTCGATAAGCTCGTGCTCCGCCATCTTCTCCAGCCAGGCCGCGTAGCCGTCGACGGGCAGGCCCTCGTAGGTGTCGTTGAAGTAGCGGTTGTTGAAGGTATAGCGCACCGGCAGGCGCGTGATGTTGCCGGCCGGCAGCTCCTTCGGGTCGGTCTGCCACTGCTTGGCCGTGTAATCACGGATGAAAGCCTCGTAGAGCGGGCGGCCAATGAGCGCGATGGCCTTCTCCTCCAGGTTCTGCGCCTCATCTACGGCGAACTCGCCGGCCTGCTCCTTGATGAGCTCGCGCGCCTCATCCGGGGAGTAGTAGCGGCCGAAGAACTGGTTAATCAGACCCAGGCCCATGGGGAACTGGTAGGCCGTGCCGTCGTGCATGGCGAAGACGCGGTGCTGGTAGTCGGTGAAGTCGGTGAACTGGTTGCAGTACTCCCACACGCGCTTGTTCGAGGTGTGGAAGAGGTGCGCGCCGTACTTGTGGACCTCGATGCCGGTCTCCGGCTCGGCCTCCGAGTAGGCGTTGCCGCCCAGGTGCTCGCGGCGCTCGACGATGAGCACCTTCTTGCCCAGCTGGGAGGCTGCGCGCTCGGCCACGGTCAGGCCAAAGAATCCAGATCCAACAACGATGAGGTCATATGCAGTCATGGCCACCAGCTTAAGGCAGCAACACGTGCAAAACGGCGGGTGACACCCAAGCGAGGAAACTCGCGTGTCACACCTTCTTTCACTCCAACACCTGACGTAACATCTGTCCCGTTAGTTAACTTTTTGCGCTTCTCTTAACCTTGTGGCGCCACCATCCTAGGGAGTAACAGTGCACCTCAAACGTCGTCTTGTTCCCGCGAAATCGACGTGGTCAACGCCGGTTATCGCCACGGTCACCTCGATCGCTGTGGTCGCTGCCGCAGCCGTGGGCGGCCAACCCCTCATCCAGACCCAGGAAGCGGGCAGCGGCCCCATCGAAGTGAGCTCGGCCTCCGAAACCTTCGGCTCTGGCGAAACGGTCGTCGTGGATGACCCGGCCATCGCAGCCCAGGGCGAGGGCGAAGGCCCGCGCGCCGTCAAGCAATTCCACCGCGATGAGACCTTCTCCTCCTTCGCCGTCACGTGGAAGGGCACGCGCGATGTCGCGGCCTTCGTCCGCGCGAAGCAACCGGACGGGTCCTGGTCCGAGTGGTACGACATGGACTCGATGTCCTACAACAACGATGACCCCAATGCCACGAACGGCACCGAGCTCATCTTCGTGGGCGATACCAACGACGTGCAGGTCTCCATCAACAACGTGGACCTGGTGACCGGGTCGAACTTGGATGAGAAACTCACCGAGTCCCCCGTTGAGGACGCCGCGCTTGACGACGCCCCCTTCAACGTCGGCGACATCGCCCCCGTTGCCGAGACCGAAGAGCTTCCGGCAAACAGCGACGTCGAAGGCCTCGAGGCTGTCTTCATGGACGGCAACGCCCAAGAGGGCGAGGGCATTGAGCCGACCGCTGAGGCCGATGGCATGCCGCGCGTGGTCTCCCGCGCCGGTTGGGGCGCCGACGAGAGCATCCGGTGCAAGGATGCCGACTATGACGACGGCGTGAAGGCTATCGCGCTGCACCACACCGCGGGTTCCAACAATTACACCCGTGCGCAGGCGGCCGCGCAGGTGCGCGCCGCGTACAAGTACCATGCGCAGAGCCTGGGATGGTGCGATATCGGATACAACGCGCTGGTGGATAAGTACGGCACCATTTACGAGGGCCGCTACGGCGGGCTCGATGAGGCCGTGCAGGGCGCCCACATCGGCGGCTTCAACCGAAACACGTGGGGCATTTCCATGATCGGCAACTACGAGCAGGCCCAGCCGACGGAAGCCTTGCTGGAGTCCGTCACCGACCTCGCCGGCTGGAAGGGCGCGATTTCCGGCGTCGATCCGTCCTCCCGCGTTTCACTCCGCTCGGAGGGCTACGGCGGCTCGCGCTACCCGGCGGGTGCTTCAGCCCCCGTCTATGGCCTCTTCGGCCACAGCGATGTGCACTACACCGCGTGCCCGGGGCAATACACCATTGCCCAATGGCCGAAGATCCGCGCGGCGGCGCACAAGAAGTACATGGCCATCAAGTCGGGCGCGTCTGGTTCAACGTCGACGGACTGGGACAGCGAGGATACGACCACACCAGACACCCCTGACTCCACGCCGAGCACGGCTGCGCCGTCTGCCCCCGCACCGGCCCAGGAGGCAACATCCTCGCTGGGCGATACTGAAATCCCGATGAGCACCGTAACAGCACTGGTAGGCCTGGCCGGCACGCTCTTCGCCATCATGTATGCCCGCTCGGACCAGCAGATTGACACGGACCAGACCGTCAACGGGCTGCCGGTGGAGCAGATCCCGGGCATCGTGACCAAGGTGCTGTCCTTGAGCAAGAACGAGGGCTTGAAGGAAACGTGGACGGCGGTCCTTAACGCCTTCGGCCCAGCGCTGGGATTGGCTGTGGGCGGGCCGGATGAGTCGGCCGGCATCATCTACCAGCTCTTTCAGAACGGCATCGTCCTAGGCTCTGAGGACACTGGTACGCACGCACTCGTGGGACGCATCGCCAAGGAATGGGCGTCCGGCGACAACGCGGCGACGCTCGGCTTGCCGACGTCCAACGAAGTCCCCACCGGCCTCGGCAAGGAAGTCCGCGTGCAGTTCCAGGGCGGTTCCATTGTCTACAACCCGGAGACTGAGCAGATTCAGGTGTTCACGGACTAACCCCAAAGCACCCCAAGTCTAAGCGGGATCGCCGATGTAGCGGGAGCCACCTGATGGCTTCCGCTTCGGCATTTATTTGGGCTTGGGGTTTAGGTATCCGGGAGGGCTGAACCTAAAAAGTCCCCTGTGGTCTGCTGCTTCAATGCTGCCTGTGCCGCTTGGTATGCCGGCTGCGAAGTAATCGGCTCCGCCCAGGGTGGTACATACCCCACCCCGCCCCGCAACCTAAAGACATAGCCGGCACCAGTCGGCTTATCCGGGTCATCATCATTGATGCCATTGTGATAAGCACACAACATCGTCAGATTCGGCGGATCCGTCGCCCCACCCGCCTGCCACGGCACTAAATGATGCACCTGGCAATAATCCGCCGGCTTATTACACCCCTCACGCGCACACGTCGGATGCTCCGCACTCGCCATTAACCGCTGCTCAAACCCAGCCAAACGCCGCACACGATGCAACCACACCGGCCCTATAGTCGGATGCACCAAAGTCACATACCCAACCTCAGCAAACTTATAGGTCACAAACTCCCGGCCCGTCATCCGCCCACCGTTGGTAAGCACGAGCTCAATATCATCGCCCTCACCCCGCACAATCTGGTCCAACTCATCCAACGTAACCACCACATTGGTCGCCACCGCAGGCTTCGAACCCCCATGCGCCTGGTTAAAGAACACCTGACCTGCCGCATCCAACAAATCAGCCGGATTAATCGACTCCAAAGTCCCACGCATCTCACTAATGCGCAAGGCTGAATCAGTAATCGTCAACGAATGCGGCCCCACCTTCCGGTACGTCAAGCGCACCCCAGGTTCAGGCACCCGCCGCGGCCGCAACTGCTTCAAGCGTTCCTTCGCTACCTTTGGGATTTGGTGTGCTGGAGTCCCTGCCAACCTGACACGCAGATTCCACGCATCCAACTCCTTTTTCACCTTGGCGGTATACGCCTCAATCAAGCTCAACGACGCCACATCATGTCCTTGGGCAACCGCAGCCGCACGCGCTTGGCGCTGCTTGCCCGTAAAACGCGTCGACCCAAAATACACACGATGCAGCCCAGCCAACTCCACCGCATCAGCCAATGAAGCGCCACGCGCGCGTAAATCATCCACACTGCCTACCGCAAGCCCCACAAGATCCAACCCCGAACTGCGGTAGGAGAAATAAGTCTCCAAATCCCCCATGCGACAAAGACTAAAACACCACCACACACCCCGCAACCGGAGATATCAGAACCAGCGCTCGAGGACCTTTGCCACACCTGCTTGATGGTGCGGCAGCGTCACTGCATCTGCAGCGGCCACGACATCCGGATGCGCATTCTCCATGGCAACACCGCACCCGGCCCACTCAAGCATCTCGATATCGTTGGGCATATCACCAAAGGCGATGATGTCTTCGCGGGCGATACCGTGATGCTCGGCCAGCCACTTCACTCCGCGGCGCTTCGTCACGTTGGGGGCCGCAACCTCTAGAACGCCCTCGGACATCGAGTAGGTCACGTGAGCAAGCTCGGAATCAATGTGCGGCGCGATGAGTTCGTAGAGTTCCGGCGCCGAGAACGCGGTATTACGAATCAACAGCTTGACCGCCGGTCGAGACACCAACTCCCCCACGCTCACCAGCCCGAAGCCCTCAAAGAGCGCGTTCTCTGAATAGTGCGATTCCACCACGAAGAGTTCCTCAACTGGGTCCAAGACCGAGCCTCCCGCGCGCTCCGCCCCGAAGCCAACCCCGCCATGCGGCTCGAGCACCTTTGCAGCGACCTTCACGGTTTCTGCGAGAGCCTCAGGCGAAAGCTCGTGGGCGGAGAGAACGCGGTCCTCCGCCGAGTCATAAATCACCGCACCATTTGATGTCACGCAGACTGGGCGCACGGTCAGCTGCTCGAGCACGGGCATGATCCACCGGAAGGGGCGCCCAGTTGCCAGCGCAAACTCGCTGCCCGCAGCGACCGCACGGGCCACAGCTTCGCGGTTTCGCTTGGGCACCCGGTGGTTTCGGTCCAACAAAGTACCGTCGATATCACTGATGATGAGGCGCGGAGCGTGGTCCGAGAATACTTCATTGGCCATAGCCCCGAGTCTACGTCAGGTTGAGACACGCGACGGCACGGATAAGCGCCCAACGACGAAAGCGGCCGCCACGAGATTACTCGTCACGGCCGCGCCTTCGTGCGTCGTTCAGGTCTTAGGCAATCACGTCGTCATCGTCCACGTCTTCCCAGTTCAGGGAACGCTTGATGGCGCGCTTCCAATCACGGTAGAGAGCCTCGACTTCTTCCTTTTCGCGTTGCGGCTTCCACACCTTGAAGTCACCCTGCTGGGAGCTCAGCACGCTGAGGTCATCCCAGAAGCCGGAGTCAAGGCCCGCAGCGAAGGCCGCACCGGTTGCGGTGGTCTCCACATTCTTCGGCCGGTGCACCTCCACACCAAGCATGTCTGCTTGGAACTGCATGAGCAGCTCGTTCATCGTCATGCCGCCGTCGACGCGCAGCTCGGTGATCTCCACGCCGGAGTCCGCCACCATGGCATCGGCGACGTCGCGAGTCTGGTACGCCGTGGACTCGAGGACCGCGCGGGCCAGGTGTTTGCGGTTGGCAAAGCGGGTCAGGCCCACGATGACGCCGCGGGCATCCGGGCGCCAGTACGGGGCGAACAGACCAGAGAAGGCAGGAACGATGTAGACGCCACCGTTGTCCTTAACCTCACGGGCCATGTTCTCGATGGAGGCAGAGTTCGGGATGATCTGCAGGTTATCGCGCAGCCATTGCACCAAGGAACCGCCCATGGACACGGACCCTTCGAGCGCATAGACAGGGCGCTCGCCCTCGCGCTGGAAGCACACGGTGGTGAGCAGGCCGTTCTCGGAGAACTTCGGGGTAGTACCGGTGTTGAGCAGGAGGAACAGGCCGGTACCGTAGGTATTCTTGGCGGAACCCGGGCGGAAGCAGCCCTGGCCGAACATGGCGGCCTGCTGGTCACCTAAAATGGCGCGAATCGGCACGCCGGCCAGCGAGCCGCGCTCGCGCACGGTTCGGAAGTCACCCAGGGACGGGCGGATCTCCGGGAGCATGGACGTCGGGATACCCATCTCCTTGCACAGTTCCTCATCCCACTCGAGCTTCTCGATGTCCATGAGCAAGGTGCGCGAGGCATTGGTGACGTCGGTGGCGTGCAGGGCCTCCTGGCCGTTGTCACCGTCGGCACCACCGGTGAGGTTCCACAGCAGCCAGGTATCGATGGTGCCGAAGAGCAGCTCGCCCTTTTCAGCGCGCTCGCGCGCACCCTCGACGTTATCGAGGATCCACTTCACCTTCGGACCGGCCGGGTAAGAGTTGATGATGAGGCCGGTGCGGCGGCGCCACTTGTCCGCGCCCTCGTCGCCGGCGAGCTCCTTACAAATCTCGGTGGTGCGGGTGTCCTGCCAGACAATGGCGTTGTACACCGGCTTGCCCGTGTTCTTGTCCCACACAACGGTGGTCTCGCGCTGATTAGTAATACCGAGGGCGGCGATGTCTTCGACGTTGATGTCGCCGTTGGCCAAAGCCTCACCCACCGCGCGGCGGGTGTTGCTCCAGATTTCCTCCGGGTCATGCTCGACCCAGCCCTTCTCCGGGAAGATCTGCTCGTGCTCGAGCTGGCCGACGGACACCTGTTCGCCGTCGTGGTTGAAAATAATGCAGCGGGTAGACGTGGTTCCCTGATCAATTGCTGCTACGTAGCTCTTGGTAGACATTGTTTTCTCCTTGTCGGGGTTGGTTTAAAGAACCATGGACAACAGGCCAACGGCGACGGCCGCCAGCATCGGTGCAACTATCGGGACCCATGCATAGCCCCAGTTGGCGTCTCCCTTGTCCTTAATGGGAAGGACGAAGGCGTACATGATGCGGGGGCCAAGGTCACGGACCGGGTTAATCGCGTAGCCGGTGGCGGTGCCGAGGGACAGACCAATAGAGACGATGACGAAGGCAACACCGAAGTAGCTCAGCGGCCCCAGCTCGCCGCCGGTTGGGCCGAAGGCGATGAACATGAGCAGCACGCAGGTAGCGATGAACTCGGTGACCGCGTTCCACCCATTATTCGGGTGCGCAGGCTTGGTAAAGAAGATGCCCCCGGTGTTCTTGTTGGCGCCGGTGACGTTGCCGGCTTCGTCGAGGTTGTTGGCGTCGAAAAGCTGCTTAAAGGTGGCCCAGGCAAGGAATGCACCAAGCATGGCGCCGAGAATCTGCCCCAGCAGGTAGTAGGGAACGAGGCTCCATTCGAGAGAACCATTCACGGCCAGCATGATGGTGACCGCCGGGTTGAGGTGGCCACCGGTGGGGTCGGCAACACTAGCGCCGATGAACACCGCGAGGCCCCAGCCCATAGCGATGACGATCCAATCCGAACCGCGTGCGCCCGAGGTTCGAAGGTTAACAACGGCGCACACGCCGTTACCGAGCAGGAGCAGCAGCGCAGTGCCGATGAACTCCCACAGGAATGCATCCATTCCGGTCATTAGATGTCCTTTCTTATCTGCCTAGGCCAAGGGCCCAGCGAGGGATATCCACCGCTCGCTGGGCCCCGTGACTTTTAGGCTTCTTCCTTGGTGGCTCGTGCGCTGCCTGCGCGCTCGAGGATGTCGTTTGCCTCACGGTCGGTCAGCGCTGCCTCTGCGGCGAGCTCTGCCTCGGTGTGCTTGGTGAAGTGGGAGACTTCGCGCTCAATATCGGCCTGATCCCAGCCCAGCAGCGGGGCAACGAATTCAGCGATCGGCTGCGCAGCGGCGACGCCGCGGTCGGCGAACTCGATGGCCACGCGCAGACGACGGGTCACGATATCGTCGATGTGCAGAGCACCCTCGTGGGTTACGGCGTAGCGAACCTCAGCCCAGATGTAGCTTTCAGCGCCCGGAACCGGCTCGAGCAGCGTGGCGTCCTCAGCGGCTGGGGCCAGCACCTCACCGATCAGCGAGCCATAGCGGCCGAGCAGGTGCTCGATGCGGTCTTCGCTGAGGTTATAGCGGCGAGCCAGCGCCGGTACCTGGTTGGCCAGCGCGTGATAGCCATCCGCGCCCAGAATCGGGGTGCGCTCGGTAACGGACTCGGACACCTTAGTACCCAGCTCCTTCACGGCCAGGTCCACGGCATCCTTACCAATGACGCGGTAGGTGGTGTACTTGCCGCCGGCGACGGAAACCATGCCCGGTGCCACGCGGGCCACGGCGTGGTTGCGGGAGAGGTTGGTGGTGGAATCGGACTTGCCGGACAGCAGCGGGCGCAGGCCGGAGTACACGCCGACGATGTCATCGCGGGTGATCTTGTTGCGCACGCGCTGGTTGACCTGGTCCAGGATGTAGTCAATATCCGCCTTGGTCGGGGCCGGATCCGGCAGGGATAGGCCCTTTTCCCAATCGGTGTCGGTGGTACCGATGATCCAGTATTCGCCCCACGGGATGACGAAGAGCACGGACTTTTCGGTGACGAAGCACAGCGCGGCTTCCGCGTCGAGGGCATCCTTCGGAACCACGATGTGCACACCCTTGGAGGCATGAACCGTGAATTTTCCTTCGACGCCTGCCATCTGCTGAATCTTGTCGTTCCACACGCCGGTCGCGTTGATGAAAACCTTGCCCTTGACGGTGGCCTCGCGGCCGGTTTCCAGGTCACGGACCTTCGCAGCGGTCACGCGCCCGCGGGCGTCCTTCTCAAAGCCAATGACCTCAGTGCCGGTACGCACGTTGGCCCCGTATTCGGCGGCGGTGCGCAGGACGGTCATGGTGTGGCGGGCGTCGTCGACAAGCGTGTCGTAGTAGCGCACGCCACCGACGACGGCGTCCTCCTTGAGGCCCGGGGTCACCTTCAGCACGCCCTTGCGGGTGAGGTGCTTCTGCATCGGAACGCTCTTGGCGCCGCCCATGAGGTCATAGAGGGTAAAGCCGCCAAACATCATGACGCGCTCCCAGCCGCGGTGGGTCAGCGGGAAGATGAACTTCAGCGGCTTCACCAGGTGCGGTGCAAGAGTGGACATGTTGAGCTCGCGCTCCTTGAGGGACTCCGCCACCAGGCGGAAATCAAACATGGCCAGGTAGCGCAGGCCACCGTGGAACATCTTGGAGGAGCGCGACGAGGTGCCAGCGGCGAAGTCGCGGGCCTCGAGCACAGCCGTCTTCAGGCCACGAGTGGCCGCATCCACGGCGGCGCCGGCGCCTACGGAACCTCCGCCGATGATGACGACGTCATAATCCTCGGTGGAGTAGTCGTTCCAGGTCTTTTCAAAATACTCAGGGTTGAAGCTTGTAATACTCGTCGTGCTCATTGTTGACTGAGTCTCCTCTCTCGCTGCACGGCGTCAGAAAGTCCTGTCCAGTTGACGGAATGCGCAGCATATCGTGCTCATCCACCACGAGCGCCCTGCTCACCGATACCTCGGCTACCTGCCCGAAAGGCGGATGAAGAAGAAGTTTTCTCCCAAAGCCAATGCTATATATCACCTGGATTTCTCTCCGGAGACGCTACTCACACGTAGGTTTCGTTGCCGTAAGCTGGCATTTTCAAGAAGCTTCATAGGTTAACAAAATAAAATACCACCCCCTTCCGGGGGTGTTAACGGGCGTCACGAACTCTCCACAAGTCCAGGGATATAAGGACCTATTCCTTCTCTCGTTGCAGGCGCGCCATCGCCTCCAACACCTCAGCCATGCCATAACGCTCCGAGGAATACGTCACCGCACGGGCAGCCTTAATCACCTCAATGGGGGCGGTCTCCAGCGCCACCATATGCACAGCGACGCCTTCCCCACCCTCCGCAAAGGTCTCATCCCCTGGCTCGTTGGCAAAGAACAAGAGATCCTTGGACTCGGCGCCGATCTTCTTCACCACGGCTGCCAACCCCTCCGCAGGCGAAGACGCGGTCACCACTGCGCCGCCAGGGGCATCGTTAAACTGCACCCCTTCGGCCCCGTCCGCGCAGGCAATGCGCCAGCAGGTTTGGGGGAGATCCCCAAAAGCCGCAGCGTCCAGCACCTCGCCCTGCGGCGAAATCACGATCACTTCCTCAACCTGCGGGTGCAGTTGTACAAGCGCCTCCTGGAGCCGCTTCGAAATCTCGCCGTTCTCCATACTCAACGCACTCTGATCTGCCGCAATCACCCGCGGCGCTTCAGAGTATTCAGCCTTCACCCGGTGAGGCAGGCGGGAAACGATGATGCGCGATTGCGTCGCCGCAGACAGCAAGCCCTGCTCCACCACGGATCCCGCGAAAATCTCCTTGCTGCTCGCCGTCATCGAGGCCTGGGCTTCCATCACGTCGGATTTCAGTTGCGCCATGACCTCCGTGACCTTGTCGCGGCCTTCCCCGACGCCGCGCATGGCTTCCTCAACCACCGAGTTGAGGTTCTCCTTGATCCACTCGAGGGTTTCCGGCGCAGTACGCGGGCGATTCTTCTCTGCGGCATCGGCTCCAGCTTCTGCAGTACCGGTTTCCTCGTTACTGCCCGGCTTCATCAGCGCCATCCGGTCGCGCATGAGCTCCACCGTGGCCTCGGAGACGCGGTCCTTAAGGCTTGTCAGATCATCGCGCAGCCGACGCACGCGGTAGCGCTCACTCTCCACCTCGGAGTCCTGGGCCTCTGCCTCCTCCAACGTCGGGGCGCCGCCGCCCTTGCGTGCCGGCACCCAGAACTCGCCGGCCGGCATCGGGCCAAACTCCGCTTCGTAGTCGGCCCACAGGCCCTCCAGGGCCTCCTGCATCCGGCGGCGTACCTCAGCGATGTCCGCGTCAAAGTCACCCGTCGTGTAATAAGGCTCCAAGGCCTTAATCAGCACAGGCGTCTTCGTGCGGCCCAGGTGCTTCTTCTGCCCCTTCGTCCACAGGCGCTGGGAGCCAAAGATAACCTGCGGAATAATCGGCACCCCCGCGCCATGAGCAATCCGCGCTGCGCCATTGCGCATGCTGCGAATCTCGAAGCTGCGGGAAATCGTCCCTTCCGCGAACACCCCAACGAGCTCCCCGCTCTTGGCCAGCTCAATGCCCTTCACAATCGACGCCCCACCATCGATACGATCCACCGGTACATGGCCCATCAGCCGAAACAGTTGCCCCGCCACCGGCGTCTTAAAGATAGAGGCCTTAGCCAGGTAGCGCACCAAGCGGCGCTTGCGGTACGCCAGGAAAGCCCCAAAGAGAAAGTCCATGTAGCCGGTGTGATTGCACACGATGACGGCCCCGCCCTTATCCGGGATATTCTCCTCCCCGGACAAGCGCATCTTGAGCCCCTGAGCAATAGCCACCCCGCGCCCGATGTGCGTGATCTGCCGGTAGAGGAAGTTAGCCACAGCGCTCATAGTGCTCCAAATGCTTAAGACCTCGCCGCCGGCGGAAGGCAGCAAGGAGGGGACAAAAGTAAGCGGCGCGCGAGCCGCCGCGCGCCGCGTTCTTCTAGGAGTTTACGGGGTACAGAACGTCCTTGCCCACGAATGGGCGCAGTGCCTCCGGAACCACGACGGAGCCGTCCGCCTGCTGGTGGTTCTCCAGAATGGCCACGAGCCAGCGGGTGGTAGCCAGGGTGCCGTTGAGCGTAGCGGCGTACTGGGTCTTGCCGTTCTCATCGCGATAGCGCGTGGACAGGCGGCGGGCCTGGAAGGTGGTGCAGTTCGAGGTCGAGGTGAGCTCGCGGTAGGTCTCCTGAGTCGGCACCCACGCCTCGTTATCAAACTTGCGCGCCGCGGAGGAGCCCAGGTCCCCACCCGCAATATCGATGGTGCGGTAGGGAAGCTCCATCGCCGCGAGCATGTCCTTTTCCATCTTCAGGAGTTTTTGGTGCATCTCCTCGGCGTCTTCCGGCTTGCAGTAGACAAACATCTCCAGCTTGTCGAACTGGTGCACGCGCAGGATTCCGCGGGTGTCCTTGCCGTGAGAACCCGCCTCGCGGCGGAAGCAGGAGGACCAGCCCGCATACTGCAGCGGCCCCTTCGACAGGTCGATGATTTCTTCCTTGTGGTAGCCGGCCAGAGCCACCTCGGAGGTACCAACCAGGTAGAGATCATCCGCCGGCAGGTAGTAGATCTCATCCGAGTGCTGGCCCAGGAAGCCGGTGCCTTGCATGACGTCCGGGCGCACGAGCACCGGCGGGATCATGAGCTGGAAACCGGCCTCGCGGGCCTTCTGCGCAGCCAACATCAGCATGCCCAGCTGCAGGAAGGCTCCATCGCCGGTGAGGTAGTAGAAACGTGCGCCACCGACTTTGGCGCCCCGCTTGACGTCGATAAGCCCCAGCGTTTCACCCAATTCCAGGTGATCCTTCGGTTCGAAGTCGAACTGCGGCTTCTCGCCGACCTCCTCGAGCACGATGAAGTCATCCTCACCGCCCGCCGGGGCACCCTCCACCACGTTGGAGAGCTGGTACTGCAGCTCCGTCACCTTGGCCTCGGCTGCGGCCGCTTCCTCGCCGGCCGCCTTGACCTTCTCCTTCAGCTCGTTGGAGCCCTCCAGCAGCGCGGGGCGCTCCTCCGGGGAGGCCTGGCCAATCTTCTTGCCAAAGGCCTTCTGCTCCGAGCGCAGCTGGTCTGCCTTCACAATGGCCGCGCGGCGCTGTTCATCGGCGGCGAGCAGCTGGTCCACCAAGGCGGGGTCCTCCCCACGGGTTACCTGGGAGGCGCGGACGACATCGGGATTTTCGCGAAGAAACTTGAGATCAATCACGCCGGACAGTTTAGCGCACGGCCACACCTTTGCGCTGGTAATAACCAGCGGATTATCATGGATAACATGGCACCTCACATTATTACCGACGGCCCCGTGCCCAAGCACGCTCAGCTGCGGGATATTCTCTCCGAGCTCTGCCGAACCACTCTCAAACCCGGTGACATCCTTCCGGGCGAGCGCATCCTCGAGGAAACATACGGCGTTTCCCGCATCACCGTGCGCCGCGCCATCGGTGACCTAGTAGCTGAAGGCCGCCTGCGCCGCGTGCGAGGAAAAGGCACCTTCGTGGCCCCCAACCCGCTGGTCTCCCGGCTTCATTTGGCCTCCTTTTCTGATGAGATGGGCTATCAGAAAGTACAGGCCTCCTCGCGCATCCTGCTGGGTGAACGCAGCGCCGCCCCCGGTGAAGTCTGCGCCTTTTTCGGTACGGAAGCCTCGGTTTCCCATACCCACCTGCGGCGCCTGCGCTTGGGCGATGGCGAGCCTTATTCCATCGACGATGGCTGGTATAACTCTGCCTTCGCGCCCACGCTGCTGGAAAATGACATCTACAACTCTGTCTACTCGATTTTGGATAACACCTTCAAGGTCCCCATCACCGAGGCCGAACAAACCGTCACCGCCGTGGCAGCTGAGGAGGACATCGCCGAGCTTCTCGACGTCTCACCGGGCACCCCGCTCCTGCACATCACCCGCCTCGCCCGCTCCGGGGACCGCCCGGTTGAATGGTGTTCCTCGGTCTACCGCACCGACCGCTACCGGCTCACAACACACGTCTCCCGCTCGCGCATCTAGTGATTCTCCCGCCGCCTTAGCCTTGGGCGGGCTAGAAGCCTGAGCCGTTGAGGGGGTAGTATGAAGAGTTCTATGAGCACTTCATCTGCGTGGCGCTCCGCCTCCGCCATCCGCGTCGTCCTCGTTGCTGCCGTGGCCGCGGCCGTCTTCTTGGCGTTCTACGGTCTCTTCAGTGGCGGGCCAACTGGCACCGATTCGGCCGCACATGACTCCGCTTCCCCCAGCGCCGACGGTAGCCAGGCCGCTGATTCCTCCGAAGGCGAAGCCGCATCCTTCACCACCGCCTCCGCGGGCTCGTGTGTGACGTGGGATATCGCCCCGGACGGCACTGCCACAGGTTTTGAGCAGACCAGCTGCGATAAACCGCACCGCTTCGAGGTCTCCGCCCGAGAGGATCTCAGCGCCTACCCCACCAGCGAGTTCGGCCCCAACGCCAAGCGCCCAGACGTCACGCGGCAAAACGCCCTGCGCGACGAGCTATGCGAGGCCCCCACGGTGAGCTACCTCAACGGCAAATGGGATCCCAACGGACGCTACGACATTGCTTCCATCCTTCCGCCGGCCGGTTCCTGGGATCAGGGTGACCGCACCCTCCTGTGCGGCCTGCAGACTACCGACGCCAACGGCGTACCGCAGGAGTCCACGGGCAAGGTCAGCGAGGTGGACCAGGCGATCGTCGCCAAGCCCGGCGAATGCCGCAAGGTGGATGACAAACAGGTAGTCAGCACCGTGCCGTGCCAGGAACCGCACCAGATGGAGACCGTGTCCGTCATCAGCCTGGCAGAGAAGTTCCCCGATGCTTACCCCAGCGATGAAGAGATGGATAAATTCCTCTCCGAAACGTGTACCCAGAACGCCATGGATTACCTGGGCGGCGAGGAGAATCTCTACCAATCCACGCTGCAGCCTTTCTGGGGCGCGATGAGCCGCGAATCGTGGGAGGGAGGCTCCCGTTCGGTGAATTGCTCGCTGATCCACATCAAGGACGGCCACTTCTCCGAGATCACCGGCTCTGCCACGGGCGGCCGTGATGCCCTGAGCATCAATGGCGCCCCGCCCACGGAGCAGCCGAAGCGCAACCCATTGCGCGACCCGAATGCCCAGCCAGCCGAGCAGAACTCCCAGCAGGGCAGCGAGAATGCCCAGCCGGCCGGGCAGAACGCCGATCCCGCCGCGCCTGAAGCCGTGGCACCGGCCCAATAAACCCCCGTCCGCTCAACAGGGAGTAAGCACATGTACGAGGTCAGCGAGGAACGCTTCGAGGAATTAGTCGGCGAGGCCCTGGACAAGATCCCGGATCGCTTCGTCGATCAGATGCGCAACCTGGTCATCCTCGTCGAGGAAGAGCACCCGGATAACCCCAACCTGCTTGGGCTTTACGAGGGCGTAATGCTCACCCACCGCACGGCCTCACACACCGGCCACCTGCCAGACACCATCTCGATCTACCGGCAGCCTTTGCAGGCGATAAGCAACTCGGAGGAAGAGCTCGCCCACGAAGTCATGGTGACCGTCTTCCACGAGGTCGGGCACTACTTTGGTTTCGAGGAGCACCGCCTCCACGAGCTCGGCTGGGGGTAGGTGCCTACCGTTGCCGCAATGAACTAAACTTCGGTATCCGCCCAGCGCCTCAGCACCCACTGGCCAAAGGGCTTGCCCTGGGGCTCCATGAGGGTAAAGCGGCAGTTGGGCATGTATCCGGTGTAAGCAAAATCGGGGTCCACGCCGCAGGCGTGCGTCGTCACCACACGAATGGCGGCGCCGTGGCTGACGACGACAATGTCTTCATCATCCTCCAGCTCAGCAGCGAGATCCTCCAGCACAGGCTGGTAGCGCCCCAACACGTCCACGTAGCTTTCCCCGCCCGGCATTCGGGCCTCCGGGTCGCCGTCGACCCAGCCGCGCAGCGCCACCATGTACTCGCGATGGGTATCCTCGCTGCCGCTCATTTCATGTTCGCCGGCGAAGACCTCGTGCAGGCCCACGCGCACTTCCACCGGAACGCCGCGCTCATCGGCTGCCTCGCCGTATGTGCGGGCGGCCAGCATCGCCGTCTGCTGGGCGCGCAGGGCAATAGAACACACAAAGCGCACGCGGCGGCCTGCGCACAGCTCAGCCAATTCGCGGCCGACATCTTCCGCCTGGCCGCGGCCGCGCTCGGTGAGCTCGGCGCCCGGCGGGCGGGTATCCATGATGCGGTCAATATTGGAATAGGTCTGGCCGTGGCGCAGGAGGATGATTCTTCCGGTCATGCTTCACCACACTATTGACCGGTGCGCGCCTGCGCTACCCAGTCATCGGCCTCTTTCAGCCGCGCCAAATCCCGTGGGCCCTCCCCGAGTTTTACCGCGGAAGGCCAGGAGCCGACAAAAACGACGTTCTCCGCGCGCAACCACAGCGCCCGCAAAGCCTCCGCCACCGGTTGGTCCTCGATGTGCCCGATGAGGTCGGCGTGGAAGCGATAGTTACCGAAGACGGTGCGCAGCGGTCGGGATTCGATGCGGGAAAGATCCACCCCGCGGTGCGCGAATTCTTGGAGGGCGCCGACGAGGGAGCCGGGCTCGTTGGGCAGGGTGAAGATGACCGACGTCCTGTCGTTGCCGGTCCGCTCGGTCGGTTTTCCGGCTGGCCCCACCAGGACGAAGCGGGTCGTGGCCCCGACAACGTCCGCGACATTCTCCGCAATCGAGTCCAGCCCGAAGACCTCCGCTGCACGGGCAGGGGCGGCCGCGACATCCACCTCCCCGCGTGCCACGGCCTGCGCCGCCGCGCCATTCGACGCCGCCGGGACATACTCCACGTCCGGCAGGTTCTTCTCCAACCAACCGCGTACCTGCTGGTAGGCCACAGGATGCGTAGAGAAGGTTGTGCGGTCGGAACTGCCGGGGCGCACCAGAATGGAGAAGGACACCGGCAGGTCCACCTCGCGGTAGATCTGGACCCGGGAGCCGTCGGCAAGCGCGTCAAAAGTAGCCGTGACGGGTCCGTCCACGGAGTTCTCAATGGCCACGCAGGCATAGTCCGCCGTACCGGTGCGCACCGCCGCCAGCGCCTCGGCCGGCGAGCTCACCGGAAGGCCCTCGGGGGAATCAAAGTCAGCGGCAAAATGCTGCATCGCCGCTTCTGTGAAGGTTCCGGCGGGCCCGAGGAATGCGATGGTGGTGCTCATGGCAGCAACTTTATCCCACTCAACTACTAGACTGAGCCGCCATGGAGAGAACCGAGTTCACACTGGACAAGCTGCGTGAGGATCTAGCGGGCCTGAGCCCTGCTGAGCACGGCTTCACGTATCTCGATCTCGAGCGCCGGCCACAGGCACACGGGCGCTTGAGCGGGTGGATTCTCTCGGCCAAGGATCTCAACGACGTCGCCGGCATGCCCACCACGCTCGGCCATGCCGAGCGCACCTACGTGGCGGAGGAGACTGATCCTTTCGTGCAAGAGCTTATCGACGCCGGCGCACGAGTCGTCGGCAAGTCCGCCGCGCCCGAGCTGGGCCTGCGCGTCGACACCGAACCTGTCGGCCTGCCCCACCCGGATAATCCTCTCTACCCCGGCCATACGCCAGGCGGTTCCTCCGGCGGAGCGGCGGTCCAGGTGGCGCGTGGATTGCTGCGCGCCGCGCATGCTTCCGACGGTGGCGGTTCCATCCGCGTTCCGGCCGCTGCCTGCGGCGTCGTCGGGTTTAAGCCCGGCGGCGAGGACCTCTCGGTGCAGGGGTTCATCACGCGCAGCATCGCCGATACCGCAACGCTGCACGGCCTTCGCCCGCGTGCCCGGCGCGCCCGCATCGGCGTGCTGACGGATCCCCTCTTCGCTAAAACCGAGGTGGCCCCGCACATGCTGCGCGCGGTCGCGGAAGCTACCGCCTCCTTTGAAGGCGCCGGCTTCGAAACCGTCGCCATCTCTCCCTACCCTCAAGCTGCCCGCACCTTTGAGGCCTTCCAACACATCTTCACCCGGAGGTTGGCAGGCCTCGACTTCGCTGAGGGCTACGCGGAGTGGATTCGCGCGAAGGGCCGGCTAGTAACGGATTCCGAATTCGCCGCGGCCCGCGCCCATGCCGCCCAGCTGCCGGAGATGCTGGCCCAGGAATGGGACGTGGATGCCGTCTTGAGTCCCATGCTGGCTTTCGATCCGCCGCGGCGCGGGCATTTCCTGGCGCTGGATCACCAGGCCAACTTCGAAGAGCAAACGCGGTGGTCTCCGTGGGGCTCGCTGTTCAACGTGGCACAACTGCCCGCTATTTCCGTGCCGTGGCCGGTGCGCGATCATCCGCCGGTGGGCGTGCACTTAGGGTCAATCACGCTTGACGACTCCTCCCTCCTCGGCCTCGCCCAGGTGCTTCACCCATGATCGCGCGCTCACGCCTGCGCGCGGAGATCCTCATCGTCCTGACCATTACGTTTGGTATCTCGGGCGTGCGCGCCGCGCTGCGCCTGACCGATTCCCTGCTCAACCCGGCGCCGCTCAATGAGCAATCGGTCACCATCAACGCTTCGCAGTCAGCGACTACGTTGCTCGACCTCGCCTTCCAGCTGTGCAGTGCCGCGGTGCTCTTCGCGTGGGGAGCGCTTGCTCTGTACTTGATTTCCTCTCCACCCCGCCCGCAGTGGCGGGATGGCCTGCATGGCGCGGCGTTGGCGGCGGTAATCGGTCTGCCGGGTCTGGCGCTGTATTACATAGCGCTGCACTTCGGCTGGACCAAGGAGGTCGTCCCGGGAGCCTTCGATACGTGGATTGAGATTCCCGTGCTGCTCATCAAGTCCTTTGCTAATGCCTGGGCGGAGGAGCTGGTGGTGGTGTACTGGTTCATGACCAGACTTAAGCAGTCTGGGTGGGCCCTGCCCGCAACGCTGGCGGCTTCCTCCATCCTGCGCGGCTCTTATCACCTTTACCAGGGTGTTTCCGCGGGCTTCGGCAATATCATCATGGGCGTGGTCTATGGCTGGTACTTCCACCGCACGGGCAAGGTGTGGCCGTTGGTCATCGCGCACTTTCTTATCGACGCCATCGCTTTCGTCGGCTACGCCCTCCTCTTCGGCGCTTAAATAAGAGCTATCAGCAAGCCACAGCGAAAAGACAGCTACCGCCCCCTGTGTGATAGGTGGGGCAGAAGTTGTTTCGCGGTACAGTGTTCCCCATGACCTACCAAGGACGCGATCCAGAGCGCGAAGCCCGCCGTGCCGGCGAGCCCCACGGCAGACCTCGCCGCGCGGGCTCCGCTAGCTCTGCAGGCCCTTCCCGCCCCCGGAACATGGCCAGCCCACGCGGCTCACACGCGGCCGGTGATGACGCTGGCGAGTTCGTCCTTGGTGCCGACGGGCAGCCCTTGCGCGATCGCTACGGCCGACCGGTGCGCCGCCGCCCATCCGCGCAGCAAGCTAATCCTGCGCATTCATCCTCCCGCGCTCAGCGCCCCAGCGCGCGGCGTTCCCGGCCGGAGGAGACCCGCTTCGACGTCGACGCCTACATGGCCCAGCGCTCCCCTGCGCGCCCAGCGCCCCGCCGGAGCGTACCTTCGCAACAGCCTGCTGTCCGCGCCAATCGGTACACCCCGGAAGCCCCACCGCGTAGCTATGCTCCGCAAGCCCCCACCCGCAGGCGTGCCGAAGGTCGCCCGCACAGCCGCCGCAAGAAAGTAAACCCAGCCAAGCAGGCTTTCGGTTGCCTGGGCTGGATCGTCGTCATCGCCCTCGTCTTCATGGTGGCCTTCACCCTGTGGACGGATTCGCGTTTAACGCGCATCGATGCCCTGCCCACCGAGCAGGTGGCACAAACCTCTGGTACAAACTGGCTGCTCGTAGGTTCGGACTCGCGCCAGGGGCTCACTGAAGAACAACAGGCGGAGCTAGGCACCGGTGGCGATGTGGGCGTCGGCCGCACCGATACCATCATGCTGCTGCACATTCCCGCATCCGGAAAGGCCCAGTTGGTCTCCATTCCACGCGATAGCTATGTCGACGTTCCCGGCTTTGGCATGGACAAGGTCAACGCAGCCTTTACCTACGGCGGCCCACAGCTGCTGACCCAAACCGTGGAGCAAGCCACCGGCCTCCACATCGACCACTATGCGGAGATCGGCATGGGTGGCTTGGCCAACGTCGTGGATTCCGTCGGCGGCGTGGATATCTGCGTCAAGGAGCCCATCAACGATCCGCTTGCCGGCATCGACCTCCAAGCGGGCTGCCAGAAGCTCCGCGGGCCGGATGCGCTCGGCTACGTGCGCACCCGCGCCACCGCGATGGGTGACTTGGACCGCGTGGAGCGCCAGCGCGAATTCTTCGCCGCACTGCTGGATAAGGCAACGTCTTTCTCCACGATTGGCAACCCCTTCAAGGCAATTTCACTGGTTAACCACACCGCCGACTCCTTCATCGTCAACGAGAAGGACCACGTCTGGCACCTTGCCCGCGTGGCGCTATCCATGGCCTCCGGCGTGGAGACGAAGACGGTTCCCATCGGCGGCTTCGAGGACACAGTCGTGGGCAACGTCGTCCTCTGGGACGACGCCGAAGCCCAAGCGCTCTGGGACTCCCTGCGCTAAGGCTTCGGCCGGTCGTTTCGATCAAATAAGGCTCCAAAACCACAAGGTTTTGGAGCCTTATTTGATCGTTTCGTACCCACGCCTCGGGGGGCGAAGGCGCCAGGGCAACTAGCGCAGCGTCACCTGACGGGACTTGATGTTTTGCAGCTGCTTGCGCTCATCGGCGTCGAGGTTGGCGTCGTTGGAGATCTCCTCCTCCAGCGCCTTGTTCACGCGAGACAACTCTGCCTCGTAGGAATCGTGCGCAACCTCCGGATCGAGGTCGAAGACCGGAGCGATGAGGCCGTGGGTACGGAAAACGCCGGCAAACTTGGTGTTTTCTCCCAGGTTGAGCTCACCGCGAGCGGCGATGCGCGCGAGGGCGTTAAGGAAAGCATTCTCGTCATCGCAGGGGCGGACCCAGCGGATGTGTGCCTTGCCGCCACCGGCGTTAGCCCAGAAGGCGGTACCCACAAAGCCCTCGGCCTCCTGGCCTACCTGGTAGGACTCAATGACGGAATCGTTGGCGCGCTGCAGAGCCTGTGCCATCTGCGGCGGGACCTGCGCGCCTTCCGGCATCCACCACGCGAAGTCCTGGTAGACGTTGATCTCCAGCTCGGCGTCTTCCTCAAGCAGCTCCTTGAGCTCCGGCTGGGAGCCATCAGCAGCGGTGGACTCGAGGGTGGAACCCGGCGCGTTGTTCTTCACCCAGTTCAGGGCGAAAGCTAGGTCGCGGCCCGGGTTGTGCGTATGGGACTGCACCTGCAGGCCCACGAAGGCCTCGCCGCCGGACTCCTCATCACGGATGAGTGCCGCGGTAGCACCGGGCAGCACGGTGGAGACGTAAACGTCCTTGTCAAAGCCTTTCACAGACAGCTTCGCCGTTGCGGAAGGAACGAATTCCTGCAGGGCGACGAGGCTAGCCTCAGCGGCGAGCCCACCGAAGGGGCGGGGGTCCTTTTCCAGGGCAGCGCGCTCGGCGGCGCGGGCAGCGAGCTTAGCTTGGCGGCGGGACATGCCCTCCGGCAGCTGTTCGTTCTTCTTTTTCTTCTTGGCCATACTGAACAACTTACCTGTTCATTACAGCTCAATGGCATGCAGGGCCACTTCCGGCTGGTTCGTGGCGAGAATATCCACCCCATTGGCCCACGCCCACTTCATATCCTCAGGTTTATCGATGGTCCACATGTACGTGGGCAGACCATGCGCACCAATGGCGCCTGGTTGGAGCTTGCCGCGCAGCAGCGACATGCCTAGGCCCGTGGGCTGCGATAACAGGATGTCCGGGCGGTTGAAATGGCGCTCCCAATCGCGGCGCAAATATATGCGGTCGATATGCGGGGCGAGCGCTGCCATTCGACGGATGGCCCGGTGGGAAAAGGAAATCATGTGGATCCGGGGGTCGTCGACAAGCCCTGCGTAGCGCAACCGCAGCACCATCTGTTCTTCGAGGATGTCGCCCTGCCCCGAGGGATGCTTGGTCTCGATGTAGAGGTGATGCTTCTTATCGCCGAGCATCTCGAGGAGCTCGTCGAGAAGCAGCATGCGCTGGCCACCACCGATCTTGAGGCGGCGCAGCTCCTCCCATGTCATGCGAGACACTCGGCCTGAGCCATTCGTGGTGCGGTCCAGGGTGGGATCATGGTGAACCACCACCTTGCCGTCGCTGCTCAGACGGATATCGCACTCGATGCCGTGAATGGGAAGCTCGAGCGCTTTTTCAAAGGCAAGAGGGGATAGCTCCGGATATTTCCCGGAGTATCCCCTGTGGGCGACAATCTTCACTAGCCGAAGATTTCTTCCTTGATGGTGTTGAGAGTGTTGAAGGAGTTCTCGAAGCGCTCCTTCTCGTGGTCATCGAGGGCCAGCTCGATAACACGGTTGACGCCGGAGCGGTCAACGATGGCCGGGGTGCCGATGAAGACATCCTCGTGGCCGTACTCACCCTGCAGGTAAGCGGAGACAGGAAGTGCGACAGCCTGGTTCTGAATGACCGCGCGGGTGATGCGGGCCAGGGCCATGCCGATGCCGTAGGAGGTGGAGCCCTTGGCGTCGATGATGTGGTAGGCGGCGTCGCGGGTGTCCTCGAAGATCTTCTCGATGCGCTCGTTGTAGCCCGGGTCCTTCTCAGAACGGT
This sequence comes from Corynebacterium sp. HMSC062E11, assembly GCF_001811845.1. Classification (NCBI taxonomy): domain Bacteria; kingdom Bacillati; phylum Actinomycetota; class Actinomycetes; order Mycobacteriales; family Corynebacteriaceae; genus Corynebacterium; species Corynebacterium sp. HMSC062E11. Next base: position 148,362 of record NZ_KV806816.1, read on the forward strand.
GGGACAGGGAGACACCAGCGATGTTGGCGGAGGAGACGACCGGCAGCTCGGAGTCACCGTGCTCGCCGATGATGTAGGCGTGGACGGAGGTCGGCGCCACGTCATCCATCTCAGAGAGCATGTAGCGGTAGCGGGCCGAGTCCAGGACGGTGCCGGAGCCGATGACGCGCTCGTGCGGGAAGCCGGAAGCCTTCCACACCGCGTAGGTCAGCAGGTCCACCGGGTTGGAGGCGACCAGGAAGATGCCGTCGAAGCCGTTCTTCATGACGTCACCCACGATGGAGTTCATGATCTTGACGTTCTTGTCCACGAGCTGCAGGCGGGTCTCGCCGGGCTTCTGAGCGGCGCCGGCGCAGATGACGACCATGGAGGCGTCCTTGCAGTCTTCGTAGGTGCCCTTGGTCACGCGGGTGCGGGACGGGGCCCAGACAACACCATGGTTGAGGTCCATGACGTTGCCCTCGAGCTTCTTTTCGTCGATGTCGATGATGGCCAGGTGGTCAACAGTTCCCTGGTTGACCAGAGCGTAGGCGTAAGCAACTCCAACGTCGCCCGCGCCGATGAGTACTACTTTGTTTCCAACATGATTTCCCATGCCTCCTATTGTGCCCCCAATGTCCGAATTTTGCTCGTTATGCGCCCGAATTCACAGACCCAGTAGTCCGATCTCACATTTTTATGTCTGATCGGACATCTATGGAGGCTGCGCTGCACGTCGAACCTAAAGCTGGTTCAATGGCCAGCATGCGTCAACTTGCGCGCCGCATCGCACTCAGAACCGCCCGCACGGGCCTTCAGGCTGCAATCTTTTCCCTGGAGATCATCAGCGATCTCACGCCCGGCATGCGCATGACTGGCCGGCGGCGCCTGCCACAAAACATGTGGCCCGGGCTCTTCGGCGCCGAAGTCGCAACGTGGGCAGCCGTCTCCCCTTCCCTTTTGCCCCGCCCGTGGTGGGTCACCGCCGCCAACGTGGCCATCGGCCAAGGCGCTGGACACCTCGCCGCGACCACCGCGGCCTTCGCTGCCAAGCGCGCGCTGCACCACGCTGGCCGCCGCCCCCAGGACCGCGTCGGCCCCACCACTCGGCGCTATTCCTACTACGCACTGGGGGTTGGCACGCTCATCGCAGGCATACGCTCCCTGCGCAATCAGACGGAGCAAGCCCGGCTCGTGGGAAAGCTCAATGACCGCGGACCTCAGTCCGCAGCACTGGGCATGGCCGTGGGCACGGCAGGCTACGGCGCCTTGCTCGTTGTGGGGGAAGCAGCCCAGCTCACCGTCACCCAGCTTTCCCTCCAGGTCCAGCGCTGGCTGCCCAGGTGGATTGCCTGGCCGCTAGCCGGCGGCGCGGTCGGCTTCGCCACAGCCCTGGTCAGCGACCGGATGGTGTGGCGGCGCCTACTCCGCAAGGCCTCCGTCCAAGGCCTTGCACTCAACAAACTGGTATATCCGGGCTCCGCCATGCCGTGGGAGCCGGAGCGCTCTGGCAGCCCCTGGTCCCATGAGCCTTGGACGGCCGTCGGCTCACAGGGCAGAGCGTTTCTTGACCGCGGCCCGCGCGCCCAGGACATCAAGGAGGTCATGCACTTCGAGCGCGCCCACGAGCCAATTCGCATCTATATCGGACTCATTCGCGGTCGCGGCCCGCACGCCGCCGCACGCCACGCGGTGGCGGAGATGGACCGCACGGGTGCGTTCCACCGCGACACGATCGTGTTGCAAATGCCCTCCGGCTCAGGATGGATCAATAACTATGCGGTCAGTGGATACGAATTCCTCACGCGGGGCAATTGCGCCACCGTGGCCCTGCAATTCGACTACTTGCCTTCCATGTTTTCCTACCTGGTGGACAAGAACCTCTCCCGCACCTTTGCGCGCGAGCTCATCGCGGCCGTCCATGACCGCCTCGAGCTCCTCCCTGAGGACAACCGCCCCAAGTTGTATTTCAGCGGCGAGTCGCTGGGCTGCTATGCCATCGTGGAGAACTTTGAGACGCTCGAGGAACTCCTCGCCGCCTGCGATGGTGCGGTCTTCACCGGACCTCCGCGGATGACCAGCTTCATGCGGCGCCTGCACCGCGAACGCGGCTCCTTGGAGCGCTTGCCGCTTATCGACGGCGGCCGGCACCTCCGCTTCGCCGCAGTCCCCGCCCACATGGAGCACGATGCCTTCGGCGAGCCTTATGGCCCCTGGGAGCGCCCGCGGGTAGCGGTGGGGCAACACGCCTCCGATGCCATCGTGTGGTGGGATAGCAAGCTCATTTATGCCCGCCCCAACTGGATCCACGAGCCGACCCCGCAGACCTTGTACGCAGATACTTTTAACAACCTGCGCTGGCATCCGTTCATCACCTTCTGGCAGGTAGCACTGGACCAGATCAACTCGCTCAACGTGCCGGGCGGCCACGGGCACAACTACTTCGAGGAAACCTTCTGGTACTGGGATTCCGTCCTCGGATCCCAAACGCGCACACAACTCACCCCGGAATTAGCCGAGCGCATGCGGGTCTTCGTGGAGCGCGACCAGCTCAACAAACCTTCCGACTTCCGCACGCATGTGCGCAAGCAGCTCTAGCCGGACTCACGTCCGTAAGCAGCTCTAGCCGCACTTCACACCGGTGCTGTGGTGCGGGCAATAGCCATTGGGCACCTTATGCAGGTACTGCTGGTGCTCGTCCTCAGCCAGGTAGTACTGGCCTGAGTCCGTCTCACTGAGGAGGGTGACTTCGGTGGTGGTGGCGCCGAAGCCGGCGTCGGCAAGCTTGCCCGCGTAGGAATCCACAAGCTGCTGGATCTCCGCGCGTTCCTCTTCGGTCTCGGGGTAGAAAGCCGAGCGGTACTGCGTGCCCACGTCGTTGCCCTGGCGGAATCCCTGGGTCGGATCGTGGGCTTCCAAGGCCTTGACCACGAGGTCGCGCAAGCTCACGCGCTGCGGATCATACGTAATCTGGACAGCCTCCGCATGGTTGGTCAGCCCGCGACAGACCTCATAATAAGTGGGATTCGGCGTGGTGCCGCCCGCATAGCCCACGGACGTGGACTCCACGCCCTCAGTTTCCCAGAACATCTTCTCCGCGCCCCAGAAACAGCCGATGGCGATGATGAGGGACCTCTGCCCCTCTTTCCACGGTCCAGTAATCGGAGTGTCTAACACCGCGTGGGGCTGTGGGGCCTCTAAGACGGGCTCCGCGCGCCCGGGAAGGGCGTCCTTAGCCGCCACCAGCGTGGGCTCTGGCCTGAAAAGAAACATGCTGGGTTCTCCTTACACTTAGCGTTGTCCTCCCTCTTATACTCCGCCGCGCTGCCCGCAATCCAGGTTTTTGTTCACGGCGACTCCCATAGAAAAATTATTGTGGCCAAATTCTCATCCGGGCCCTACCATGGGGCCTCGTACCCCAAAGAAAGGATGAAACAAATGGCTGTTTACGAACTTCCGGAACTCGACTACGCATACGATGCCCTGGAGCCGCACATCTCCGCTGAGATCATGGAGCTGCACCACTCCAAGCACCACGCTGGCTACGTTGCTGGCGCTAACGCTGCGCTCGAGGCTCTGGAGGAGCAGCGCAACGGCGAGGCTAATGCTGACGCCATCCGCGCTCTGTCCAAGAACCTGGCCTTCAACCTGGGTGGCCACACCAACCACTCCATCTTCTGGAAGAACCTCTCCCCGAACGGCGGCGGCGAGCCCACCGGCGAGCTGGCTGAGGCTATTAACCGTGACTTCGGTTCTTTCGAGAAGTTCAAGGCTCACTTCTCCGCCGTTGCCACCGGCCTGCAGGGCTCCGGCTGGGCAGTTCTGGGCTATGACCACGTTGCTGGTCGCCTGGTTATTGAGCAGCTCACCGATCAGCAGGGCAACATCTCCGTGAACTTCACCCCGCTGCTGATGCTGGATATGTGGGAGCACGCCTTCTACCTCCAGTACAAGAACGTGAAGGCTGACTACGTTAAGGCCGTATGGAACGTCTTCAACTGGGACGACGTTGCCGAGCGTTACGCTGCTGCCACCAAGTAAGCACTGTGGCCTCCTTTAAGGCCACGTAGCTTCATCCCGCGCTGGGGCCTCTTCGTTGAGGCCCCAGCGCGGTTTCGCGTTTTCAACAAGCTGCAGGCCTTTGCACAGGACTCCTGCTCCCGGCGCGCGAGCCGAAACTGCCCGAGCTGCCAAAGTTATACGCCGTCATTGCCGATCCGCGCGGATCTTCGTCATGTAGGGCAGTTGGCCTCTCGGCAAAGGCAATCTGCGACCCGTGAGGGTGATGGACTACACCCCTTCTGCCCCCACTTAAACGTCATAGAGAGCAACGCGGCGCGGCCCTCGCATTGCTCGCGGTGAAACTGCCGGGCCAACCGGTGCACACCATCCCCTGGCTGCCCCACGAGGTCTCTACCCCGAAGACGCTCGCTGCTCTGGCCGCTAAGCTTCCCTTCGGCAGCTAGTCGGCCTCGACCAAGCTACTGCCCTCAGCGGTGCGGGCCACGACGAAATCCTTGAAGTGCTCGACCGGCGGGGCATCATCGCCTTCGCGCCACACCAAGCCCAGCTCGCGGTAAGCCGCGGGCTGCAGGGGCACGGGGTTGCGGGCTTTGAGGTAGGGGTCATCGAGTGGCAACAGAGCCGATCCCAGCCCGGCGGCCACGAGGCCCGCCACGGTGGTGAGCTCCATGGATTCGAAGACGAGGCGCGGGGTGAAGCCGGCCTCGCTCGCTAGGGAGTCGAGCAACATGCGCGTTCCATAGCCCGGCAGCATGCCGATGAAGGGTTCATCGCGGAAGTCTTCCATGCGCACCCCGTCTCGCCCTGCGGCCCAATGACCTTCCGGAACCGCTAGACCGAGGCGTTGCAGTTTGAGCTGGTGCCACCCTAGCGGTCCGGGGGCCGTAGGGCGGGGGCCGACCAGCGCCAAGTCGGATTCGCCGGCGGCTACCCTCTCCACGAGCTCGCGGGCCGCACCCTGGTGCAGACGGATATCCACGTGGGGATGCTGGGCGCGGTAGGCCTTGAGCAGCTCCGGGACCATCCACGTGCCCAAGGAATGCATGAAGTCGAGGCGCACGGTGCCGCGCTCCGGATCCATGAGGCGGGACACGGTATCGCGCGCGGCAGCTTCGGACATCAACATCCGCCGAGCGTGTTCCACGAATGCCTGGCCGCGGGCATTCAGCCGCAGGCGCCGGCCGCTGCGCTCGAAGAGGCTGGCCCCCACCTCCGCCTCGATGCGCTGCACGCGGCGGGTCAGCGCGGATTGAGAAAGCCCGAGGGCGTCGGCAGCCGCGCCGACGAGCCCATGGTCCGCCACCGCGACCACGCCGCGCACATCTTCCAGATTCATGCACACCTCGCATGCTTTAAGTAACTTTCGGACATTTTACACATAATCCGCGCTAGGCCATGCTTGATGCATGACCAGAACGCGGCGCGCCACCATTGCCATGCTCTTCGTGGGCCTGGCAATTTTTTCTTGCCTCTATCCCACCCAAGCCATGCTGCCCACCTTGGTGGAGGACATGGGCATGTCCCCCACCGAAGCCGCCATGACCATCTCCGCGGCCACCGGTGCGCTGGCCATTTGTGTCATCCCCGTGTCCATCATCTCCGAGCGCATCGGCCGCGGAAAACTGCTGCTTGTTTCCACCATCGCGGCCACGCTCATCGGCATGCTCGTGCCGCTTGCCCCCAATCCAGAGATTCTCATCGCCACCCGCGCGCTCCAGGGAGCGGTCATCGCCGGCGCACCCGCTACCGCCATGGCCTGGATTTCGGAGGAGCTCGAAAGCTCCTACGTCGCCCGGGCCATGGGGCTGTACATCGCCGGCACCACCATCGGTGGGCTAACCGGCCGCCTCATCCCCACCGGGCTTCTCGAGCTCACCTCCTGGCGCTGGGCCCTGGCCGGCTCCAGCTTGGTCACGCTCATCCTCGCCATCATCGCCGCTATTTTGCTGCCCTACCAGCAGAATTTCACCCCGAAGGAAATCCACTTCCGCTCGGAGCTGCGAGCCATCTTCCGCCATGCCCGGGATACCCGCCTCATCCCCTTGTTCATCGTGGCCTTCGTGGCCATGGGCACCTTCGTGTCCCTCTATAATTTCCTGGCATTTAGGCTCATCAACCACTTCCACCTCGCGCCCGGTTTGGCCGGCTTGGTCTTCCTCTTCTACCTCACCGGCACGTGGTCCTCGGCGCGCGCCGGCCGGCTGGTCTCACAAGTAGGCCACGCCAACACGCTGCTCCTATCGTGCCTGCTTTTTGCCGTGGGCATCGCGCTATGCATGGGCTCTTTAATCCCCACCCTGCTCGGCATCGTGTTATTCACCATCGGCTTTTTTGCCGCGCACTCCACGGCCTCGGGGTGGGTGGGGCATATCGCTACTCACGACCGCGCGGAGGCCTCCAGCCTCTACGTCTTCTTCTATTACCTGGGCAGCTCCATCCTGGGCGCGCTGGCCGGTGTGCTCTTTGATTCCTTGTCGTGGACCGGCTTCATCGCCGTCTACACCGCCCTCGCCGCGGGCATCGCGGTATTGAGTTGGGTTGTGAGAAAAACCGGATAAACTCGTGTTTTATGGATAAGTGGTCGCCGCGCACATGGCACAGGAAAGCATCCCGCCCGGTCAGCCTGTGGATGATGGTTTTTCTTCTCGCCGGCGCAACCCACACCCTTATCCCAAACTACCGCTGGGTCCTCATCCATCTCTTCACCCTGGGCATCCTCAGCAACAGCATCGTGGTGTGGTCCCAGCACCTCACCGAAAAGTTCGTGCAGCTCAAAGTTCCGATGTCGGCCCGCCCTCGCCAGCTCGCGCGGATTTATCTGCAGAATGCCGGCGTTATCCTCACCCTCGTGGGCCAAATCCTCAGTGAATATTGGGGCCACCACTGGGTGCTCACACAGATAGGTGCCACGCTTGTCGCTCTTGCGGTGTCTTGGCATGGTTTGGCCCTCTTTGCTTTGTGGCGCCGCGCGGAATCCAAACGATTCCGCCCCGTCGTCGCAGCTTATGTGGCCTCGGCCTTCTTCCTTGCCGTGGGCGCTACTCTTGGCGCATTCCTCGCCACACACCCTTCCCATCCGCGCCTGCTCATTGCACACGTTGCCGCCAACATCGGCGGTTTCGTCGGCCTCGCAGCCGCCGGTTCACTCACCATCTTGTTCCCATCTATCTGGCGCACCAAGGGAATCAACCCACACATGAGCCTAAGCTTCACACTGCTGGCGCTGGGCGTGGTGACCACCGTGATCGGCAGCGCGTGGAATGTACCGCAAGCGGGTCTGATCGTCTACTGCGTCGGCTGGGTGCTCAGCCTGCAGAGCTGGCTGCTCAATGCCCTCACCGTGTTCCGAGAACCACGCGGGCGCATCACCTTCCCGGCGCTATCTGTGCTCTTTTCCTGCTTCTGGTTGCTCGGCAGCCTGGTGTATTACACCACCCAGCATTTCTTCTCCAGCGAGCCACAGATTCCCATGCTCGCGCTCGTCGTAGGGTTTGGCGCCCAACTGCTCATCGGCGTCATGGGCTATATGCTGCCCACCACGATGGGCGGCGGCCCTTCAGCGGTGCGGGCGGGCCTGCGCGAATACAACCGCTGGGGGCTGGGGCGCTCGGTCTTCATCAACGGCGGGCTTGCCCTGTGGCTGGCCACCTCCAGTTCCCTCACAATGGTTGCCGCCTCCCTGCTCTGCCTCGGTTCCATGGCCATCATCCCTGTACTCACCGCTCGCGCGGTCAAGGCTCAGAAAGCCGTGCTCCTCAAGAAGGCCGAAGGCCCAGCGCCCACGACCACCACGGACTGGGACCAGGTGTGGGTGGCCCTTGCGGTGCTCATCATCCTCGGCGGACTCAGCCTCATCCTGTAGATCCCCAGACCTGAAACCCGCAACCTCCTGGGGTGGGTGGTGGGGCGTCGGCAAGCGCTTGGCGACGCCTACCTGGGCAGGTTGCGGGTTTCAGGTCTGGGGACTTGCACACGGGAGGGCAGGGAGAAGCTAGGGCTCGAGGGATGGCACTCCCGGCGCGCCGTGAGACATCCACTCGCGGACGGCATGGGTCGCGCGCACATCGCCGGCGTTATAGCGCAGAATCTGCGCACGCGCGTCCGTGTCACCGGCGAGGGCGGCTCGGCGGGCATTGACGGATTCCTCGCCATCGAACTCTTCCGGCCATTCAAAGCCAGCGACGGGCGCCACGGTTTTCAGCCCCAGGCCCGCAGTGCCGGCGAAACTGCGCTTGACGTGGACGAACATGTCCACCCATTCCTCTGAGGAGATGAATTCCTCGACCTCCTCCAGGCTCGGGGAGGAGAAGCGCTGGGCGGACCTGCGCATCCAATGGTTTTCGCCGTGGGCGGAGTAGCAATAGGCCGCGAAGGTCTTGCCCGCTGCATGCGCGTCAGCGCGCACCCCCATGAGCCACTCCCAAAACTCGGCGAAATTCTCCGCCTCGGCCCGCCCTCCCAGCGGATCCCAGGTCACAAAGGGGTGGTACTCGCCGTCCAGGAGCGCGCCCCACAGGTAGGCACCTTGATCCAGGTAGGCCTCCATATCGACGTCGACTTCCACATCCGCGCGAGGAACGCTAACCCGGTCGCGGCGCAGCAAAGGGACGCCCTCGCGCCACGCAGCAGCGAGGGCGGAGGGGGCGCCGAGGGAGGCGTCGATAAGCCCCTGCACCGTCGTGATACCGCGCTCGCGGTAGGGGTTAGCGCGGTCGCCCGGCAAGAAGAGGGAGATATCATCCCGGGCCTCCAGCTCTTGCTTACACAAGGGCCAAAAGCGGCAGGAGGCGCACTCCTTGACGCGGCGCGGCCCAGCGGGAAGCGGCTGTACGAGCGCCTCATCGATGCCGAAGCGCGAGGTATCCGTGACAAAAGCCTGACCGCGGTCCTGCCCAATCGCCGCACCCCTGCCAGAATTCAGGCCGACGTCCTCCAAACCCCGCGCGGCCAGGGCTAAACGGTAGCCATCGACGGCGTGATGCTTAATCTTGTATTTCGCCGGCAGCGGCTCACTCAACCCCAAGCGATGCGTGGGGACAACCAGCGTTCGCGCACCCTCGTGTGGGCGGGCCACGCGGTGATCCGAGACGATAACGGGGCTGTACTTATCACCATCCCGAACCAGAAGCTCCACGCGCACCATCCACTCTTCGGTGGAAAAGACGGCGTTGGTGATGTGCGTGTAACCGTGAGCTAGGGCCTCCAGCGTGGCAAGCGCCCGCTCGAAATCATCCCCCTCCAGATCAATCCGGCGGAAACGGCCAGGGCCCTTCTTGGGAAGGCGAGCGAGCGCGGCATCGATAGCCGCGGCGTGGCGCTCCGCCCGAGCTTGGCTCACCGCGGTGCGTGGGATCTCGGGATGCGCGCGGCGCTGCACCAAGCGATAACGGCAGCCCACAAGATCCGTGGCGACGAGCACATCCTTCACAGCAGGTGAGCTTAGTAGACCACCTTGCTAGAGTTGTAGCGAGACCCTAAAGATGGATTATTTAAGGACGTTTCAATGGGCATTATGAAGAAGATCCGCAAGGCCCGCCGTGAGGCCCGCGCCGAGATCAAGGCTGCCAAAACCCGCGCAAAGGCAGAGGTAAAGGCCGCGGATAAGGCCAAGCACCGCCAGCAAAAGCTATTGGCCCGTCAGGAAAAGGCGCTTATCAAGTCCGAGGAAAAGGGCCTCAAGAAGCGCCGCAAGCACGAATACAAGATGGCCAAGAAGGAACTCGAGCGCATTAAGGAAGGCCGCTTTAATAAGAACAATGTCAAGCGTTATGCCGGCGCCCTGCGCACCGCAGCACCCCTTCTTTTGCCTCTGCTTTACCGCGGCATCACCGTTGCCCAGCGCGAGGTTGAGAAGAAGCGCGCGCAGAAGGCCGGCGTCAGCGCCGAGCAGCTGGCCTCCTTCTCCGGCCACGGCGCACCGCTCAAGGCCCGCACCGCCGGTATCCGCAATTCGCTGAAGGATGCGCAGCTTCCCGCTGGTTTCAAGCGCGACGTCAAGGAGCGCCTCAACGAGCTTGATTCTGCGATCGACAATGCCGAGTACATGACCGATCAGCAGCGCCAGCGCGCGCACCGCTCCATCTCCGGTGAGATCGACTCGCTCAACGACGAGATCCAGTCCAAGCTGCGCGCATAGCCGCTCGCACGGATTCTCTACGCCTTCGGGCCGCTGCCTTCCCCGCTTTTAGACGGTGGAGGATATACGGCCCGAAGGCTTTTTCTTTCGCGCTCAAAACCCCTCTTTGAAATCCCACATTAGCGGCGTCACGGAATTTGTTTTCGTTCTATAGTTAATAGCGGGAGAATCAGTTTAGAACTCGAATGGAGAAACATGGCACGCCGCGAAATCACCCAGTTTTTTGACGATATTGATAATTCGCCCCTCAACGAAGATGAAGTGATCGTTATCCGCTTCAGCGTTGACGGTAAGGATTACCTCCTCGACGTCTCGCAGGAGAATGCCGACAAGTTCCACGCCGCCCTGGAGCCCTTCGTGAAGGCTGCCCGCCACCCGGTCAAGAAGGACACTCGCCGCTACAAGCCGGCCGATGTCCGCGCGTGGGCCGCCAAGCACGGCTACGAGGTGGCCGAGCGCGGCAAGATCCCCAACGACGTCATCTTGGCGTACCGCGACGCCAACAACCTTTAAAGAACGCCCTGCTCGCGTGCTGCCGCCACGGCGGAGGTGCGGGAGCGCACGCCCAATTTGTCGTAGATGTGGACCAGGTGAGACTTCACCGTCGCCTCCGACAGCATCAGCTCCACCCCGATCTCACGGTTTGAGGAACCCGCCGCGACCAGCTTCAGTACTTCGAGCTCGCGCGGGGTGAGCGAGGTGCGCGGCGTGCGCACGCGGGTCATCAGTTTGTCAGCAACCACGGGCGAGAGCGCCGAATCACCTTCCGCCGCCGAGCGCACCGCCGCGAGCAGCTCTACCGGCGGCGCGTCCTTGAGCAGGTAGCCCACCGCGCCTGCCTCAATTGCGCCGAGGATATCCGCGTCAGTGTCGTAATTGGTCACCACCAGCACCTTGGGGGGATTCTCCATGGAGTAGCGGATAGCGGCGGTCGCTTCCGCACCACCCATGACGCGTGTGCCCTCGATCCCCGCACCAAAACGCAGGTCCATGAGGAGAACATCGATGCCACCCGCTTGGGCTGCGGACACAGCGGCTTCGGCCGTAGCGACTTCGCCCACAACCTCGATGTCCTCAGCCCCCTCGAGCACCGAGCGTAAACCTAGGCGCACGATCTCATGGTCGTCGGCAAGCAAGACCCTAATCACGGGCTTCCTCCTCATTGGTACGGTGTGGACAATTTCCTAATCTACATCGTTGTTTAAGGGCACACTAACTGAGACCGCCGTGCCACTTCCCGGCGTGGATTCAATCACGACCTCGCCGCCGAGTTCCGCCGCGCGCCGGCGCATGGCGGATAGACCAATGTGGCCCAGCCCCGCCGGTTTATTTTCCACTGCCTCCACATCAAAGCCCTGGCCGTTATCCACCACGTCCACGCGCACCTCGTCCGGCGCATACGTCACGGTCACCCGAGCCTTCATGGCGTGGGCATGCTTGACGACGTTCCCCACCGCTCCCTGCGCAATCCGCAGCAACGCGGCCTCCACCTTCATGGGCAGCTGTTGCGCATCGCCTTCTACGTCCACTGAGACGTCGAGCCCACCGGTCGCCGCAAAATTCTCAGCCATCCTTGTCATGGCCGCCCCCAAGGAGGTTTCGGACAACGCCGCCGGCTGCAACGCCGCAATCATGGCGCGCGCTTCGTGGAGGTTATCCGCCGCTGTTCGCCGAGCCAGTTCGATGCGTTCCTGCGCCTTGGGGATATCCTCCTGTGCGAGATCGCGGTCAGCGGCATGCAGGAGCATCTGAATGGAGGACAAACCTTGTGCCAGCGTGTCGTGGATTTCGTGGGCGATGCGCTGGCGCTCAGCGGTCATGCCGGCCGTGCGCTCGGACTCCACGAGCTGGGAACGGGTCTTCATCAACTCCTGGTTCATGCGGCTCAACGCCCGGAAGGCATAGGTAATAGCAATCGTCACCAAGGCCGATACCGCCGGGCCCATGATGCCGCCGAAGGAGAGCCCGCCCGGTACTTGCACCAGGATGGTCACCGCCGTGGCCGCGAGCACGCAGATGATGCCGGGGATCATCTCCAGCACGTAGAGGTAGACAAAATACAGAGAGAACACGAGGTAGATGGCCGCGGGCGCCACCGCTATATCCGCTAGCCACAGGACCGTGAGGATAACCATCCAGCCATAGCGCGCGATGCGCGGCAGGGTCTCCATATAGGCCGAGCCCCCGAAGTACACCACCGCGAAGGAGACCAACAGCAGCAGATTGAGCACGCCCTGCCACAGCGGCAGGCGCACCGTCATAAATATCGCCACCACCAGCAGCGTCGCCGTCAGGACGTGGATACCGTTGCGCAGTGCATCCGATTCAACCGAGCGCTGGTCTAGTGTGGACGTCATGCGCCACAGCCTACTTCCCCCGCTCGCCGCCTGCCTGATCGGCATAGGCTTTGCCGCGGTGGGGTGTTCGGATGCAGCCGACCCCGCCCCCAGCACCGAGGCCTCCAGCCCCGCGTCCGACACAAACTCAGGCGATGGCCTGCCCATGGACGCTACCGCCGAGGTCAGTGACTGGGAAGACTGCCCCTACCTGGACACGCAGTGGGTGGCCGATACGAATGGGCAGAGGATGACCCGGTGGGGCATCGACAAGCGCTTTAGCACCCCTGCCTGCGTGTTCTGGTCCTACCCCGAGGAACCACAGGTTACCGTCCTAGCCCGGCAGATGCCCAGCGTCGACGAGGCGCGCGCGGTCGTGGATTGGGCCGCACCGGTTGAAGATACGGAGCTCGCCGAATTCGATGGTTGGTCCGGCGGGCGCGGCGTCTTTGAGGATCACACGGTCTTTGCCGTCCAGAAGGACAACCACGCCGTGGTGGTGTGGTCGAATCAGCTGCAGACCCTCAAGCCCCAGCTCATAGCGCAGGAAGCAATCAACCGCTTAGGTCTGTAACGACCTAAGCACAGTAACGACCTAAGCATTTAATGGTCTAAACAGCGACTAACGCCTAAACGGCGACGTCATTATAGGGCATCTGCGCCGCTACCCAGGGGAAAATCACCTCCATGAGCAGGAAGAAAACCCCCACGGCGAGGGCCAGAGCCAACAACGCCTTGACCGCGGTGGGGCCGGGCAACAGGTTCCAAAGTGCGCGATACATTAGTTCTCCTCCAAGACGGCGGGGCGGGCATTGTCATCTGCTCCGGGTGCTTTAGCCTCGCGGTCAGTCTCCATCGCGTGAATGATCATGCGCTCTGCATTGGAGAACTGCGGGTGGCAGGTGGTGAGGGTGAGCAGGGATTCGCTGGGCTCAGCCCCTTCCATCCCGGGAACAGGCTGGAGCACGCTCACATCACCCGGCAGGGTGATATGGCGCCCCTGAACAGCTTGGTATTCCGGCTTGGCTTGCTGCTCTGGGCTGAAGCAGTCCCCCGCAGCCCCTTCGATAGGCAGCACGCGGTAGGTAATCCAGTCAGTCGCGGTTTCGATGACGATGGCATCGCAGGTCTGCAGGTTTCCCAGGTCATTGAAGGGAGCGCCCTTGCCCACACGGTGCCCGGCTACCGCGAAATTGCCCGGCTCACCAGGCATCTGCGTGTCGGTATAGTGCCCCGGCCCGCGCAACAAATCGTCTTCGTCGGTTCCTTCGAGAACCGCGAACGCGAAGTCCGAGCCGAAGGCCGGGATATAAAGGCGTGCAAAGGCCTCACCGAGCTTCGGGGCATGGCCCGCTCCGCGTGGGTTGTGCCATTCTTCCTGCAGCGTCTCGTTGGCTTGGTCCTGCTTGTGACCAGACTCGATATTTGTCCAATAGGACTCATAAAAGGCGAAGAGGAGCAGAAGCACGCCGGCCGTCAGCATAAGCTCACCGATGACGGTCCCTACGGTCGGCCGAGTGCGCGCGGTGGGGTGGGGCATACCCATACCTTAGCCTCCCGGTAACGTATAAGTGCCCCATCACCCTGCAGAAAGAGGAGTAGGCGATGATCAACATCTTCATGTACCCGGTCTCCGGAATCATGAAACTGTGGCACTTGCTTTTTGGTTCCTTCCTTGACGGCTCGACTGCGTGGATCCTCACCATCGTCTTCCTCGTGCTCACGGTCCGCGGCATCATCGCTCCGCTGAATTGGCTCTCCGTGAAACAGGGCCGCATCGGCGCCCTCATGCGCCCGGAGATGACCGAACTCAATGAACACCTCACGCAGGCCGATTCGGTCGATGAGGCTGTCGACATCCTCACCCAGCAACGCGAGCTCAAGGAGCGCTTCCAGCACAACCCGCTGGTGGGTTGTTTCCCCGCCTTCCTCATCATCCCGGCTTTCATTGGCCTCTACCAGGTGGTTCTTCGGGTGTCAGGCTCCGCGAATGAACCGGTGGGGATGCTCACGCTTGGCGACGTCTCCTCCTTCCGCACCTCCACCGTCTTCGGCGTCCCCCTCACCGATTTCGCGCGCGAGCATCACGACTTGGTCCTACCGATGCTCGTGGCGGCTCTCGTGTTCACCTCCCTCAACACGCTCATCACGCTCTACCGTGGCTTTCTTACCACGGTCTTCGATCAGAAGATTCCGCGCCGCTTGCTGTGGTTCATGGCGCTCATGGTGGTTCTCATCCCCTGGATGCTGTGGAAAGTGGCTTGGCATGGCCCCATCCCCGTGACCATCATCTTCTACTGGGGCTGCTCCTACCTCTTTACCCTGCTACAGACCTTGGTATATGAATTGATCCTGCACCGTCGCTATCCCCTACCGGAGGCCGTCCACGAACAGCGGCGCGACAGCATCCGGCGGTGGCGGGCTAAGGAAAAGAAGAAAGAGAAGAAAGCCGCTAAACAGCGCCTTAAGGAAGACCCTGCCCACAAAGAGGAGGTTGCTGCTGCCCGCAAACGCCACTCGGCCATCGTGGCGGAGGCACGCAAAATTGTTAAATCGAATAGTCAGCAGGAGGCGCCGAGAGAAGCTGAATAGCCAGCTGCTTCGCGGTTACCAGCGGGGCGACGTCGCGGGTCAGGCGGGCGCCGGCGAGCCCGCCATCGAGGAAAATGAGGATTTGGCTCGCCTGCTCCTCTGAGGGGTAGCCATTCTTGGCGTTGAGCAGGGCAGTGATCGTGGAATGCATCCATGTGCGGTGATCGACGCATGCCGCCACGATGCCCCGCTCGGCATCCGTCTCTGGACGCGGGTATTCACCGGCCGCGTTGAGGAAGTGCGAGCCCCGGAACTCCATGGAGGGTTGTTCCTCGATGGCCTTGTCGAAGAAGGCGAGGATCTTGCTCTCCGGATCGGTCGCGTCCTCGGTGCGCCTCTGCCAATCAGCGCGGTATTCCTCATCGAGGGCCTCGACGTAGGCGATAACGAGGGCATCCTTGGAGCCGAAAAGGGAGTAGAGCGACGCCTTCGCCACGTCGGCCTCGCGCAGGATACGGTCAATGCCGATAACGCGGATGCCCTCGGTGGTAAAGAGCCGCGTGGCGGATTCAAGTAGTCGGCTCCGCGGGCTCGGGCGGTTGCGACGCGACTTCTTTTCGGCCATTTCTTCTCCTCACATGACAAAACCGGTTCATCTATACAATATAGACAAACCGGTATGTATGCGAATTTTTACTTCTTGCGGCCCGTAATGGCTCCCACGATCCACAGCAAGATACATGCACCGACCGTTGCCGTAATGATCATCAGGAACCAGCTATCGCCGACGCTCTTGTTGAAGAGCGCTAGCAATCCGCCACCGATGAGGCCGCCGATAACACCAACGATGAGGTTGGTGAACAGCCCCTGGTCACGCTTCATAATCTTCTCAGCGAGCCAGCCGGCAATGATGCCAACAACAATCGAACCAAAGAAACCGAGACCGAGTCCCATGACACTCACTCCTTTGAATAACAGTAAATAGCGTTTATCTACGTACCCTCCCACCGTACGCGTTAAAACACCAAAACGACTCGGGCACACCACTTATCCAATAAAAGGGCCCGAATCGTTATAGCGAGGTTATGCGATGGTTACTCCGAGTCTGGTCGAACCACCATCATCGGGCACGGCGCGGACTGCAGCAGTGCGCGGGAGGTAGAGCCCAAGAGCATGCCCTTGAAGCCACCGCGACCGTGGGAGCCCACAACGAGCAGCTGCGCACCTTCGGAGGCCTCCGAGAGTGCACGGACCGGGCGGTCACGGGCGATAACCTTCTTAACCTGCACGTCCGGGTACTTCTCCTGGAACTCCGCGAGGCGTTCGGTCAGCAGTTCTGCTTGCTCCTTCTCGACCTCGGCCCACTCCGCTTGGGCTGCTGAAAGCCCAGCCAGGGAAGCTTGAACCTGCATGTCCATCCAGGTGTGAACGGCGATGAGTTCAGCGCCGCGGGCATCTGCTTCCTTGAAGGCGTAATCGGTTGCCTTCTGGGAGACCTCGGAACCATCGACACCGATAACAACGGGACCGTACTTCGTGGATTCGGTGACGTGGTTATCCTCACGGACCACGACCACCGGGCAGGATGCGTGGGAGACCACAGATGCAGATACCGAGCCCATGACCATGCCGGACAGGCCGCCCATGCCGCGGGAACCCATGACAATCATGGTGACGTCCTTGGACATCTCCAGCAGCATGTCGATCGGGGAACCCTCAGCCACGGTGTGGCCAATCTTCAAATCCGGGGCAATCTTGTGAGCCTCGGCGCGGGCCTCCTCGATCTTCTCTAAGGTCTCTGCCTGGAGGTCATCAAAAAGCTCCTTCGGCGGGACCATGCCTTCGGCGTAGAGGAACTGCGGCATCGTGTAACTCGATGCGATACGTAGCGGGATACCCCGTTTCACCGCAGTATTTGCAGCCCAGCGGACGGCGTTCTTCGACGCTTCCGAACCATCAACGGCGACGACGACAATGTCTTCCTTTGCCATGACCTTTCCTTTCGAAGTGCTTACACCTCCAGTCTAATACCTACTGGCCGACCTGTGGGGCGGTAGCGGCATCAGCATTCGCTGGGAAAAGAATGTTGTAGGCAGCCACAGCAATATCACGAATGACGGCACCGATACCATTAGAGAAGAAATCGATGACGGGCGCGAGAATAGAGTTGAAATCCATGGGGCAAAGAATATCGCAAAAAGGGCGTGGCGCAACACCACTTCCTATCCGCGATGGACTAAACCCCACTCACGCCCGCGTTGTCGAAGGCCCCATCACCGCGTGGGACTTTGTGCACGACCTCATCGTGACCCAACGTCACCGCCACCCCGACGATAACGACGCGGCCCTCCAAGCCCGCTTCACAGCGAACGAGGTTGTATCCCAAGACGGCACCCCGCTTAGTCCCGACAGCACCCTCGCCACCAACGCGATGGTGTACTTCTACCGCATGCCGGCTCCCGAAACACCCGTCCCATACGACATCCCAATCCTGCACGAAGACGAGCACCTCTTGGTCGTCGACAAGCCGCCCTTCATGGCTACGATGCCTCGCGCCCGCCACATCACGGAGACTGCCACCGTTCGCCTTCGCCGAATGACAGGCAACAACGAGCTTTCCCCCGCGCATCGCCTGGACCGGCTTACCTCGGGCATACTCGTCTTCACCAAGGACCGCACCGTTCGGGGCGCCTACCAAACGCTCTTCGCCGAGCGCCGCGTCACCAAGACTTACGAAGCCATCGCCCCGCTTGCCGACGTCTCCCCCGGCACCGTCTGGCGCTCCCGTATGGAGAAGACCCCAGGGGAATTGCAAGGTCGCATCGTCGAGGGCGAAGTCAACGCCATCACCGAGGTCGGCGGCGTGGAACCAGTAGATAAGGCACCGTACGAAGCCATCCACGGTTCACTTCCCGAGATAGCGAAGTACACTCTCAAGCCACAGACCGGCAAGACTCATCAGCTCCGGCTACACATGCTTCAGGCGGGCATCCCTATTATTGGTGACCCCATATACCCGGTCATTTTCCCTGCAGAGGCCGAAGACATGCGGATTCCCATGCACCTGACGGCGACACACATTTCTTTTGTTGATCCATTCACAGCCAGACCCCGAGAATTCTCCTCTCAACTACCGCTTGGAACCCACCATTTATTGAGCCCGTAATTAGGAACATTTAACCATTGTCAATGGCCTTCGACCTACCTTTCGAAGGCCGGGATCTCGCGTTCATTTCCAAGCGGACGCCCGGCCACCTCCCACCAGGTGCCCGTGTCCCGCGCGCCCTTCCACCCGGCAACGTAGGCCACCACCAAGCCAGCGACCGGAACGACGACAGCGCCAATCGGACTGAACAGAGACGCCGCAAAATCAATCACATGGTCAATCTGGAAGAACTCAAACACCATGCCGTAAAACTCACCCCGGCTATGCAGGTCCGAAACGCGCTTAGCCACGGGTTCAATCACTGGTTCTAGTCGGTCACGAATCGCCGGCCCGAAAAGCAAAAGAACAAAGGACAGCGCCGCCAATGCGAACTTCTTACTGAGTTCCCACGCGCCCGCGCGGTGGGGATGTGTGGCTAAGTCAACGCGCCTCTTCCGTGCTGACTCGTTGGCAACCGGAAGAAAGTCGATCCGCTTAAGGTCATCACCGAGTCTTACCCGCGCTGAACGACTATCGGGCTCAAAGACATTTACAGTCTTGTCCGCAAAGAAGTGGCTCAGACCGTCCTCTTCCCACCCTGGGGCCGGCCTCTCCCTCAAGACCAAAGAATGCTCAATATCTTTCACCCGGGAGACAACCTGCCCCTCACGTATCAGACATGCAGCCGGCACCCTATCCATCAACCCACGGGGTATAGGACACTGCGCAACCCGCGTCTGAATCTCATCCGAGGTAGCAAGACTTTCAGCACTTTCTGAGTCCGCCAGGGCAGAAACTTTGCTCCGTGCTGCAAGCAGAACATAGACGGTCTTTCCCTCATAGGGAAGTTCCCACAGGTCAAACTTGTCGCTCAAACGCAACGCCCGCAACTTTGACAGTCTGCGCGAACAACACCAATAACCACAGCCTCTACTGTAACTGACCCTGCCAAGGAAGACGAACAGAACAACTTCACCCCAGCATCGACAGACGTGGTGCCGAGGAGGGCCCTCATGACTCGGTCACTAAAAAGCTATTTGTTCAGACCTGGAAGTGCAGACGTGGTAACGCATGCCGGTAGTGCTGGCAAAACGAAAAAGAGACCGTTAAAGCAATGATGGTGCTTTAACG
>NZ_KV806817.1:0-2426 GCF_001811845.1 Corynebacterium sp. HMSC062E11
CGCGTAACTTGCCTGGCTGTCCGCAGTCCGGGTGTCGATTTGGGGTAGTTGGTACCGCGAGTCCGCGTAGTTGGTACCGGTGTTCCGCGTATCCGGTACTGCAAGGGGGTTTCTTTCATAGTTGATGTTGGCGGCACCACGATCCGGTGGTGTTGCGTCAACTTCTACTTGGAAGGAGCTGGTCCTTGTGGCCAACTTCAAACAGATCATCGCGATGTGCCTTGATGGTGCTAGCTACGCGCAGATCACACACGCATTGGGATGTTCACGACGAGAAGTATCCCGAGCAAAGAAAGTCATCAACGATGAGGAACTAACTCTAGAGCGTTTCCGTCAACTTCCACCTGGATGGTTCGATGATCGATTCAGCGACGGCCGGAGTAAACGGACGATGGCCTACGACCAGCCTGATTTTCACGCTCTTGCACGCAAGCTGAAAAGTACAAAGCATGTGACCAGGCATAAGCTGTGGATGGACTACGTGTCGCAGCCGTGTCCGACGGATAAGACAAAGTACCAGTACTCCCAGTTCTGCAGTGGGCTCAATGAGTTTCTGCGTGCCAATGATCTCGTTGAAGTTGTCACCCATGAGCCAGGTCAAGAGCTTTATGTCGACTGGGCCGGTGACAAAGTGCCTGTAGTAGATCAGGCCAGTGGTGATACAGCGTTCAAGGCGTCATTGTTCGTCGCGGTCAGCCCATACTCAGGGCTGATGTACGTCACGGCCGCTGCGAACGAGAAGATGCCGTCGTGGATTGAGTGCCATGTTAAGGCGTTGAACTATCTTGGCAAAGTACCAGCGGTCATCGTGCCAGATAATGCTTCTACGGCGACTTATCGGCCAAAGAAGACCTCTACATACCGGATGGTCACTGACCGCTACGCAGCGTTTGCTGACTATTACGGGGTCACGATTGTGCCGACTAGGCCCGGCAGGCCTCGTGACAAGGCAGCGGTAGAGCGTGCCGTGAAAATCACTTACACCAAAATCCTGGGTTACTTCAGCAACGAGGTCTTCTATAGCCTTGATGAGCTTAATGAGGCGATCGCTGACCGTCTTGCTGATATCAACAGCGCAATGACGCGGCCTGATGGCTCAACACGGCGCATGCGCTTTGATAAAGAAGAGGCACCAATGATGCGGGATCTTCCGCCGACGCCGTTTACGGAAGTGTCTTATAAGAGGCTCAAAGTCGACCGCAATTGGCACATCACCTGTGACTACCAGTACTACTCAGTGCCATTTCAGCTGGTGGGAGAATCGGTAACAGTCAGGCTCACCCCGCAACTAGTAAGCATCTTCAACGGGGAGCAGCTTGTTGCTGAACACACGCGCCTTCACGGATTCAAATACCGGTATTCCACCAACCCTCAGCATGGCCCATGTGGCGACGATGAAGGCCACAAGGCGCTTACCCGTGATGAGCTCTTGGCCTGGGCCTCGTCGTTTGGGGCAGCAACGCACGCAGTCATAGCGATGATCCTCGACCGCAATAGTGCCGCCGTACCCCGCGGACTCATTCAGGCACGCAACGTGCTGGCCAACCTGGGCAAAAAGCACAACAAAGCCACCCTCGAACCGGCATGCCAGCAGGTCTTAGACAAGAAGCTGGCCCCCACGATGGCAGTGATCAAACGCATCCAGACTGACATTGCCCACGCCCAACAACATCCCGGGCCACCAGGGGCAAAACCACAGCCTGTGGCCAAGCGCCAACCACGCCCAAGTACCCCGCTTACCGGTGAGGTGGCCGATGCCGTCTTTATCCGGCCTGCTGACCACTACGAAAACTAGAAGCAATAAGGAGTGAAACCATGAGCAGCATCGACGACGAAATTGTGCGGGCGAAAATGCGCAAGCTTCGCGTATCGACCTTCGCTGATGTCTTCTACGAGGTTGTCAACGACGAGGCCTATGCGGATGCGCTACCAGAAGACATTTTCCTCGCCGCAGTCGAAGAAGCTTACACACAACGCCAACAGCGCAACATTGCCAAGGCCATTACCCAGGCTAAATTCCGATACCCGGATGCGAGCCTTGCTGAAGTCACCCGGGCAGAACAACGCGGTATCAACATGCGCCAGTTGAAACGAATCGCAGCCACTAACTGGCGGGAAAACCCGACCAATATTCACATCCTCGCCCCGACGGGAACAGGCAAGACCTACATTGCCTGCGCCATCGGCATCGCCGCGTGCAAGGCTGGATACTCGGTGGCGTACTACCGGCTGGACCAACTTGTAGACATGCTGGCGGTCTTCTCACCGACTGACCAAAACTACCTCGATAAGATGCGGAAACTGATCAACGTCGATGTCCTTATCATCGACGACTTTATGACCATCAGCATCAACCAGCGCGGGCAAGAAGACCTAACCAAGATCATATTCGACTGGGGTTGCCCGCAAATCGTGGACACGTAGTG
>NZ_KV806818.1:0-357 GCF_001811845.1 Corynebacterium sp. HMSC062E11
CCCAGCCGGGCCAGCGTCATTACAGCTACGACCGGTTCCGCCAGCTGGTTGCCTCCCATGTCGATGCGGCCGGGCTTACCGCCCGGATCACCCATGCACCAGGGCATACGATGCAGGTGGACTGGGCAGGGAACAAGATGCGCCTGTACGACCCTGCGGGCACACCGGGTGCGAAAGTCAGCATTTTCGTCGCTTCGCTGCCGTATTCAGGAATGCTGTTTGCTTGTGCGTGTGTTGACCAGCGGCAACAGTCCTGGCTTGATGCACACCGCCAAGCGTTTGACTACTTCGGTGGGGTCTGCCAGGTTGTTGTCCCCGATAACGCGTCGACGGCATCAAACGCAATCAGCACTGCCG
>NZ_KV806819.1:0-2861 GCF_001811845.1 Corynebacterium sp. HMSC062E11
ACTCCGTGTCCAAAAAGTCCCTAGACATCACAGCGATAGTGCACGAAACAGCCAATTAGGTAACTCAAACCGTCAGCAATATGCGGTTCACTTGCCCCTTAGCTGCTAGGTAAGACTTGGTAGCTTTAAACAGCTAAGTCTAAAGGTAGATCCGCGATGTCTCTCAGTCGATTACCTTCTAACAAGGTGCGCATGAGTTCCTTAGCATCGTCTGAACCTACCTCTGAGACTGCTTGTTGAAGTTCAGGCAGCATTACGTGGTAGACCATGTCTACATCACCTGTGCCGAGCGCCAAGGACGCAATACGGCTCATTGTTGGTTCAGCAGTCACAGCAACAATGTGGGGTGCTCGGCCTTTGCGATTGCGTATGAGGTTTAAAGCTTCAGAGCGGGTGTTTTGGGAGCGGTCTGAGCGCATAGTGAACTTGCAAGAGACCACGGCATGTATGAATCCGGGTGTTTCACCGTTGGAAGCACGGAAAGGGGACAGCAGTGCTTGTTCTTTATCAACAATCGGCAAGTCTGAGTTAATAACATTATCGGAGGCTGCACTGCGGATAACTACAACATCAGGAGATATGACGTAGCTATTTCCGAGCGCAGCGCCAAGTTCCGGATGCTGCTTTACGGCTTCGGCAAGTTCAGCCAAGTGACGATACGGCTCATAACGGGCAAGATGGTCTTGACGTCTAGAGTTACCTAAATTTTGAACCATCCAATCCCCGGGACGAACTGTTTGCATATAAGGAAATGTCGCTGCTAGGAACCTTTGCACAGCTTTTTCAAAATTTGCCCCCGTCGATTGTCCGGCGCCCTTACCTTGAACTAAAGGAACATTGAGCTGACGCGCAATGTGTGCCGAAAGTACTTTACTGGCGCGCTGACCTCTATCAGCATTGGAAGCGATACTTTCTCCACTTGGCGTTTCAGTGAGAGCCAACACGCCCGAATCAATTAATTGCTGGTGAAACTGTTTACGTGCAGCTGTAATTAAGGCTGGTTGAGTCATAGTTAGAACCTTA
Source organism: Corynebacterium sp. HMSC062E11 (assembly GCF_001811845.1). Lineage (NCBI taxonomy): Bacteria > Bacillati > Actinomycetota > Actinomycetes > Mycobacteriales > Corynebacteriaceae > Corynebacterium > Corynebacterium sp. HMSC062E11. The sequence goes on from NZ_KV806819.1 coordinate 1,024, forward strand.
GTGAATCTGGTACGCGAGTTGGTTCAGCAGCGTAAACACCATCAGGTAGTGGTTCTTTATTTAATGCCGCAGCGATCCGCGAGCCGACGGCCTCAGCCACAGGGGGTGGGAAAGCATTACCGACCTGCCGCCATTGCGCGGTCTTCTTCCCCTGCCAAATCCAGTTTTGAGGGAATCCCTGAATCACGCCGCCCATCTGAACAGTGAGACGTGGTAAGTCCTTGTCGAGGTTAGTTGGGAAATCTTCTTCAGGAGCAGTCTCGGCAATTGAAGTTCCTTTTACTCCGAGTTCTTTCCAAGCAGCTTTGGCTCTTGTGGGTCCAACATCGGGGCCGCCGTGCTTCTTGGACCCTCCAACCAGAGTTGGCGCTACCTTGTTCGCCTTTTTAGCCCACTCTGCGGCACCTGTCCAACCATTTTGTCCCATAAGTATTTCTAAAGCTTCGCCCACGGTCTTCCATTGCCAGTTCGCTGGCGGCCAGAAGAAGTAGGGAGCGTATTCTTCTTTGACTGCGACCAGAATAAACCGCGGCCGAAGCTGGGGAACTCCATAGTCAGCAGCTTGAAGCAGCTTCCAAAAGACGCTGTACCCCATTTGCTCCAGACGAGTGATGATGCGAGCACGATATTCTTCAAACCGCTTTTGCCCTAGGCCCTTAACGTTTTCCAGCATTACAGCGCGTGGATCTATCTGCTTGATCATTTCCAAAGCGCGGGGAAAGAGGTCACGTTCATCGTCTTCACCAAGTTGCTGTCCTGCGATAGAGAAGGGCGGGCATGGGACACCACCAGCAAAGAGATCCGCTCCTACATAAGGCTCAGGATCGAATTCGAGGACATCTGCTTCAACAACATTCCAATGCGGTCGGTTAACGCGAAGGGTTTGAACGGCAAACTCGTCAATCTCTACTGCAACCAAATGCTCAAAACCAGCGTTTTCGAGACCCAAAGCTTGACCGCCGGCGCCAGCGCAGATTTCAACAGAAGTTAACGAGTTATGCACGCCGCTGATTGTACATAGCCCACCGGACGTTCAAGAGAGCAATGACGCGAATAAGGCAAGGAGGTCGAATGCATGTTTGAATTAAGATGGGTGCTGGAGCAATTGGTAGCTCACTGCTCATGCCAAACTCGCGAAGCAAAGGTCAGCAGCCCTCGATTCATATAAACGGCTCTAGGGTTCTTTTCTTCCCCTTGCTCACCCAGCCGGCTGCTCGAGAGAGTCTCCGGCATATGGTGGCGAAGCCTGCTTATCCCGGAGCCCATCGAGCCACACGAAATGTCTCTTAAGCCCTTTAGGGGCCTAAACGACAAAACGTGGCCTAAACGCTTTAGGGGGTTAGGTCGCTTTACCGCTTAAGGGACATTTCGTGTGGATAAACCGATTCGGATTCGCGGGACAGCCTGGGATAATGCCTTGATCTTGATTTGGAATCGGTTCCAACGCCCCGATCTGTGAAATCAACACCGGATAACACTAGGCCTGTGGTAGGTAAGCCGCAGCTGGTGCGGTTAGGTCAATTCCTATGGCGACGTCCGCACTGAAGCCCCTGTACATCTACTGGAGCTAGCCAGGCATCAAGACTTCGGGCGCAATTGGGGAAAGGCGGCATACGCGGCCTGGCCGAAAGAAGAACTCAATCGGCGCGGCCAACCAGACGGGCGACCAGCCACACACGACACCCACACCGACAACGAATGGAACCCCAGCTTAGGCATAAGAAAAGGGTGGCTCGGACGCTCCTAAATCCACACGAAAAGTCCCTTAGTGCGACACGCCGCAAATCCACGCGGAATGTCCCTTAAGCGGCCTAAACGACAGGATGTGTTGGTGAGGT
>NZ_KV806820.1:0-230 GCF_001811845.1 Corynebacterium sp. HMSC062E11
GCTCCTCGGCGTTCACGCTCGAGTTTGACCCATTTTCCTAAAAGCCCGGCGGAAACACCAATCTCCTTAGCCACATGAGCGATCGGTCGCTCCGACTCGATTACCAGATTCGCGGCTTCACGCCGGTACTCCGGCGTGTACTTCTTGCGCTGTTGACTCACAATGAACATCCTCTCCTACGGACACAAGATCCGTACAAATAGGGTGTCCACTAAACGAGGGTAACCTCA
>NZ_KV806821.1:0-42228 GCF_001811845.1 Corynebacterium sp. HMSC062E11
CCGACGTGTCTACTTTCCGGGGGTCAGGCCCAAGCTATGGTTGCAAAGATGGGGTGCTGTACGGTTCTTGTGGGTGAAATGTTCGAATTCTTGGATGGGTGAGTCTTGGCCTTGCTGCAAATGGGCGCCGTCCGTCGGAAGCTCGGCAACGACACCGGTAAGCATCTGTTTCTGCGCTTAGCTCTGAGCTTGCAGTGATCATGCCGGCGGATTGGGTTTCTCATGTTTCCCACAGGCGCGATGCTCTAAGGGGCGTGCAACAAAGGGGCAAGATTCTTGCTCAATCGACGAAAAACGACACCCCGAAAATTGACAGTGTTGTAATTCGGGTACCCCCAATTGGTTATAATCGGTAGCCAAGACACATGTAGTTCACGGTGCGTACTCAAGCTCTATACAGGCTGCGACCAGCTGTTATTGACGGATGATTCTATTAGAATGGTCGAATAGTTACAATAAATTTGTATATAGAAAATGACTAATTTGGCACTGGCGCGACTTCTTGTTCCTTCTCGTGCATTCTGGTCGCAGAAGTCGCTCGGAGCTTAAAGCTCAAGGGAGGGGCTTCTAACGGTCAGGAAAGTTAGTTGAAGGGACACCATGAAGCGAATCGGGGGCCTTGTGATGATGGCGGTTTGTATCGGGGTGCTGTCAAACTGCGCGTCACCGCTCGGCCTCAGTGTTCGTGGCGATGGTAGTAACGCGGGGGACTTTCGCAATTCTCCTGACATGAAAGCCGGCGGTGGCTCAGTGGACTCGGGGGTCGCTGATGCCACCGCCACGACGGCGCGAGAGTCTTTAGCTCCAAGTGAGCAGTCTCGTGCAGGCGGTGGGTTACTTCCGCCGCTCGGTGAATTTGACCGGACAGTGCCTGGATTCCAGGTGTTTGATCCTTGTTCAGAAATACCCAATGAAAAATTCTCGGAGTTGAGCTTAGAGATGACTTCGACTCCTGAAAGAGAGAGTGGGTACCGAACTTGCTATTTCTCAAAAGATTTGGGTAATGGCAGAGAAGCTGCTGTAGCCCTTGGAGCACAGCATGAGAAAATGGATAGCATTCGTGAGCTTTATCCTCAGGCTTTTCCATTTATGGAAGAAGTGAACGAAGATATCTACACCGTAGAAGACACATTTGTGAGGGGCACGAGTTGCACGTCTTACGTTGAAACTATTCGTGGTGTCGTTTCAGTTGCATGGACGGAACTAGCTGCCGAGGTTTCAATGAAGGAAAAATGTGAACAATCAAGAAACTTACTTTTAGAACTTGTCTAAATAGAGGGGCTCGGGAAATGATCATTAACCAAAATGCGCTATCGCAAGAAGTATCGCGTGTATCTGAACTTGGGAAGAGACTTCAACATGCCTCGAGTGGCGCGCACAGTCCACTCGATGGTGGATTCTCCACCATCACCGGCCTAAGTGAGGTCGGCACAATCCACCAGCGTGTGCTGGCAACGGATCCGGGGTCGGCGCGAAATTCTTTAGAGGGGTTTAGGGGACAGGTTTCTTGGCTCGGGGAGACACTCAAAACTGAGCTAGCAAGCTTCGAATCGCAGGATGAGCTTACGAGTCGGGGGTTGGATGTCGCTGACGCTGGTGGGGGAGGCGGGGCGGTATCGATGCCGATCGTGTCGCAACCAGACCCGGGATACAGCCCGTTTGGGTTTACCATCCCGATCGTGGACACCGGTGCTTCCATCATGGGCTTAGCATCGAATCTGTTTAGCACGCGCTTCTGGGATGTGTCGGAAGCGAATGCGCGGTGGGGCGCTTTGAGTGGGGAAGTCGCAGAAATCGTTGCGGGTCTTGAAAACTCGGCCGCGTCTTTGGAAGCCGAGAACGACAGTGAAGCCACCACACGCGCAGCGCAGAAGATTCGTGAAGTTGCGCAGGCGGGTACACACTTCATTGCCAATGCGAGCGTCATGCAACAGAAGCTGTTCGGCTTCCAAGCGCAGCTGATGAATGTTCAGCCGGAAGCCATTGCCTTGGCCTTTGAGGTGGCGGCAATCCCAGAGCCTGCTACGCGTCAAGCCGCTGAACAAGCAGCCTTGGTCTATATGCAGGGCGTCCTTCAGCAGCAAGTGATTTCCGCTATGCCGTATCAGCATGCGCTTATGGACGCAGCGCCGCCCAGCGGCGGCGGAGACACCAGTACCCACTTTGGGGCAGTCATGGGCGACGGAAATCGCTACAACACCGATGGAGTCACATGGCCGAAGCCAATAGCCGAAGCGATAGAAAACGGCACCATGGGCCCAGGCTCCTTTGGCGTTGCGGATGGCCACATCCAAGGTCTGGAAAGCGTGGGGATGGGGGCTGACGATATCGCGCGCTTTCACAATGAGCTACACAATCGTGGGCGCAGCATCCTCAGCGAGCTTGGTTTCGGAGACGCATTAGCGCCGATCAATGCAGGCGAGGTGAATACCTCGGCTGCCAACGCAGGCTTGAGCGCCCTTGATCCCGTTCGGGGAGGAGCGCCAGGATCGTTGGCAGCTACCAGCGGAGCGGCAAACATGCCAGCTGGTGTAAACGGGCTCGGAGGTCTAGGCAGCGGCGCTGTAGGCCAGGGATTGGGAGCCATCGGTCTTGCTGATGGCCGTGGGAACAAGCTTCCCGGAGGCGTGGCAGGCCACAGCGGTCGCTTGCCGGAAATGTCGGCGAATCCAACGACAAACGCAGCGGGGTTCGGAGGCGCGGGCGCTTCATTCGGTGGGCCGCAGACCGGAACGCATCCGGTATTAGGAGGCCTTCCTGGGGCCGTAACGGGAACTGGACAACAGAGGGAAGGGCGGACGTCGCTAAGCGGAGGCGGCCTCGTCGGAGGTGGTGCCATCAGTACGGGAGGTTCCGGGGGCGTCGGCAACGCTGGTGGCGCTGGTGGTGTCCTGGGAGCCCCGGGCGGAGCGGGTAGTGCGAGGCAGGGCGTCGGCAGTGCCCGCGGTGCGGGGATGCGCATGATGCCCATGATGGGTGGCATGGCACGCGGCGGCGAAGGCGAAAGGCGGGTCAAGTCCGTCACGACTCAAGTAGAACGCGACCCCAACCGCCGTGATCTACTCGGCGAAGCACCCGCAGTACTGCCAGGGGTTATCGGGGATTGGGTCCGGGAGGCAAAGTAGAAAAAGACGACGGACCCCAGAAAGCTAAAAGCGGCGCCCCAACTATCGGGACGCCGCTTCTTTGCCAGTTGCCGTTGAACCTACTGCTGAACCGGAGCAGTGGTGTATTCAGCCGGAGCAACCTCGGTTGCAGCAACGGCTTCGGACTCAGTGGCTGCTTCGGACTCAGCCGCAGCCTCGGAGGGGGCGGCTGCACCTGCGCCGGGAGCCTCACCGGCAAAGGAAGCGCCGGTGTCAACCTTCTCAGAGGAATCCTGTTGGTTCGGAGGGTGGCAGGCAGCGAGGGTGAGGCCAGCGGAGAAAACCAAACCAGCGGCAGCGAAACGAGTGAACTTCTTCATGGGTTAAAACTCTTTCTCGGAAAAACGATGACCTAAGAGCAGTATAAATTAGGACTTGCGCGGAGTGGCAGCCTTTGCGGAATCATAAGGTGCCGCAGAGACCACGGTGACCGACAAGGTCTTGCCATTCGGCGCCGTGTACTCGCGGGTCTCGCCCTCAGCAGCACCCAGGAGTGCAGCGCCCAGCGGGGACTGCTCGGAGTAGGTCTCCAAGTCCTTGTTATCGGAAGCAGCGGCGCGGGTACCGATGAGGAAGGTCTCGCGGTCCTCCTCGTCGCCGTTGTAGTACACGTGCACAACGGAACCGATGTGGGCAACACCCTCCTGGACGGCGGTGCGCTCGGTGGTGGAGTTCGCCAGAACCTCGGAGATCTGCTTGATGCGGGCCTCTTCCTGGTCCTGCATCTCACGGGCTGCGTCGTAACCCGCGTTCTCCTTGAGGTCACCTTCCTCGCGGCGCTCATTAATCTCCGCGGCGACGACCGGGCGGTGGTCGATGAGGGCCTGCAGCTCGGCCTCGAGCTTGGCCTTGGTTTCCGGGGTAATGTACTGCTTCTGCTGCTCAGCCATAGTGCAACCTTCCGTTTACGGTTCCTAATGAACGGGTCTACTTCTCATTGGATGGGCCAGAAAGCGCAGGTGGCGCGGCCCATTCAGAACGCTCAACATACTAGCACAGCTGGGCTTTTACTCGCCGGTAGCCTCACCCGCTGTATCCATCGTGCTGGTGTCCAAATAGGACGGGATGCTTCCGGAGCAACCGTAGGCGCCACCGGCGACGGCTCTGTGGTTGGTGGGGATATCCACCGCGATGCGTTGAGCGGACTCACCGCCAGCAGGCACGGCGACCTCGCGGCGCCCCACCTCAGCCTTGGAGTAGTCGAAGGCCTGGACAATGCAGTATGCAGGTTCTTCCACGCGGTTGCGGGTGATGTCTACCCACACGCGCGCTGTGTCATCAGACAGAATCTCGTGGGTGACGTAGGAGATATCTGCGTTGACCTTTTGCTGGCTGCGGAAATACTGAACGCCGTAGACAATGGCCGCAATCAACATAGCCAGGAATACCAGCACCAGTGCCCGGTTGGTCCATGAACCTTTTGTGCGAGTGGACTGAGAGGAAGAACCGTAGCGGGACTGCGAGCGTGCGGGTTGAGAAGCAGGTTGGGCGTCAGACATGAGTCTGATTCTATCCAACAGTCGCCGCGAAGAAACTATCCACTAGACTAGGCCTCTGTTTAATGCCTCTGTATTAATGAGGCGAAGTAGGGACGATGTAGGGAGATGTATCACCCAGTGAGCACGAAGCGCCTTTTGGCTATCCACGCGCACCCTGACGATGAGTCCTCGAAGGGTGCTGCGACGACAGCAAAATATGCCGCGGAGGGGGCGGAAGTCCTCGTCGTGACCTGCACCGGTGGCGAGAGGGGAGATATTATCAACCCGGCCATGGATCGCCCCGGTGTCCTTGAGAATATGGGCAGCATTCGCCGTGAGGAAATGGCGAAAGCAGCCGCCGCCTTGGGCGTGCAACATCGCTGGCTTGGGCACATTGATTCGGGCCTTCCTGGTAACCCGCTCGCGCCCAATATCAAGGACTTACTACCTGAGGGCTGCTTTGCGCTTAAGGAAGATGATGACGTAGCCCAAGAGCTGGTTGAAATCATCCGTGAGTTCCGGCCCCACGTCATTATTACCTACGACGAGAACGGCGGCTATCCGCACCCGGATCACCTCATGGTGTACCGCGCGTCCATGCTGGCGTGGGAAAACGCGGGTGACGCGGCATACCACCCAGAATTGGGTGAGCCGTGGGAGCCGCAGAAGCTGTACTACACGCATGGCTTCGTATACCAAAGGATGAAGATCTTCCATGATCTTCTTCTGGAGGAAGGCAAGATCAGTCCATATGAGCCGATGCTGGCGCGCTGGGATACGACGTTCGGAGACATCATGGCGCGGGTAACCACACAGGTCGAATGCGCGGATTACTTCCAGAATCGTGAGGATGCGCTCCGTGCGCACGCAACCCAAATTGATCCAGCCGGTGCCTTCCTAGCCACGCCCGTGTCCGTACAGCAGGAGCACTGGCCCACGGAGGAATTCGAGTTGGCCAAAACTCGCGTTTCTACTGCACTGCCGGAAGATGATTTATTTGCGGGAATTCCAGAAGTAGGGGAGTCTTAAAGCATGAACGCTTTCTACCTCGCAGCGCACGACGTCGCCCTGCTCGCCCAAGGAAGCCAAAGCGGGCCGGTTGGACCGGAGTTTGGTAAGGCTTCGCCTATTGGTCTGCTCATCCTCGCACTGATGGGTGTTGCTGTCCTTTTTGCAGGCTGGAATTTTCACCGCCGCTATTCGCGCTTCCGTCGTCGAACCATGTTTGCGCAGGATCACGGCATCGATCCGTTCAATGATGAGGCGATCGATTCAGCAATGAAGGAAGCCGGCATCCTCGATAACAGCAAGAAGTCCATCTTTTAAGGTAGAGGACGATTCCCACCGTGAAGTTCCTAAGCCAGCTCCTGTACCCCCTGTACGAAGCGCGTCTGACACGTGAAATCAAGAACAAGCCGCAACCACGCCACGTGGCAATCATGGCTGATGGCAACCGCCGCTGGGCGCGCGAGGCTGGATTTACGGATATCAGCCACGGCCACCGGCAGGGCGCGCGGAAGATCAGCGAGATGATCTCCTGGTGCCAGGGCACCGACATCGAGGTTGTCACTATCTACCTGCTCTCGACGGAGAACCTGAAGCGCAGCGAGCAGGAGGTGCAGCTGCTCTTCGACATCATCTCGGATGTCGTCACGCACCTCTCCCAAGGGGACTTGGATTGCCAGATCCGGCTCGTTGGGCACCTAGATCTGCTCCCTGAACAGGTCACGGCCAAGATGCAAAGCGCGGCTGAGGCTACGGAGGATCACCAGGGCGTCATCGTCAACATTGCGGTCGGTTATGGTGGGCGCCAGGAGATTGTGGACGCCGTGCAGAGTTTCATTCGTGGCGAAGCCCGCAAGGGGTTGAGCGCTGAGGAAATTGCGGACAACGTGACGGCGGAGGCCATTACGGGCAACCTCTATACCAAGGGTTTGCCTGACCCCGATCTCGTCATTCGTACCTCCGGCGAGCAGAGGCTGTCCGGCTTTCTGCTGTGGCAGGCCGCTTACTCGGAGATCTGGTTCACGGATACCTATTGGCCCGCATTCCGCCGGGTGGATTTCCTGCGCGCCTTGCGTGACTATTCACAGCGCTCGCGCCGCTTCGGCCGCTAGCTCTGGCGATCGGGCTAGAGCTTACGCATCCTCACCCGGTCAACCAGGTGGTGCGAGCCCTTGCACAGAACCAGGGAGGCGCGTACCCGGGTGGGCAAAATGTTCTCGATGAGGTTGGGCAGGTTGATGGACTGCCAGATTTCACGGGCCTGCACGTAGGCCTCCTCGTCCGTCATGTCCGCGAAGGACGCGAAGTGCGCCCCTGGTTCGCGGAAGGCAGTGTGGCGGAGCTTGAGGAAGCGATCAATGTACCACTTTTCGATGTCGTCGACTCGGGCGTCCACGTAAACAGAGAAGTCGAACAGGTCCGAAACCATGAGGGTCGGCCCGGTTTGTAAGACGTTGAGGCCTTCCAAAATGAGGATGTCCGGCTGGCGAACCTCCTGAAACTCACCAGGAACAATGTCATAAGACACATGCGAGTACAACGGTGCGGTTACCAGCGGCTTGCCGGACTTAACGTCGGTAACAAAACGCATGAGCGCGCGACGGTCATAAGACTCCGGGTAGCCCTTGCGCTGCATAAGCCCGTGCTCTTTAAGATACGCGGTGGGGTAGAGGAACCCGTCGGTGGTGACCAGATCAACCTTCGGGTGGGAATCCCAGCGCTGTAGAAGAACTTGGAGCAAGCGCGCGGTCGTTGACTTGCCCACCGCGACGGAGCCGGCAACGCCGATGACGAAAGGAACGTGCGTGGGTGGGTTTCCTAAGAATGCCTCGGTAGCGGTGGTGAGTTTTTGGCGGGCCTCAACCTGCATGTGAATAAGACGGGATAACGGCAGATAGACCTCAGCCACCTCAGTGAGGTCGATGCGGTCACCGATGCCACGAAGTTTTTCCACCTCGGTCGCCGTTAGCACCTGTGGCATGGATTTACGCAGGGCACGCCACGTATCGCGGTCAAAATCGAGGTACGGGCTCGCATCGGTCATTCGCGCCATGCCGACTATTGTTCCACTCAACAGAGCGCCTGTGGCAATCGCCCCGAATGAAAAGATTCGAGGAGGCCCCCACGCGGGGGATGCGGGCGTTAGGATGTAGAACTAGCTTCCGCGATTGCAGAGCCGGTGGTGTCGTGCCGCGGGCGGGCGCCGCGGGCTTCATTGACCACCTCTACGAAGGGACATCACGCTTTCATGACCACTACGAACAATTCAGACGTGCGCTACCAGGAGATGCGCGATCTCGACCCCGAGGTCTTTGCTGCTATTAACGGTGAGATTGCTCGTCAGCGCGATACCCTCGAGATGATCGCGTCGGAAAACTTCGTCCCCCGCGCGGTTCTGCAGGCGCAGGGCTCTGTTCTGACCAACAAGTATGCCGAGGGCTACCCGGGGCGCCGCTATTACGGCGGCTGCGAGCACGTTGACATCGTAGAAGATCTGGCTCGTGATCGTGCCAAGGCGCTTTTCGGCGCTGATTTTGCCAACGTCCAGCCCCACTCCGGCGCCCAGGCCAATGCTGCTGTGCTGGCGTCGCTGATCCAGCCGGGTGACAAGATCATGGGCCTGTCCTTGGCTCATGGTGGGCACCTGACCCACGGCATGAAGCTGAACTTCTCCGGCAAGCTTTACGACGTTGCCGCGTACGAGGTTGACCCGGAGACCATGCGCCTTGACATGGATAAGGTGCGCGAGCAGGCGCTGGCAGAAAAGCCCCAGGTGATCATCGCTGGTTGGTCCGCTTACCCGCGCACCATTGATTTCGAGGCTTTCCGTTCCATCGCGGATGAGGTCGGCGCGTACCTGTGGACGGATATGGCGCACTTCGCGGGCCTCGTGGCAGCTGGGCTGCACCCCTCCCCGGTGCCGCACTCCGATGTCGTGTCTTCCACCGTGCACAAGACGCTGGGCGGCCCTCGTTCCGGTCTCATCCTGGCCAAGCAGGATTTTGCCAAGAAGATCAACTCCAACGTCTTCCCGGGGCAGCAGGGCGGACCGCTCATGCACGTCATCGCGGCGAAGGCTATCGCGCTGAAGATCGCGGCCACCGAGGAGTTCAAGGAGCGCCAGGAGCGCACCCTGGAAGGTGCTCGCATTCTGGCTGAGCGCCTGACCGCCGAGGATTGCACCAAGGCGGGCGTCGACGTCCTCACTGGCGGCACCGACGTGCATCTTGTCCTAGCAGACCTGCGCAACTCCGAGCTCGATGGCCAGCAGGCGGAGGACCTCCTCCACGAGGTCGGCATCACCGTGAACCGCAATGCGGTGCCGAACGATCCGCGCCCGCCGATGGTCACCTCCGGCCTGCGCATTGGTACCCCGGCCCTGGCTACCCGCGGCCTCGACACGGCGGCCTTCACCGAGGTTGCCGACGTTATCGGTACTGCACTGGCAAACGGTAAGAACGCGGACGTCGCCAAGCTGCGCGCCCGCGTTGAGAAGGTCGCCGCGGACTTCCCGCTCTACGACGGCCTTGAGGACTGGAAGCTGGTCTAAGCTTCCTTGCGCTCCTCAGCGTGGGCTTTCCGGGCGGCTTCGAGCCATTCGGGCATTGCGCTGAGGAGCTCTTTAATTTCCGCGGTGGTGAGAGGGCGGTCCATCTCGTTCTTCTTCAGCGCGGTCACGGAGATTCCCAGTTTTTGTGCCACGACCGGGCGCGGGTGCGGACCCTCGCGGCGTAGGGTAGCGAGCCACTCCGGTGGGTTCTCCTGTAAGTCGCGCAGCTGCGCATGGGTTACCGCGTTGGCTTGAAACTCCTCCGGGGCGGCCGGCAGGTAGATGCCCAACTTCTTCGCTGCGGTTTGCGCACGCATGGCGGTGCCGGAAGGCTGCTGGGTTTCGTTGGCTGGGGTTTCACTATTCGGGGTATCAGTCACGCTCACAACGCTAGCAGCACCGTAGTATGAGGTGCATGCTCCGCCTCGTCTTTTCCACTGGCACAGAACCCGGCAAATGGTTTCGTCGCTACCGTGATTATCACTCTCCAGAGTCCCTGGTAACCGTCGACGCCGATGACGCGATGGACGTTCTTCTTACTCATGAGGCAGATCTAGCGCTGACCCGCTTGCCGGATTCGCGGGTTGATGACAGCTTCCACGTCGTCCAGCTCTACGAGGAAGCACCCGGCATCGCCGTTCCGAAAGATTCTGTCTACGCGGAGGTTGGGGAGGACGTCACGCAGGAGGATGTTGCCGAAGAAATAGTGAATTACCGGATTGCGCAGGACGGCAGCGTCGATGTTCCGGCGCTGCGCACCGCTTTGCAGGTCGTGGCAGCCAACGTGGGCGTAGCCATCGCGCCGCGGCCTTTGTTGAAGGTGCTGAGCAAGAAGCAGGTCGTGGCACTGGGCTTGGAGGACCCCACTGTGGCTCGCACAGTGATTGCACTGGTGTGGCGCCGGGCTGATGACGGCGATGAGATCCAAGACTTCGTCGGGGTCGCAAAGGGAAGGACGCGGAATTCATCCCGCAATGCCGCTCCGAAACGCAGCGCACGCGACAAAGCAAAAGCTAAGCAAGCGCGCAGAAGGTCCCAAGAAAAGCCTCAAAGAGGCTCGGCTTCCAAACCGTTATCAAAAAGATATAGGGGTTCTCAACAGCGGAAACGGAGATAAAGCAACGTCTTTGTTGTCAAATCATAGGTTCTGTGGTGGCAGGAAGTGCTGGCCATGCCTACGGTGGGCATCGTTCTCAACAAAAGTACTTAGAACAGTGCTCAACTAGACAGAAAGGCTTAAGAATATGAAGAAGATGACTCGTCGTTTCGCCGCAGGTATCGCCGCCGCCACCCTGTCCCTGGGTGTCGTTGCTTGTTCCGATGCTGAGGATGCCGCTAAGGATGCTGGCGACGCTGCTCAGTCCGCTGCGTCCGACGCTACCGATGCTGCCGGTTCTGCCGCTAAGGACGCAAAGGATTCCATGAAGGACTCCGAGTCCGCCGATTCTTCCGAGGCCGAGGGCTCTGAGGGAGCCGAAGGCAGCGAAGGTGCCGATTCTTCTGAGTCGGACTCCGCCGAGTCGAAGGATGGTTCCGGCGCTGAGGGCGACAAGGAGAGCGTGTCCACCGCCAATGGTGACGTAGAGGTTCCTTCTGATTTCGCTCAGGCCATCAAGGAGAAGGCTGCTGAGTGGGGCGATCCGGAATCCATTGAAAACACCGACAAGGGAAGCGTTGCTACCTTTGCCAAGGACAAGCTGCTGGCATTCGGTGAGGGTGACGGCACCCAGCCGATCATCGGCAAGATCGCAGAGACCTGGACCGAGGAAGGCGGCCTAGAGAGCAAGGTTGGCCTGCCGACTGGCCCGGAGCAGGCCGAGGGCAACGGCTGGGTACAGGAGTTCACCAATGGCACCATCTCCTGGATGCAGGGTGAGTCCGGTGAGTACGAGGCCACCATCAACTAAGCGCTCATAAAACGGCTCGCTGCCTTGTGAGCTAAAGCGACAAAGCTCCGCACTGATAACACGGTGCGGAGCTTCTTCGTTTTTCACGGTCAACGCGTGAAAGTGCAGGGCCGAAGAATGTAGCTGCAGTGTTGGGGGAGTGGGGGAGAGACGACAGGCTCGTAGAGCCTGATGGGAATGGTGTGACGCTGGTGATTGTCGTTTTAATACTGTTCATCTTGCACCCATGTAATTTCAACCTTTGCTCTCTAGCGTGGACGGTGTCCGGAAGCTAAGAACAGGCTCCGGACAGTTCGAAAACCACCAGCTTCACCATGCCGTCCCAGGTCGATGAGTTGGGGCGGGCATAACAAGGGAGAACCCTGCCGCTATGACCAATCCTTCCGTCCTCACCGAGCAGCCGCATGAGGCCTCTGTTTTGACCAAGACCTATGTCATCGATACGTCCGTCCTTCTCTCAGATCCCTGGGCGTTGCGTAAGTTCGCTGAACACGATGTGGTACTGCCCATCGTCGTTATTTCTGAGTTGGAAGGAAAACGTCATCACCCGGAGCTTGGCTGGTTCGCCCGCCAAGCTCTTCGCTTTTTGGAGGACCTTCGCGCTACCTATGAGGCGTTGGACCAGCCCCTGCCCGTAAATGCAGCGGGCGGGACTTTGCGCGTGGAACTCAACCACCAGGATCAATCCTTGTTGCCAGCGGCCTTTCGCGGGCCGGAGGGAGATCACCGGATTCTGGCCTGCGCGCTGAATCTCCAGCATGAGGGCAAGGACACCGTCCTGGTGACTAAGGACGTCCCATTGCGTGTCAAGGCTGGTGCTGTAGGCCTGCAGGCGGATGAATACCATGCGCAGGACGTCGTGCTCACCGGTTACACCGGCATGGCTACGGTGCCCACCAGCGCTGAGGTCATCGATGAGCTCTACGGGGAGGGCGAGGTGCTTATCGACGGATCCGTGACCACCGCCGGCACCCGCGTCGAGGACCTGCCGGTGCACTGTGGCATTACGCTGCAGGCGGGCGGGCAGTCCGCTCTGGGCCGGATGACGGCTGAGGGCACCGTTCGCTTGGTGCGCGGCGATGCGAATGTCTTTGGTCTGCAAGGCCGCTCTGCTGAGCAGCGCGTTGCCCTGGACCTTCTCTTGGATCCCTCCGTTGGAATCATGTCCATCGGAGGCAGGGCGGGCACTGGTAAGTCCGCGCTGGCGTTGTGTGCTGGCTTGGAGGCAGTGCTGGAGCGCGGCGAACACCGTCGTATCGTGGTGTTTCGCCCCATGTATGCGGTGGGCGGGCAGTCCCTGGGATATCTGCCGGGCTCTGAAAGCGAGAAGATGAATCCATGGGCGCAGGCCGTCTATGACACTCTGGAAGGTCTGGTATCCGAAAACGTCATGGACGAAGTCCAGGACCGCGGATTGCTGGAGGTTCTCCCGTTGACCCATATTCGCGGCCGCAGCCTGCATGATTCTTTCGTCATCGTTGATGAGGCCCAATCGCTTGAGCGCAATGTGCTGTTGACTGTTTTGTCGCGCTTGGGGCGTGGCTCCCGAGTTGTACTGACGCATGATGTTGCTCAGCGCGATAACCTGCGCGTTGGCCGCCACGACGGCGTGCAGGCAGTCATTGAAAAACTTAAAGGGCGTGAGCTCTTTGCACACGTCACGCTGCAACGCTCTGAGCGCTCTGCCATTGCAGAGCTGGTCACCGATCTGCTGGAAGGCGAAAGCTAACGCGTTCGCGCGCGGCGATCTCTCTGCCCTCAGCTTGGCATTGACGCCGTGTGCTCAGTAATAATTGTTCCATGAGCGACAACGCGAAAGACAAGAAGAAGGATTTCCGCATCCGTCCCTTCAATGCGGCGGACTATCCGCAGATGCGAGAAATCTATGAGCAGGGCCTCAACACTGGCCACGCTACCTACGAGACCCGCTCGTTGACCTTTGAAGAGTTCAAAAACGTCAAAATCATGGCGTCAGTTTTCGTCGCTGTTGAGGCGGAGGATGATTCAAAGGTTCTCGGCTGGGTGTGCGCCGCGCAGGCGTCTACCCGCACCGTGTTCCACGGCGTCGTCGAGGATTCCATCTACCTGAGCAAGGAAGCCCAGGGAAGGGGCATCGGTGGCGCCTTGCTGGATCAGCTCATCGAGGTCTGCCGCGACCTGCATAAGTGGGCTATCCACTCGTGGATCTTCCCGGAGAACGAAGGTTCCGCCGGCCTCCATAAGTCCCGTGGCTTCGTCAAGGTGGGCACGTACTCCCACATGGCAAAGATGACCTACGGTGAGCTCGCCGGCCAGTGGCGCGATACGGACGTGTATGAGCTTCTTCTGCCGAAGCCCGAGGAGAAGAAGGCAGCAGCCAACCAGAAGAGAAAGTAATTATCCTGCTTTTCTAATGGAAGGGCATGAGTGGGGATAGAATTAAAGCTGTTCTTATTCCCTCTCGCTTAGAAGGTGAAGCATGTCCTTGCGCACTTCTGTCCTTGCCCTTACTACAGCCGCAGCCGTGGCAACCGGTGCTTTCTCCGCACCTGTTGCCACGGCAGCAACCTATCCGTCGGCTGGTTCCGTTCCTGTGGCCGAGCTCGACGTTAATCAGCCTAACGGCGCTCTGGCCTATGTCTTTGCCGAGCCAGTGATGCAGTCCGACATCGACTTGGTTACCCGCCAAGTTCGCGAGTTGCGCGGCAAAGCCTGGGACACCAACCTGCCCTTCAACGGCGGAACCCTGCGACAGGCCGCTAGTGCCGCTGGCTACCGCACCCGCGAGGCATATGTGAATTCAATCTCCTGGGACCGCGGTCTCGAGCACGCGGTTTTGCAGCGTGCTGCTGAGGGAAACTTCTTGTTTGATCATCGCCGCGCAGTTGGCACACGTACTCCTGAAATCTTGGACAACTACAATACCTTGGACAACCTGACCACGACGGACATGGAACATGCCGTTGAATCGTGGTCTACAAGCAGAAGCAGCGGTCCCAGCGAGTGGGACTACCTTGTCCGAGAGAACGGCCAATGGTCAACAAATAATGGCCACCTGTACACGATTCTTAATCCTGAATACGTGAAGTTTGCGCAGGCTCAAATCGGAGAAGTGACAGCTGGTCTCTATTCGGCCGATGATAAGCCATCCGAACCGGCGCGGTTGGCGGCCGGTCGCCATGCATTCCCCATCGCCGTGCCGGAAAGCGCTATAAACCGTGCTGAACTGATGACCACGGGAGGAACCTCGGTCGGAAGCCAAGGAAGCCTGGGTTTGCGCATCGATGGATTCTGGGGAGCGAAGCTGGGGGTTCCGGTGGCGGCGCCCAGCAGTAGCGACCCAGAGGTCCTTGAAGTCAACGAGGACGGAACCTACACAGCAAAGTCTGAGGGCACCGCGACCGTCACCTTTAACACCTATGTTCTGCGCAATGGCCAGGCAAAGGTCTCGGATAACCAAATCACCAAGACCGTGAAGGTGACCAAGAAGTCCCTCGGCGGGGACTTGAGCTCCGGCGGCACGAATATTGGTGCCATCGTGGGCATCCTCGCCGGCGTGCTCGCGCTCATCGGCGTGGCTGCCCAGGTAGCACGCCAGTTGGGAATCTTGCGCTAAGCATCGTGACAATAAGAAATCCTCGCTACGTGAATGCTCGTAGCGAGGATTTGTGCTTACTTCACCCGGTTTCTACGCCGAGGGGATATCTCAGCTCCCAGACCACCGTTGCACGTCGTCAAGCGCCAGCTTGTCTCGAAGCAGTGGCTTCTAATCAATCGTCTCCTTGAGGTGCTCCTCGCGGACGGGGAGGATGAGGAGGAGCGCGATGATGGCCATAGGAACCATCAGCAAGATGACGGGGGTTAGGCCGTCGTTGTAAGCGTTGAGGATAACGTCCTTGATGGGGTCCGGCAGCTGAGCAACCAGTGCCGGGGTAAGGCTGGAGGAACCACCATTGGCGCTGGCAAACTTCTCCGCGAAGGGCTTGCCTGCCTCACCCATGGACTTGATGGCAGCGGGCATGTTGGCGGCCATTTCATCCTTCATGTTGTGGATGAAGAGGGAGCCGACGAGGGACGCGCCGATGGCGGAACCGATCTGGCGGAAGAAGTTATTTGCGGCAGTCGCGGTTCCGACGAGGGCGATGGGGAAGGAGTTCTGGACAATGAGGACCAGAACCTGCATGACGAAGCCAAGGCCGATGCCGAAGACGAGGAATTCTGCACCGAGCTGGGTCAGAGAGGTGTCTGCAGTCAGCTTGGACATCCAGAACAGCGCGCCAGCAGTGATTGCTAGGCCGATGATGGGGTAGCGCTTGTAGTGACCGGTGCGGGCGATGATGAAACCGACGGCTGTGGAGGTTCCGATCATGCCGACCATCATCGGGATCATCATGAGACCCGCCTTGGTCGGGGTCAGAGTGTGAACCATCTGCAGGTAGGTTGGCATGTAGCCCAGCACGCCGAACATCGCCAGGCCCAGCACCATGCCGGCTGCGGTGGTGAGAACCATGTTGCGGTTCTTGAACAGCTGCACCGGGATGAGCGGCTCCTTGGCCTTGGATTCGACGAAGACGGTGATGATGGCGCCGATGATGACGGTGATGCCCAGGCCGATGATGATCGGGTCGGACCACTCGTATTGGGTTCCGCCCCAGGTCGTCATAAGGATCAGGGAGGCGGTGGTGATGGAGATGAAGATGGCGCCGAGGAGGTCAAACTTGCGCAGGTCGGTATCGCCGACGCGTAGGTGGAGGACCAGGGTGCATACGATGATAGCGAGCAGACCCAGCGGGATGTTCATCCACATGCCCCAGCGCCAGCCCGGGCCGTCAGTGAACCAGCCACCGAGGACTGGGCCGAGGACGGAGGAGAGTCCAAAGACGCCGCCCATGATGCCCATGAACTTGCCGCGCTCACGGGAGGTGGTGACCTCCGCGATGATGGATTGGGAGGAAATCATCATGAAACCAGCGCCGAAACCCTGCACGGCGCGGCCAATGATGAGCAGGTTCATCGAGTCGGCGAAGCCGCCGAGCGTGGAACCGATGACGAAGACGCCGATGCCGCCAATGTAGAGCCACTTGCGGCCCATCATGTCACCGAGCTTGCCGGAGATAGGCATGGCGATTGTCATCATGACCAAGAAGGCGGAGATGACCCAGCTCATGTGGTCCACGCCGCCGAGCTCGCCGACGATGGTGGGTAGAGCGGTGGCAAAAATCATCTGGCCCAAAGAGCTCATCAGCATGGTGAGCACGAGGGCGGAGAATACGAGGGCAAGGTTGTTATCCGGCTTGCCGCTGCCGGCCTGAGAGGCCGGCTTAGCCGCGGTATCTACCATGTCAGTCCTTTCGAAAATTTGTTAATGAGTGTGAGCGCAGATTCGAAGCGTTCCTCAAAGGGGATGTCGCAGCTGAAATCTGGCGACGCAGTGGCTATCCAGAATGCTTCCCTGATAGCAAAGGCAATGAGTATCGCCTCAGTCTCAGCCGTGACCTCGGGCATCTGCCGCAAGGAGGGATCCTGGTCAAGGCGCTCGGTGATGAGCCCCAGGATCTCGTTCGACTTGGCCCGCTTACGGCTGAGTGCCGCCGCCGCGGCATCGCTGTCCCCAGAGATCCGACGGCGACGTTCAGCGATGACCTCGTTGACATGCTGGCCAACGAGGTGTCCTTTAACTAGGTCGACCGCCAGCCTGAAAACGCTATCCGTAGGGGCGCTAAGGAAAGCCTTCTTCTGTTCCTCTGTGAAGTCGTGACTCGGCGCACCGAGCACAGCAGTGTCTTTGGAATCAAAATAATTAAAAAAGGTGCGCCGAGAAATCCCCGCTGCGTCGCAGATTTCCTCGACGGTAACGTCGGCGAATCCACGCTCATCCACGAGACGGGTGGCGGCGTCTTCGATTCGCAGGCGCGTCTTGAGGCGCTTCTGCTCGCGTAATGACATTTCTTCTTGCACAGAGTGCAACAGTACACTCAGTGCAAATTTGCACCAAGTGCAATTCGAGTGATTTTTGAAAGGGAGATCTAAAAATATGACGGTGGTTACTATGACGCTGAGCGTGGGCGTTGAAAACGACGAAGGCCGCCCTCCCGAAGGAGAGCGGCGGCGTTCGCGAAAGCGAGCTTAGAAGTTGTCGCGGTCGCGGTTGGTCATGGTGAGAACGTTGAGGCGCTCATCGAGCTCCTCCTCAGTGAGGTTCTCTCCGTCGACGAAGCCCAAGTCGATGACTGCCTCGCGGACAGTGATCTTCTCGTGCAGTGCGTGCTTAGCTGCCTTGGCTGCGTTCTCGTAGCCAATCTTGGAGTTCAGCGGGGTCACGATGGAGGTGGAGGACTCCGCAAACTTCTTCATGCGCTCCTCGTTGGCCTCGATGCCGTCAACGCACTTCTCAGCGAAAACGCGGGAGACGTTGGCCAGCAGGCGGGCCGACTCGAGAACGTTGCGAGCCATCATCGGGATGTAGACATTGAGCTCGAAGTGGCCGTTGGAGCCGCCGAAGGCAACGGCTGCGTCGTTACCGATAACCTGGCCAGCGACCATGGTGGCGGCCTCACACAGAACCGGGTTGACCTTGCCCGGCATGATGGAGGAGCCCGGTTGCAGGTCCTTCAAGTGGATCTCGGACAAACCGGTCAACGGGCCGGAGCCCATGAGACGGATGTCGTTGGCAATCTTGTTGAGGGAGACAGCCACGGTGCGCATAGCGCCGGAGAACTCCACCAAGGCGTCGCGAGCGGCCTGGGCCTCAAAGTGGTTCTTAGCCTCAGACAGCTCCTTGACGCCGGTGAGCTTCTTGAGCTCCTCGGTAACCTTGCCGCCGAAGTCAGCGGAAGTGTTCAGGCCGGTACCGGTTGCGGTGCCGCCGATGGCCAGCTCACCCAAGCGCGGCAGGGTTGCCTCAATGCGCTCAATGCCGAGCTCGATCTGGCGAGCGTAGCCGCCAAACTCCTGGCCCAAGGTGATCGGGGTGGCGTCCATCAGGTGGGTGCGTCCGGACTTGACCATGTCGGCGAATTCCTTGGCCTTAGCCACGAGGGATTCGTGGAGGACCTTGAGGCCCGGGATGAGGTCGTTGACGGCAGCCTCGGTCGCCGCAACATGGGTTGCGGTGGGGAAGGTGTCGTTGGAGGACTGGCCCATGTTCACGTGGTCATTCGGGTGAATCTCCACGCCATTGTTGTGGGCGATGGAAGCGATGACCTCGTTCGTGTTCATGTTGGAAGAGGTACCGGAGCCGGTCTGGAAGACATCGATCGGGAAGGCATCGTTGTGCTTGCCTTCTGCAATCTCGGTGGCTGCCGCAATGATAGCGTCGGCCTTCTCCGCATCCAGCTTGCCGGAACCCTTATTCACCTGAGCGCAGGCGGCCTTGAGAAGACCGAGTGCGCGGATCTGGGCAGCTTCAAGGCCACGGCCAGAAATGGGGAAGTTTTCCACAGCGCGCTGGGTTTGGGCACGCCACAGGGCGTCGACCGGAACCTTGACTTCGCCCATAGTGTCGTGTTCGATGCGGTATTCAGTCATGAAGTCACCTTTTCTGTGAGATGAGAATTGTAGAGTTCTTTATGTGTGCCGTGGCACGGCATTGATGGCCACCGTAGCACTCTTCGCAGGAAAGTGGATTAGCTTTCCTTATCGTGGGGGTTGGTGTAGTCCACCACGGAGTATTCTTGCAGCTTAGCCAGCTTATGGATGGAATCGACGTAGCGGATCGTGCCGGACTTGGAGCGCATGACCAGAGAACGGGTCGTGGCGCCGTTGGGGCGGTAGGACACGCCGCGGAGCATGTCGCCATTGGTAACGCCGGTTGCGGCGAAGTAGCAGTTTTCAGAAGAGACCAGATCGTTGGTGGTGAGGACGCGATCAAGGTCGTGTCCGGCCTTGCGTGCCTTCTCTGCCTCTGCTTCATCTTTAGGCCACAGCTTGCCTTGGATTTCACCACCCATACACTTCATGGCACATGCGGTGATGATGCCCTCTGGGGTGCCACCGATACCCATCATCATATCGATGGAGTTGGTGTCCTGGCAGGTGGCGATGGCGCCGGCGACGTCACCATCCATGATGAGGCGAACCTTGGCGCCTGCCTCACGGATCTGGCGGATAAGGTCATCGTGGCGCGGGCGGTCGAGTACGACGACGGTCAGGTCAGCTGGCTTGATGCCCTTGGCCTTGGCCACGGATTTGATGTTCCACTCCACGGACTCATTGAGATCGATTGAGCCAACAGCCTCTGGGCCGACAGCAATCTTCTTCATATAGAACACTGCGGATGGGTCATACATGGTGCCGCGCTCAGCAGCAGCGATGACGGAAATAGCGTTCGGGCGGCCTTCTGCCATAAGACGGGTGCCGTCAACCGGGTCGACGGCGATGTCCATCTCTGCACCCTGGCCGGTGCCGACTTTTTCTCCGTTGAACAGCATGGGGGCTTCATCCTTTTCGCCCTCACCGATGACGACGATGCCGTTCATCTCTACGGAGTTGATGAGCTTGCGCATAGCATCCACCGCGGCGCCGTCACCTTCATTCTTCTGTCCACGGCCAACCCAGCGACCCGAGGCGAGTGCTGCTGCCTCAGTGACACGCACCAGCTCCATGGCTAGGTTGCGATCGGGGATATAAGACGTGTTATCAGACATGTGTGATTAGTCCCTTTCTTTTCAGGTGGCTCGGCCCGGGGTGGGGGACAACCCGGAATACATATTCCATTCTTCCACTTTTCCCTCGTATCCAAGCCCGAATGCCTCCCCCAGAAGAGGGTCTCAGTCAAGTTGGCCACCAAAAGGGCAGGTGGGAGGTCGCTGTCGCGAGCGCGGGAGGCGGCGTGACATACTGGGCGGGTGGCATCTGAAGATAAACCTAAGATTTTTGAGGACGCGCGTGATATCACCCTGACGGTGGGCGTCATCCTCATCATGATGTTCCTGGTGGTTGGAGCAACGGGACTGTGCTCGATCAACCCGGAAAAGCCGGGGCCCGTGCAGAACGTGGATGCCGCTACGTTTCTGGAAATGGAGGCGCGCGGCACCGGGGCCGTCATCAGGGAGCCCGTCATGCCGGAGGGCTGGCAGCCTACGGCCGCACGGCGTAAGGAGATGGGCGGCGAATCCGGTGCCGTGGTGAGCTGGCTTACCGCCGAGGAAGGCTACGTGGAATCGGCGCAGACGCAGTTGGCGCTTGGCGATGTCCCCTCGGCCTACGACTCCAACTATCGTGGCAACTCTGAGCGGCGTGAGGTGGCGGGCCACGACGTGGAAATCCTGAGCAGTGACGACAAAGATGTGCGTCCACTGTGGATTACTGACTTGGGCGATGCCCGCCTCGTTCTTACGGGCTCTGCCTCCGACGCTGATTATGAGACGGCCCTCACCGCCTTCGCGGAAGCTGAGCCGCTCCAAATTGCTGAGGATGGCAGCGTCGTCAGCGAGTAAATAGTTAGCGGAACGTCACGCTCTGCAGCGTTTCATCCCACTCCACCTCGACGGCATCGCCGGCGGCACTGGTGAGAGACTCCGGGTCGAGCCCACTCAGGCGCGTCTTGCCCAGGTAGACATCGACCTTTTCGTGTTGGGACTTGCCGGGGAAGAGTGCAATTTCGACGAGTTTATCAGCGCTAAAACGCAGGACGATGGAGCCGGAGAAATAGCTGATTTCCTCTCCGCTCACGGTGTGCGGCGGGCCGAAAAACTCCTCGACGAGCTGGCGTGAATCCCCAAAGACCATGGATCCCGCTCCGCCCGACTTGGAGACGAAATCGACGCGATCTCCCGGGTAGCCGTAAATTTTCATTTAATCCTCTCCTGCTTCTGCATTGGTGGCTGCGCTATCGGTGCCCTCAGTATTCTTGCGGAGGGCTTCCTCTACGCGCTTCGATGCGCCGTCGAGGTGCGCCTCGCAAGCTTTTGCTAGGGCCTCGCCACGCTCCCAGTATTTAAGAGACTCGTCCAAGCCCATCTGGCCCAGCTCGAGGATCTTTACGGTCTCAATGAGTTCATCGCGGGCTTGTTCATAGCTCAGTTCTTCTACCGGTGGGAACGCGTCCTGGCCGGGTTGGCCGGCACCAATTGTGTCAGTCATGGGGTCAATTCCTTTTCTCTTGTGCTCTAATAAATCGTTTTAATCTGCGGCCTGGGAGGCCATTGCGGCGGCGGTAATCGAACCATCGCCAACGCGGATGCGCAGCTGCGATCCCGGGGGAGACTGCGCATAGCTGGTGACAACCTCTGGTCCGCTACCGTCGCGAGGCAGCACCTGAACGATGGCGTAGCCCCGTTCAAGTGTGGCCGAGGGGCCCAAGGCTGAGACGCGAGCACGCAACGAGGCTACCTGGTTACTTTCGCGATCCAACCGGTGCGTAACTACCCGGCGAATCAGCGCGAGGTTGCGCTCAAGTTCCTCGCGGCGCGCGTTGATCGGCACCATGGGATCGGCGAGGACCGGGCGGGAGCGGATGCTCTCGAGGCCGCGGCGTTCCCTGTCCACCCAGCCGCGCAGCGCTGCCGCCATGCGCGAGCGGGCTTCAGAGATCAGCGCATACTCTTCGGCGGCGGAAGGAACGACGCGCTTGGCCGCATCGGTGGGCGTGGCGGCGCGCAGATCGGCGACATCATCGAGCACCGGGTGGTCCGGTTCGTGTCCGATGGCGGAGACAACCGGAGTGCGGGCGTCTGCCACAGCGCGCTGGAGCGCCTCCTCGGAGAAGGGAAGCAGATCTTCCACTGAACCACCGCCGCGGGCGATGATGATGACATCGACTTCCGGGTTCGCGTCGAGAGTCCGGAGCGCGTCAATCACCTGGGTAACGGCAGTGGCTCCCTGGACAGCAGTGTTAATGACTTCGAACTGAACCGCTGGCCAACGATCCTGCGCTACGGAGAGCACATCGCGCTCGGCATGGGACCCGCGGCCGGTGATGAGGCCAATCTTCTTCGGTAGATAGGGAAGCGGCAGCTTACGGGAAGCGTCGCACAGGCCCTCCTGACGCAGCCGCTGGCGCAGCATCTCTACCCGAGCAAGAAGGTCACCAATACCGACGTGGCGGATCTCCGTGACCCACAGGGAAAAACTTCCGCGTCCGGCGTAGAAGGCGGGCTTGCCGTAGACCACGACGCGGTCGCCATCCTTGAGCGGTGAGGGGGCATTGCGGATGAGCGAGGTGTTACATGTCAACTGAACAGATTTTTCCTGTTCGACATCACGCAACGTGATGTAGGAGAGCTTCCATGTTGGCTTCATGTTCAGCTGGGTGATCTGCCCCTCCACCCAGAGGAAACCGAGGCGCTCGATCCAGCCTTTGACTTGGTCATTGACCTTGCCGACGGGCCACGGCGTTTCCGCAGAATTGGCCGGTTGGTTCACGCGCAGTCCTTTCTCTTGAGTGGTCTAGTCTCTCGGGTATGTTCCGTCCAGTGTAAGAGGCGTGCCGGACATCTGGTGCTACCGGCCAAGCCTGGCAAGCTGTAACTACAGTATGCGCGCGACTTTCGATACTCTGGGAGCCATGACTGAAACTGCAAAGAAGGTGCTCCTGGCGGCTCCCCGCGGCTATTGCGCCGGTGTGGACCGTGCTGTTGAGACAGTGGAAAAGGCGTTGGAGAAATACGGCGCCCCTATCTACGTGCGCAAGCAAATCGTGCACAACCGCTTCGTTGTTGAATCCCTGGCTAAGCGTGGTGTCATCTTTGTGGAGGAGGCTTCCGAAGCCCCTGAAGGCGCTCACCTTGTATTTTCTGCACACGGCATTGCGCCGACGGTGCGCAAGGAAGCGGAGGAACGCAAGCAGCTAACGCTGGACGCAACGTGCCCGCTGGTGACCAAGGTGCACAAGGAAGCACAGCGCTTTGAGCGCGATGGCTATCACATCTTGCTCGTCGGCCACGAGGGCCACGAAGAGGTCGAAGGCACCGCCGGTGAGGCCCCAGAGGTTACCCACTTGGTAGATGGCTTGGACGGCGTCGACAAGCTGCCGGATTTCCTCCACGATGAGAAACTCATCTGGTTGTCGCAAACCACGTTGTCGGTTGATGAAACCATTCAGATCGTCAATAAGTTGCGTGAGCGCTTTCCACACCTGGAGAATCCGCCATCAGATGATATCTGCTACGCCACTCAGAACCGTCAGGAATCGGTGAAGGCCATTGCCCCGAAGTGTGATCTCATGATCGTCGTCGGGTCCCAGAATTCCTCCAACTCCAAGCGTCTCGTCGAGGTCGCCCTAGAAGCAGGCTCTAAGGCCTCGCACCTCGTAGACTTCGCTTCGGAGATCGAAGAAGCTTGGCTGGAGGGCGTGAACACCGTCGGTGTGACGTGTGGCGCATCCGTGCCTGAACTGCTGGTCCGTGAGGTACTGGAATTCCTGGACGAGCGTGGCTACCACGACGTTGAGCAGGTGACGACCTCCACGGAGACCATCACATTCTCCTTGCCGCGCGATCTGCGTCCGGCACGCACCGCGCGTTAATCCTCGTCGTAGAGATTCTCTTCCAGCGGCTGGGAGGACCGCTGGGAGCGCTCCCGTGCGCGCCGCGCATTCTCTGCCGATTCAGCGGCGGCACGGCGGAATTCCTCCCGCTCATCTGCGTCGGGGGAGGCTTGTTTGCGCTGTTCGCGCTCCTCGGCCTGAATACGGCGGCGTTCTTCGTGGTCGCGCTCCCGGACTCGGCCGGAGCCTGTGGCTTCACGAGCAAGGAGCTCGGCTACGGAAAGACGCTCGGAGCGGTTTCGAAGGTCGGAAGCTGCGTCGGTGCGGCGCTTTTCCTGGGCTTTGGCCTCACGGCTCTTCGCGCGATTGTCGCTGCGCCACAGTCGCAGGACTGCGAGTAGCGCGCAGGCAATTACTGTGACAATAAGTACGGGGAAGTGCTGCAGCAGCGGGAAGGCCGTGGTGAGAAGCGCGGTCTTAGAAAACGGCGACGCGCCTTCTGGCAAGGCTGACGTGGAACTGATGAAGCCACCGCCCACGGTTCCCAGCGCGTAGAGCAGGGGCAATGAAATTACCAGCATGTAGAGCCCGCGGGTTTCCACCAGCCAGGTGACGGCGAGCGATCCCAGTCCAAAAATCAGGGCGAACGGCAGCCCCACGCTGCCAAGCACTCCTGAGACCGTCAAAGCCACGAGCGTTACGACGAGCGCGAGGAGAAGCGCTCGGGTAAGCGGCATCCCGCGGCGGGGAGGGCGGCGACGATTTTTGGCAACTGACACGCCCAGAGAGCTTACCGGGAATGTTGGCCAAACCGTTATTCATTCTGGGCGCGCCGCGGCCAAGAACCGACACGGCGCGGCTCCACGGGCAGGCGGTCGACGCGGGCGGGGACGTCCAATTCTTTGAGCCGCCGTGCAGTGACCGAAACGCGCGAATCCAAACTAGCCAGGCTTGCGTTATAAGCCTCCACCGCGCGCTCCAGCCCGCGGCCCACCTTGTCGTAGTGCTCATTAAGGGTGTTGAGCCGGGTGTAAAGCTCGCGGCCCAGGCGCTGGACCTCGCGGGCTTTATCCGAGATCTCTTCGTGCTGCCAGCTCACCGCAACGGTACGTAAGAGCGCGAAAAGGGTGCTCGGGGTAGCGATGACGATGTTGCGCTCGAAGGCGAACTCGAGCAATTCAGCGTCGATAGACAAGGCCGCGTCCACGAAGGTGTCAGCGGGGACAAAGAGGATCACAAATTGTGGTGTGGGGGAGAAGGCCTCGATATAGTCCTTCGACGCCAGTGCCTGCACGTGGGAACGCATGAGGTGCGCATGGCGGCGTAGGTATCCAGCCCGCTCCTCCGGGTCTTCAGTCTCCATCGCATCGAGGTAGGCGCTGAGCGGTACCTTGGCGTCCACGATAATGCTGCGCCCGCCGGCCAAGTGAACGACAAGATCGGGGCGGACGAGCGAGCCATTGATGCGGGCGTTCACCTGTGAATCAAAATCCACGTGTTTGCGCATACCGCCGAGCTCGACGACGCGCTCGAGCTGCACTTCGCCCCAGCGTCCCCGAACATTCGGGGAACGCAGTGCGCCGACCAGCTTGTCCGTGCGGTCAGACAGGCGTGTCGACGTGCGGGTCACCGCTTGTACTTGGCTGCTGAGTGCTGCGAGCGATGTCGCCCGATCCTCCTCGATTTCTTGGAGCTGGAGGCCCAAACGGTCCATGGCCTTCTCTAGAGGGGCGAGTTCTGCTTGGCGGCGTTGAGACTCTTGAAGTGCACGGTGTTCCTCTGATGGCTGGGCGGACTGTGCGGAATAGGCGCGGGCCAGCCAGCCCAGAGCGGCCCCGATGATGAGGCCGAGGAACAAGAGCACTACGGGAAGGGAAGACGTCATGCCTGTCATCATGGCACGCTCCCCGGACACGGAGGCTTAGCTCTTGTCTTTTGATTGCAAAATCTGTTCGAGAGCGCCAATCGCTCGCTTGATTCCCGCTCGGGCACCGCTATCTCGTTCGCTGAAGTCTGCGTCAACGTCGACATCGATCTTTTGGTCCAGCGGGCTGGTGCCGTCGTGGGCTACGTCCTCTGCTGCGCCCTCGGGTGCGGCGTGGTCCGGGATGGACAGCCATTGTTCGCGCTTCCGGTCACCCTGCTGCTGTGTGTAGCGCCCGATGAGGAAGCCGGCGACCGTTGAGAATTCCAAGTCTTCGGCGGTCCTTTCGCCGGATTGGAGCATCATCATGTCTTGGAAGTAGCGGTAGACCACCGCGATGGTCGCCGCCGCCGGAACGGCGAGGAAGCCGCCGACGAGGCCGAAGAGCGCGGAACCTACAGTCACAGAAATCAACACGATGACCGGGTGCAGGTTCATGGCCTTCGATTGCAGCCACGGGGAGAGTACGTTGCCCTCAAGCTGCTGAACTAAAAGGACCAAGCCAAGAACGAGCAGTGCTTTGGTAAAGCCCAAGGAGACCAGCGCGATGGTCACGGATAGCGCACCAGCTACAATCGCGCCCACAAAGGGGATAAAGCCGGCGATGAAGGTGATGATGGCCAGCGCCATGGCCAAAGGCACCCCGATGAGTGCGAGGCCGAGGCCGATGAAGATGGCGTCGACAAGCGAGACCACCGCCTGCGCCCGCACGAAACCGCCCAGCGTGGTCCACACACGGGTGAGCAACTCGGTGAGGTGCCAGCCGGTCCGGCGGCCCGTGGCCTGGCGCAACCAGGGGAGGAAGTTGTGGCCATCTTTAAGGAAGAAGAAGGTCAGCACCACGATGATGAAGAGCGTGACCACGATGGAGGTCGCCGTGCCAATTCCCGTGAACACGGAACCCGCAATAGAGCCGGCCTGGCGCTGCAGCCACAGGGCGATCTCATCGATGTATTGGCCGATCTCATCCGGATCGAGGTTGAGCGGCGGCCCTTGTGCCCATAGCTGCAGGCGCTGAATGCCTTCCGCAGTTTGCAGGTACAGCGTTTGGGATTGCCGCGCAAAGTCCGGAGCAATGAACATGAAAAGCGAGCCCACCGCGGTAAAGGACACGAGGATGGTTACCGCCGCAGCCAGGGCCGACGGCAACCCCTTGCGCCGCATGGCGCTCGCAACAGGGGCAAGCACAGTGCAGATGATGAGAGCAATGAGAACCGGCAAAATGCCACGCCAGAAGTTGCCCAACATGCGGAATGAGGCATAGAGGAATAGCCCAATAATGGTCAGGCGCAGTGCCCACAGCGATGCGGACTTGATGACCTCGCCGACCACCACGGAGCGATCCACTTGGTTGCCTGGCGGGTGCGGTGAGACTGCGTTCAGCGAAGCGGCGTCGACAGAATCATCGAAGCGTCCGCCAAGCGCTGCCTCAGCGGCGGCGAGCTCAGGCGAGGATGCATTGGGGGATGGCTGATCAGAACTCACCCCACCATCTTGCCTTAAAAGATCCGGGGTGCGTTAGGATTGGCCCCGTGAGTCTTACACTTGGAATCGTCGGCCTGCCCAATGTGGGCAAGTCCACTTTGTTTAATGCCCTGACCCGTTCCGATATCTTGGCAGCGAACTATCCGTTTGCCACCATCGAGCCCAATGTCGGACTAGTGGAGCTTCCCGATTCCCGCCTGAACCGCCTCGCGGAAATCTTCAGCTCCGAGCGCATCCTTCCGGCCACCGTGTCCTTCGTGGACATCGCCGGCATTGTCGAGGGCGCTTCCAAGGGTGAGGGAATGGGCAACGCCTTCCTTGCCAACATCCGTGAAGCCGATGCCATCTGCCAGGTGGTGCGTGCCTTCGCTGATGAGAACGTTATCCACGTCGACGGCGAGGTTAACCCGGCGCACGATATTTCGGTCATCAACACCGAGCTCATCCTTGCGGACCTCCAGACCATCGAGAAGGCTTTGCCGCGCTTGGAAAAGGAAGCGCGCAAGAACAAGGATCTGGCAGAAACCGTGGAGGAGACCAAGAAGGCCCAGGCCATCTTGGAGGATGACCGTACCCTCTTCGCGGCGTCCAAGAACAATGAGATTGATTTGTCTTTGCTGCGCGAGCTGCACCTCATGACCGCGAAGCCTTTCCTTTATGTCTTCAACTCGGACGAGGCCGTCCTCACCGATGAGGCCAAGAAGGAGGAGCTGCGCCAGCTTGTCGCCCCGGCGGAGTGCGTCTTCCTCGATGCCCAGACTGAAACCGAGCTCCTTGAGCTCGACGAGGCAGAGGCTCTGGAATTGCTGGAGTCTGTCGGCCAGGAAGAGCCAGGCTTGGCGACGTTGGCCAAGGCCGGCTTCGCCACCCTCGGCCTGCAGACCTACCTGACCGCTGGCCCGAAGGAAGCCCGCGCGTGGACCATCAGGCAGGGCTCTGCGGCACCGCAGGCTGCTGGCGTTATCCACACCGACTTTGAGAAGAAGTTCATCAAGGCAGAAATCGTTTCCTTCGACGACCTAGACGCTGCTGGCTCCATGGCGGAAGCCCGCAACGCTGGCAAGGTGCGCCAGGAGGGTAAGGAATACATCATGCAGGATGGCGACGTCTGCGATTTCAAGATCGGCGGCTAGCTCGTGCGCTCATAGCGCGTAGGCTGTGGGCATGAGTATCGCCCACATCCTAGACCGAGCAGCACATGCCACGCAGTGGCAAGAAGCCCTGTACAAGGACCTTCACCAGCATCCTGAGCTCAGCATGGAAGAGGAGCGCACCCGCGGCGTCATCGCGGGCAAGCTCCGGGAGTTTCCAGGGGTTGAGGTGCTTGAATTCGGCGGGGGAGTCGTCGGCATCCTCCGCAACGGTGAGGGTTCGACGGTCTTAGAGCGCGCTGACTTCGACGGCCTGCCGGTCACTGAAGACACTGGCTTGGACTACTCGGCCACGGGCGAGGTTATGCACGCCTGCGGCCACGACACCCACGTGACCGCCTTGCTTGGCGCCACGGAAGCGATGGCGAAGGCCACTGACGCGTGGTCCGGTACTTTCATCGCGCTCTTTCAACCGGGCGAGGAAACCGCTGAGGGCGCGCAATCCATGGTGGACGCGGGACTTACCGGCAAAGTCCCCACACCTGACGTGTCCTTTGGTCAACACATCTTTATTGATAAAAACGCCCCGGCCGGCAGCGTACTGATTGCGCCCGGCCCGGTCTTGTCGACAGCGACCTCACTCACCGTCACCGTCTATGGCCACGGTTCCCATGGTTCGATGCCACACCTCAGTGTCGATCCAGTCGTCTTGGCCAGCTCCATCGTGTTGCGGCTGCAGACCGTCGTGTCCCGCGAAGTCGATCCTCACCAGTTCGCCGTACTGACCGTCGGCGCGCTGCAAGCGGGGTCGAAGGCCAATATCATCCCGGATTCGGCCACCCTGCGCATCAATGTCCGCGCCTATAGCGAGGAGATTCGAGAGCAAATCGTTGTGGCCATCCACCGGATTGTCAACGCCGAGTGCCAGGCAGCGATGTCCCCACGTGAGCCGGAGATCACCGAAAGCGATAATTACCCGCTCACTGTCAACGATGAGGAAGTCACGAACAAGGTGCGCGCGCAGCTTGTCGACGTCCTCGGAAGCGACAACGTCCTCGACATGGAACCGTGGACCGCATCGGAAGATTTCTCGAGACTCCCCGATGCCTTCGGCGCTCCCTATTGCTTTTGGGGCTTCGGTGGCCGCACGGACGGCGTTTCCGTCCCGAACCACAATCCGCGCTTTGCACCGGAGCTGCAGCCGACGCTCAGCACCGCGACGCAGGCGCTCATCGCCGCGGCCTACGCCTACCTGGGAAATTAATCTTCCATCGCCGAATGGAGCACGGAGAGCACCGTGCGCCGTGCCGCGGAATCATCGAGGTGGGAATCCACCAGCGTCACGAGTGCTTCAAGCACCAGCAGAAAAGCAACGCGCGAGGCATCCTGCAGCTCTGCACGAAATGTCCCATCCGGGGAGGGGATGACCAGCGTGTAGGAGGCGAGCTCCGCCAAGGGCGAGGAGGTAAACGAAGTCAGCGCGATGAGCTTCGCGCCCGCCTCGAAGGATGCGGTCGCGGCTTTGAGCGTGAGCGTGGTCGACCCTGAACCGGAAACGACGAGGCACACGCACTCTGCGTCTAGTTGCGTCGCCGCGATGTGCTGGCCCATGGCCTCCGCCACGAACTCGGCGGGGCGCCCGATGCTTGTGAGGCGCAGCGCCATGGTCTGCGCCAAGGGAGCAGAGAGGCCATTGCCCACGAGGAGAACCCGCTTGGCCTGTGCTACTGCCTCCACTGTCGCGGCTAGCTCATCCTCGTTGAGCAGGGCAGTAAGCCCATGCAGGTAGTTGCTGAAGGAGGCAATCTCGGCACTCATGCGGCCGACGTGGGTGGAATCGGCACCCGCCGGCGGGGTGGGGCGCTGCGCAATCTCCTGCGTGAGCGCCACACGCAACTGCTGGTACCCGTCGTAGCCCAGCGCTTTCGCGGTGCGGATGACGGAGGTACGGGACGTGCCTACCTTGGCTGCCAGCTGGTCCGCAGTGGCGTGCAGGACGAAGTCCATGTCTTCGAGGATTGCCTGGGCCACGCGTTGTTCGATGGGCTGCAGGCTCGGCATGCGCGTGGTGATGTGCGCGGAGAGCGGGGCGGAATCAGTCATAGGGGTAACTATCAGGTGAATTTGGCGGCCACGATGCGGCGGCGGATAGCGCCGGAGATGGCGTCGATGGACATGGTGATGACGATGACCACGATGAGCAGGACGCCGACGACGTCCCACTGGCGGTACTGCGTATAGCCGGTGAGCATGTCACCGATGCCACCCACGCCGATGAGGCCGAGGACCGCGGAGGTGCGCACGTTGATCTCAAAACGGTAGAGCGCGAGCGAAGCCAACTCGGGTTGGACAATGGGCCAGGTTCCCCAGCGTACCATTTCTGCCAGGCTGCCGCCGGCTGCCTTGACCGCTTCGGCTGGGCCAGTCGGCGCGGTTTCAATGGCCTCATAGGTCCACTTCGCATGCGTGCCGATGCCGCCGATGGCTAGAGCTAGCGCGCCCGTAAACGGGGTTAACCCGGTGACGGTGAGGATAATGATGGCGATGATGATCTCCGGTACCGCGCGGATGATGGCAAACAGCGCGCGCAGTGGTAGGCATACCCACCCCGGGGAGACCGTATTGGCAGCTAGGACACCGAGGATGGTGGAGAGGAACACGCCGAGCAGCGCGCCGATCCAGGCCATGGCCACGGAGCGCCAGGTCTGCAGGAGGGCCTCACCCAGCTTGGACCAGTCCGGGTTGGAGAACATGAGCACGAGGTAGTGCCAGATGTTCGAGGGCAAATCTTTAAGAGCCGTCAGATCAACGCGAATGTAGCCAAAGGACAGCGCCAAAATAATAAGGAATCCGGCCCACGCAGCGAAGACTCCCCAGCTGCGGGAGCGGGAGGGAAGTACATGTGCAGTGCTCATCGCAGCCTCTTTCGCAGGTTGACGGACACGATCTCTAGGGCGATGACCACGACGAGCAGCTCGAGCACGATGGCGGAGAGCGCGTCATAGCGGTAGAAGCCACGGACTTCGTCGATCAGCAGGCCAATGCCACCAGCGCCCACGAGGCCGAGGACCGCGGAGATGCGGACGTTGAGCTCGAGGGAGTAGATCACCTGGCTGGCAAATACCGGCCAGGTCTGCGGCAGGGCAGTAACCCGGTTGATCTGGGTTTGCGTGCCGCCGGCGGCCCGGCCGACCTCCATGTAAGAATCATCCGCGGAGTCGATGGCTTCGGAGACGAGCTTGACCACGATGCCGACGTCGAAAAGCACCAGCGTGATGATGCCGGGCAGGGCACCGACTCCGAGCATGGCCACGAGGATGGTGGCGTAGACCAAGTCGGGCTCCGCGCGGACAACGTTGACGATGCCGCGCACTAGCGAGCGCCACGGTGTCGATGGGTTGGTGGGCCGCGCCGCCCACAGGGATAAGGGCAGAGCGATGACCGCGGAGATGGCGGCACCGACGACAGCCATGGCGAGGGTTTCAAGCATCGGCTCCCACGTGCGCGGGAGGATGGACCAGTCGGGGCTGAACATCAGGGCCAAGCGGTCGGCGCCGTTGCGCCAGTTGCGAGCGATCTGCCCAAAGTCGATCTCGATTCCGCCCCAGGCGGGGACGCAGGTGGCGATGGTGAGCGCGAGAAAAGCAGCCAGCCCGCCAAGGATGCCGGGCCAGTTGCGCTGCCGTGGGGGAAGTACCGCCGTCATGCCCGGCTCTCCTGACTTCCCAGCTGGTCTTCCTCGCGGATGCGGCGGCCGTAGATGGCTTCGAAATCCTCCACGGTGGAGCCTGCGGCGGGCCCATCGAAAACTATCTTGCCGTGGCGAATGCCGATGATGCGCGTGGCGTAGTCTTGCGCCAGATCCACCAGGTGCAAGTTCACCAGGGTGGTCAGGTCCCGCTCGGTATTGATGCGGCGCAGATCCTTCATCACGGAGTGGGCAGTGGGCGGGTCGAGGGAGGCGACGGGTTCATCGGCCAGCATGATCGCCGGCTTCTGGGACAGGGCGCGGGCGATGGCCACGCGCTGCTTCTGGCCGCCCGACAAGGCGCCGGCCTTATTCCACGCCTTGTCGAGGATCCCTACGGAGTCGAGGGCCTCGGCGATGATTGCTTTGTCCTCGGCGGTAGAGATTCCCAACAGGGTGCGCCAGCTGGGATTGTGAGAAAAGCGCCCGACGAGGACATTGGAGAAGACGCTCGCGCGGTCGGCTAGGTTGAACTCCTGGAAGATCATGCCGATGCGGCCGCGTAGCTTCCGCAGCTGTGCTCCTTTCGCTGCGGAAATCTCGTGGTCGCCGACGAAAATCTTGCCGGATGTCGGTTGCACGAGGCCGTTGATGCTGCGGATGAACGTGGATTTGCCAGAGCCGGACAGGCCGACGATGGCGACGAATTCGCCGGGAGCGATGTCCACGGAGACGTCGTCGAGCGCCAGCGTTCCGTTGGGGTAGCGCACCGAGACATTCTCGAAGCGGATTCCCCACGCTTTCTCCTCCGTCATGGGTGAAGCCTTTCTGAGTAGGGGCGTCAGGCTACTGGGCGAAGCGCTCGTTGACCTTGCGCGCCATATCGATGGATTCCTGCTTGGCGGGAACCCAGTCGGTGATGTCGAAGATGGCGGACATGGTGTCCGGATCAACCTCGGAGAAGCCGTCCATGAGGTCGGTGATCTGGCCGCGCAGATCCTCCGGCACCTCATCAGAAATCACGACGCCACCGTTGGGGTACATGTCGGTGTAGCCGAAGACCACGAGCTTCTCGGCCAGACCTGGGGCCTCCGACGCGTCGATGGTGGAACGCGCATCCCAGAAGCTGAAGCCCACCTCGGCATCGCCGTTGTAGACCGCCATGATGGAGGCATCGTTGGAGGTCACTGGCACCTTTTTGAGGCTGTCGACGTCGATGCCCTGGGATTCCATGGCCATGACCGGCAGCTGGTATCCGGCGGGGGAGGTAGCACCCAGCATGGCGACGGTGGTCTCCCCATCGATCTTCTTGAGCGCCTCGAGGCCCTTCGGACCCTGGCCCTTGTTCTCCTCCGGGGTGGCGGTGCCGTTGCAGTACAGGTAGTCGGCACCGCTGGCAGCATAGGTGGAGGCCACCGGCTCGTCCTCGCAGTACTTGTCGGGGTTGTTGGTGACGAACTGGCCGGCGTAGGAATCCGCGCCGAAGCGCTCGTCCTGCAGTACGGCGTGAGCGCCGTACATGTCTTCTGCAGAGGCCAGCTGCGCGGCGGAGGCGATGGCGATATCTGCCTGGCCGGAGCCGATGGCCTCGACGGCGGCCTGGTAGTCCTTGGTCACGACTCCCTCGACCTCGATGCCGAGCTCCTCGGAAAGGTAGTCAGTCAGCGGCTTTGCGGTGGTGACGAGATCGTTGACCTTCTCGTTCGGGATGAGCGCGAGGGTGAGCTTGTCGGGGGAGTTCGAGTCATCGGTTGAGGAGGAATCAGAGGAGCAAGCGGTCAGGGAGAGCGACAGTGCAAGGGCGGAGGCAGCGAGGGCGGTGAAACGGCGCATGAGAATGTCTTTCTGTGTCGAGGGGTGGAGTGCTAGAAGGCGGAAGATAGTTCAGAAAAGATGTCGGTGACGCGCTGAGCGCGCCACGTGGGGTTGGCGTCTGCGGGGGTGGCGAACGGTGTTTCCAATAAAACGGTGCGCCCGCCACGGGCAGTCACGGGAGCGAGATCGAAATCCCAGATATCGCCGAAAGCGATGATGGGGCTATCGGGGAAATCAGATTCGAGGATTCGAGTCAAGCCGTCGGGCTTGCCCACCCTCGTGTAGATGGCGTCGAAGGAGTTGCTCAGCCCCAAAACCTTTAGCGCCTCTGCGAGGCCAGTTTCGGGGGAGTTGGTGGCGAGAACCGCGCGGCCGGGATACGAGCCTAGAAACTCGGCGAGGCCTTCGGGCGCTTTGATTCCGGTGTCCGCAAGGTTTAGTCGGGAGGCCATGTAGGCCTGTTGGCAGGAGTCCTCCGGGACATCGCAATCCGCGGCGAGGCTGCGGACGAGGTCGTAGCCGTCGCAATAGTGCACTAGGGAGGCGTCGTTCGTTGAGAGCATGCGTTCGGCGGTGTGGGGGATGGAGTGGTTTCCGGTTGCCTCCCCGATGTGGCGGGCATAGGCCAGCACGGGCCCGTGGCCCAGGCTAACGGTGCCGTCGAAATCGAAGAGGAGAACTGGGGGAGATATGTCTTTGGACATGAAGTACAAACTAACGACGGTGTATGTACTTTACGACCACACGCGGTAAACAATGCGTGAACAGTACGTGCACACTCGCCCTTGGTACCCTGACTCACGGTAAATAGAAATTTTCCTCAGCGAAGGACATATAGAAAGACGCACATGTCTCTTCCAACCGAGCAACTGCTGCTCGAACGCTTCATGAAGCTCTCCATTGCCACCGCAGTGGCCACGATCGCGCTCAAAGTCGTCGCTGCTGCGGCGACGGGATCGGTGGGCTTTCTTTCCGACGCCCTCGAATCCGGTGTGAACCTCGTAGCCGCCGTCGTGGGGTTTGTGGCTATCAAAATTGCGGCGAAGCCGGCAGACGCAAACCACCAGTTCGGCCACGGCAAGGCCGAGTATGTTTCCGCGTTGGTAGAGGGCGCGATGATTTTCGTGGCCGCCGCGATGATCATCTACACGGCCATCCGCCGATTTCTGGTTCCGCAGCCGCTGGAGCAACCTGGGCTCGGCCTCTTACTGTCACTCATCGCCTCTTTGCTGAACTTGGGCGTGGGCCTCCTGCTTGTGCGTGCAGGCAAGCAACACCGCTCAGCTACCTTGCAGGCGGACGGAAAGCACTTGCTTACCGACGTCTGGACGTCCGTCGGCGTCCTCCTCGGCATTGGTGCGGTCGCACTGACTGGCTGGCTGTGGTTGGATCCCGTCATCGCGCTGGCAGTGGGCATTAACATCTTGTGGACTGGGTACAAGCTGCTCAAGGAATCCTTGAGCTCCCTGTTGTCGGAGTCTCTACCGAAGGAAGAGCACGCCCAGCTGGACGCGCTTCTCAATGAGCTGGAGGGCCGTCACGATGTTTCCTTCACCTCACGCCGCACGGTCGCGGCAGGGCGCCAGCGCCTTGTTTACCTCACCATGGATGTTCCCGGCGAGTGGACGGTGCTGCACTCGCACACAATCGCCGACCGCATCGAAGACGCCATCGATGAGCTTTTTCCCGGTGCGGAAGTGTTTATCCATGTCGAGCCCGAAGGAACGGTTCATCGCCGCATCCTACGGATGCCGTAGGCTGGCTACGCCGCGCCCGCCTTCCATGACCCACGGCCAACTGAGGCCATTTCGAGTGAGGACGTTTGCTCGGATCTCATCGGGCACGATCCAATCCTTGTTGGCATAGCCCAGCAGGTATTCGTCGAAGGCGGGGAGTTCGAGCCGGATTTTTAAGGCACCGTCGATTTCGCTCGCGGTGACATCCTCCTGCCAGCCCGCCATCCACAGTGTCTGCCCATCATGGCTAACGATCGTGGCCTCCGTGCTCGCAAGAGCCTTGGCAGCCTGGGATTTGCTGAGCTTGGACCATGTTTGGAGGTCGGCTACGGATACGGGGCCGTGGCCTTCGACATAGCGCTGGGCTAGCTCTGAGAGCGGTTGGTCCGGTTCACGCTGGACGGTAGGTAGCGCATCGACATGGAGGAAGGTCTCTTGGTTGCCAGCTTTTGGGCCCTGTACCAAGTCACCGGCACCGCCGAATGCGCGGAGTAGGTGGGAGCCCCTGCCTTCTGTGGGGTCCACTCCAACCTCAGCGAAAATCTCGTAGACCTCCGTGCGAGTGAGAGGCTCGGTGGCTGCGCCATGTAGTGCTTCCGAAGCTGCTGCCATCATGTCTTCGCTGAGCCCCAAGCTCGGTCGCCGGGATTTCTGGCTGGAGGCCACGCGCGGATAGAGCAAGCGGGACATCCAGCGGACGTCGGCAGCCGGCATGAAGTGCAGCGTGCCGCGCTGTGGCCAACAGCGCACCACGCGATAGTGTCCAACTTCACCGAGCACCTCTTGATCAGTGCAGCCGGCGCGAAGGGCTAGTGCTGTGATGCCGGCATCGTAGGTCTGCCCCTGCAGAGCGAGGAGATGCTCAGCGACGTCCAGCGCCGAGGCGAGCGATGGCCTCGCGGCCGATGGGGCGAGGCCTTGAGCAATGAGCCGGCGGGCTAGAAGTTCGTCGCGGTTAAGTTCCTTCATGGCTGTCTACATTAGAGCCGGAAGGTCTTCATCAGCTGCATGCCCGTCGAAACCAGCTGGCGGAAGCGTTCCGGTGAGACGTACTCCGACGGCGCAAGCGGGTGCAGGCGCTGCTCGGCCACGGTGCGCTCGTTGGCCCACAGGCGCATGCCGGTAATACCGTGGCGGTGGTTCAGGCCAGATTCCTTGACGCCTCCACCTGGCGCGGCGATAGAACCGTAGGCGGCGGCGAAGCCTTCGTTGATGTTGACCATGCCGGCCTCTAGCTGGGAGGCAACCTTCCACGCGCGGCGGGAATTTCCGGACCATACTGAGGCAGAAAGACCGTAGGTGGTGTCATTGGCGCGCTGGATGGCCTCGGCATCGGAGCTCACCGGGTATACCGCCAACACTGGGCCGAAAGTCTCGGTGGCATAGAGATCCATCTTTGGGGTCACGCCGGTGAGCACGGTGGGCTCATAGAAGAAGGGCCCAAGATCCGGCCGAGCCTTTCCGCCATATACCACGGTGGCGCCCTTGGACAGGGCGTCCTCGACGTGGGAAACTACTGCATCGAGCTGGCGCTGCGAGGTCAGCGAGCCGATGGTGGCAGCATCGGAGAATGCTGCCCCGAGCACTTGCTGGTCCAGGGCGTTCTTGAGTTCTGCGAGGAACTCCTCAAAGACGCTCTCGTGGACATAGGCGCGCTCGGCGGACATGCACAGCTGCCCGGAGGAGGAGAAGGCGGTGCGTACGGCACCTTGGGCGGTGGGTTTAAGGGGGGCGTCGTCAAGCACGAGCATCGGGTTCTTGCCGCCCAACTCCAGCATGGTGGGGATGAGGCGCCCCGCGGCCTGGGTGGCAATCGACTTGCCAGCCTGGGTGGAACCGGTAAAGGAGAGCCCATCCACCAGAGGAACCAGGGCGTCACCCACCTCGGCACCCAGGCCGGGAACCAGCTGCCAGGCGGCCTCCGGAAGGCCCGCCTCAATGGCTAGGCGTCGCAGCAGAATTGCCGTCAACGTGGTCTGGGAGTCCGGCTTGTGTACCACGGCATTGCCGGCGGAGAGTGCTGCCAGGACGTCGCCCACGCCCAAGGACAGTGGGTAATTCCACGGGGAGATGAGCCCCACCACGCCGAGTGGGTAGTACTGCGTGCGTGTCTTGGTCAGCACGGGAAGCGCGCCGGGGCGGCGGTCGTTTCCGAAAGCTTTGCGGATGTTGACGGCATAGAACCGAGCACAGTTATACAGATCCATCAGCTCGTCATAGGCGTGGGAGCGGGACTTGCCGTTTTCGGCTTGGATCAGGTCGAGGATGAGCTCCTCGTTCTCGTGAACGAGGTCGTGCAGGCGCAGCAGGATAGCGGCGCGGTCACCTTGCCCGACGCCGGTGCGCGCATAGGTGACTGCCTTCTCGACGTCCCCGGCGGTGGCGACGGGGAAGCTAAAGAGCTTGTCACCGCTAAACGGCGCGTGAGCTTGGTTCTGCTCACCCGTGCCGCGAACATCGCGGGCGGGGTCCGTATCCAAGAAATTGTGCACTCGCTGGGGCAGGCGTGTCTGAGTGAAGGTTTTCATGCGGTCTATTGTCCCAAAAATATGGGATGCCGCTATGAGTTTTTCGAGATTTGTCTCACAAACTAAACTAGTTGTGGTTAGGATGACGCTATGCCAATCCTCGCGACCACTCCACAGGCCCAGGTGCGTTCGGCCGTTGAGCCGCTCGTCAGGTCTGGTGAAAGCCCAGCGCCCGTCGGCGTTATCGACCTCGATGCATTCGACTACAACGCTGCACAGATGCCCACCCGCGCCGGGGGTCTGCCCATCCGCGTGGCCTCGAAGTCAATACGCAGCGTGGCGGCACTACGCCGTGCCCTCGAGCATGAGGGCTACCGAGGCATCCTCTCGTATTCCGTTCCGGAGGCGCTGCATCTGGTCGGGGAGGGTTTCCGCGACATCGTGGTGGCCTACCCGAGTGTTAATCGGAAGGCCCTGCGTGAGATCGCCGCAGATGACACGGCGCGCGAGTCCATCACCGTCATGGTGGATAGCGTGGAGCTGTTGAGCCTGCTCGAGGGTTCTGTACGCGTGGCCATCGATATTGACTGCACCCTCCACTTGCCGGGTGCGGTCATCGGCCCGCGGCGCTCGCCCGTGCGCACTCCGGAACAGGTCTCAGCGCTGGCGCGTGAAATTCTTCGGCGCGGTCACCGGTTGGTGGGGCTCATGGCCTATGAGGGGCAGGTGGCGTCCGTAGCGGATGGCCTGCCAGGTCCAGTGGGAGCGGTCAAGCGTTGGTTGCGTTCGAAGTCCATGGCCGACCTTGCCCCGCGGCGCCGAGCCTGCGTGGCGGCTGCGCGGGAGGTAGCGGACATCGAGTTCGTCAACGGTGGCGGCACGGGCAGCCTCCAGGAATCCGCGGCCGAGGGAACCTTGACCGAGCTCGCCGCTGGCTCCGGCTTCTATACGCCAGCGATCTTCGATGATTTCACTGGCATCAACCACAAGGCGGCAGCGTTCTTCGTCTGCCAAGTATCCCGTGTGCCCGCGCCGGGCTGGGCCACGGTCAACTCCGGCGGCTGGATCGCCTCCGGCCCTCCCGCGAAGGATCGCGTTCCGGTTCCGGTGTGGCCAGCAGGGCTGAGCTACTCCAGTACGGAGGGCGCCGGTGAGGTGCAGACCCCGCTGCGCGGGGCTGACTTAGAAGTCGAGGACCTGGTGTGGTTCCGCCACGCCAAGGCCGGCGAAATGACGGAAAACGTCGACCGCCTCCTCGCCGTCGGGCACGACGGCGTTGATGTATGGGACACCTATAGAGGACAAGGATGGACACTCCGATGACAACCACATTTAGCAATTGGGCAGGATCGGTCACCACGAAACCGCAGGAGTTTGTACAGCCCTCCCGCATAGACGAGATCCCCGGAATTATTAGCCGCTCCCGCAGCGTGCGTGCGGTGGGCGCCGGCCACTCCTTCACTCCCATCGCGGCAGGGGAGGAGACGATGCTCAACCTAGACCACGTGAGTGGGCTGGTGAGCGTCGATAAGCAGCGCAAACGCGTCCGGTTCCTAGCCGGCACTCGCCTGCGAGACGTACCCAAACTGCTGCGCCCATTCGGGCTTGCCCTGGCGAATCAAGGCGATGTGGACCCGCAATCGCTGGCGGGCGCGATTTCGACCTCGACCCACGGCACCGGCATCAATTACACGGGATTTGCGGGGACGGTCACGGGCCTGACGCTCATCGACGCCGACGGCAACGTCCGCACCTATTCCATCGACGAGGACCCGGAGCTCCTGCGCCTCGTAGTCGTCAGCGTGGGCGCGCTCGGCGTGGTCGTCGAAGTTGAAATGCAGTGCGTGGATGCCTTCGACCTGCTGGCTGAGGAGTCTGGCATTGACTTCGATGAGCTGATGGATAATTGGGAGGAGCTCTCCCGCAGCGTCGATCACTTCGAGTCCTATTGGTTCCCGCATACCGACCGCGCCATGGTCAAGGCCAACACGCGCCTCGAACCGAATGGGGAGCGCCGCTCACGGCTTAAGCAGCTTATCGACGACGAGCTCATCGGCAACGGCGCCTTTGCCGCCGCCTTGGCGTTGGGGCGCCTGATTCCGGGAACGATTCCGACCCTTAATAAGTTCGCCACCTCGGTCATTTCTCATAATCGCTACCGTTCCGCCGCCCACGACGTGTTTGTCAGCCCGCGCCGGGTTCGTTTCCACGAGATGGAGTACGCCGTGCCGCTTGCCGACGGCCCCGCCACCGTCCGCGAAATCCGTCGCTTCATCGATGAACAGGACTGGCGCATCGGATTCCCGATGGAGCTGCGTACGACGGCCGCGGATGACGTTGCTCTTTCGACGGCGTCGGGCCGTGAATCGATGTACATTGCCTTCCACATTCCGCGTGCGCTGAATCCGCAGGACTACATGCCGAAGCTGGAACCTATTTTCCGTGCAGCAGGTGGGCGCCCGCACTGGGGCAAGATGAACTCCCTGTCCCGGAATGACTTTGCTCAACTTTATACAAGATTTGATGAGTTCTGCGAACTGCGCGAAAAGATGGATCCGGAGTGGAAGTTCGGTTCGCCCTACCTGCGGAAACTGTTCGGGTAGAGGGCGTCGTCAAGCGCAGTGCAATCCGTGAATTGGATTCGAAAGTATCTCTGATCTTTGGTAGCGTGTGGAAGTCTTAATTCCATAACGCTATCGAAGAAGGTGTCTCAAACGTCCTCTGAATCCCAGTCCCTCATTACGCCGACATTCGTGTTTGCGTGGTTGGTAAATTTCGCCCAGTTTACGGTCTTCTATCTGCTTGTGACCATCATGGCGCTCTATGCCGTGGAGCAGTTTCAGGCTTCGGATACGGCGGGCGGGTTTGCGTCCAGTGCCTTTGTGGTGGGGGCGACGATTGCTCGTCTCTTCTCCGGTTACATCGTTGACGCGGCTGGGCGAAAACGCTCGTTGGTGGCCTCGCTCATTGTGGTGGCTGTAGCCATGGCGCTGTACATGCCAGCGCACTCGTTGCCGATGCTTTTTGCCGTCCGTATTTT
The DNA here is from genome assembly GCF_001811845.1 of Corynebacterium sp. HMSC062E11. Classification (NCBI taxonomy): domain Bacteria; kingdom Bacillati; phylum Actinomycetota; class Actinomycetes; order Mycobacteriales; family Corynebacteriaceae; genus Corynebacterium; species Corynebacterium sp. HMSC062E11. Next base: position 40,740 of record NZ_KV806821.1, read on the forward strand.
GCACGGCTTCGGTTATGCGGTGGCCTCGACTGCTGTGATGGCAGTGGCGCAATCGGTGATTCCGGACCACCGTCGTGCCGAGGGGACCGGCTACTTCGCCTTGGGGACGACCCTAGCCACTGCCTTTGGTCCAGCGGCTGGTTTGGCGATTGTCCACCAAGCTGGCTATAACACCGTGTTTATGGTGGCGCTGACGCTGACGGTGGTGGCGTTGGGGCTGGGTCTCGTTGTGAAGGCCCCGACACAGGAGCGGCCCAGCGTGTCGTTCTCTTTGGGGAATATCGTGCACCCAGCGGTGGCGCCTTTTGGCGTCTTTATCCTTTTGGTTGGCGTTGCGTACACGGGCATTATTACGTTTCTTAACGGCTACTCCTCCCATGCGGGCCTGGAGAAGGGCGCTAGCTACTTCTTCCTGGCCTATGCGGTGGTGAGCCTCATTCTGCGCTTTGTGCTGGGCAAGCTGCAAGATCGTCGCGGTGACAACATCATCATCTATTCCTCGCTCGTCTTCTTTATTGCTGGCCTGGTAGTCCTTGCTTTGGCTGCAGCTGATTGGCAGATCATTGTTGCGGGTGCCTTGGTGGGCTTTGGTTACGGCTCAATTTTGCCGGCGGGCCAGGCTATCGCCGTGCGCTTGGTTCCCATGCATGAGATGGGGGCGGGAATCTCGACCTTCTTTTTGCTGCTGGACCTAGGTATTGGCTTTGGACCGATTCTGCTGGGGCAGATCATCTCCGCGGCGGGCTATTCCGTCATGTACTGGATGTTGGCTGCCTTGATGCTGGTGGCCTCGGTGGTCTACTTCATTGTTCATGGGCGCAAGGACGTTGCACGTGGTGACGTGCGCTACGAATAGATTCCACGTTGGTGGGATTTTTCGTTGGTTGGCGTCGAATGTCCTGGCTAACCCATGGTGTCTACCCCCGTTTATAGTAATGATTTGACGGGAATTTACCACTGGCTATAGCGATGTGTGGCGGTGGCCGCTAGGATTATGTTTAGAACATTTCTTCTAATGCAGGTTTATCTCGGGGGAGATACCCATGACCACCACCGCTACACGCCCGCCTACCTTTTTCTTCTCAACGACCAACCCTAATAACCCACACGCGGTTGCTCGCGCTAAAGCCCGCCGTGCCATCTATGACACTTGGCAGGCTGCCATGCCCAGCCTACAAGCCGATATCAACACCACCGCCCTATCTTTAGTGGCGGCCTGGTCACTTCCGGAAGGTCACATCAAATCCGGACTGCGTGCCATCCACCGGCTTGATAGCCTGCCGAAAGTCAAAGCCATACAAGACACCTACTGCCTGCTCGACATCGAGTCCCTCATCGCTATTGACCAGCCCATGTCGGCACTAACCGCCTTGACTACGGAAACCCTGGATTTTATCGACACCATCCTGGCTGACTTTTTCACCCCTTCGAAACCCAATCAGGCTTTTCCTACCCGCAGCCAAATCAGGCGTAAAGTCCGCGACATCTG
>NZ_KV806821.1:42328-42576 GCF_001811845.1 Corynebacterium sp. HMSC062E11
GACATCTGTAAAACCCTGGATGATTCCATCGCTTTTCGCGACACCCGCCCCAAAGACACCTACCGCTTTTCTTCCAACGGAACCTCTGCCTGGCTGGAACTCCAGGTTGGGGAAGACACCGGCATTAAACTCGATGCCTTCATCCACCACACCGCTGCCAAGCATGATCTGACGATTCCGGATGCTGTCAAAAAGCTGCTTTCCGGTGAGATTGAGCCACCAGCCACCGTAGTCTTACACACCTATCA
>NZ_KV806822.1:0-44542 GCF_001811845.1 Corynebacterium sp. HMSC062E11
AAAATCAACGCACTCTAAAACCGGAAGGGCCCGATTAACACCCGCGCACACCAGTGAGATTCGGCATTTTAAAATCTTTATTGACTGGGTCCTTTCTGGGGAATCCGCAGACCACTTGGCCAAACGCCTTGGGATAACAAGGCGGACTTTGACCCGGTGGTTTAAGCTGCTGTGGTTTATCATCGTGCCAACAGCAGCAGATCCCTATCGTGTCTATGACCAGCTCTTTATCGACGGCACCTACTTTCACAAGAAATGCCTGCTGGTAGCCTGCACCGAAACGCACGTCATCGCCCGACATTGGTGCCTGCGTGAAAGCTCAAACGAGTACCTGAAACTGCTCGACAAAATCGCGGAATCGTACATCGTTACCACCGACGGGTCGGGGGGAGTGAACCTTTGCTGATCGGGTGGTTGAGTTCCACAGTGCCGAGTAATGGCATACACCTATTTTCCCTTTCATGCACTCTTCAAGCCATAGAACCCGAGAAGAGTATACGAAAGTTCCAAATTTAGGTGGGGGGATCAATTGTGAGTAAAGAATTGTTATTCTCATGGGGATTCCTGCCTTCGGGCGATGACGGAAGTTGTAAGGAAGATGCGGAAATGAAACTATTTAAAGTCTTTACCCTTGTCATTCTCATTGCAGGCGCTTTGTTGTGTATAGCGGGCTTATTTTGGGAAACTCGGCTTACTAATCTTGGGCTTCCTATGGCCCTTCTAGGAATAGCTCTTTCAGTTGCTGCATCAGCTAAAAGGAGGAGTAAAGAGTAATAGGGATATGCTCAGTCTAGGTTTGTCATATAGAAAGACGCCGACTCATTGAAGACTGAGGTAGCGCCTTGCCGGTTGTTGTCTGTCAGCTCAAGCAAGTAGAAGCCCCTAGCGGCAAGGCGTAGGCGATTTCGGAAGAGATACCATGCGACAGCACGGTCGACATGGTCACAAATGTTCCACCCATTCCTGGCTACCTCTTAGCCAAACAGCTCATGGGATATCTCGCTGTCCGCAGTCGTATCGACAATAGTCGCCTACGACTGCGGGAAACTCGGCCTACGTGGTTAAGAAGAAGACCACGCGCAACCCTAGGATTTGCAATACCAGCCGAAGAAATGGCCGAACTCCTAGGCTATGCGGCTATGCCAACGAAATCTAAAACCGTGTATCCGCGACCACTAGAATCTGCCACCTGCGCATGAGGAGAAGTCCCCTGGATGATGACATCCAGGGGACTTCCCAATGGCGGAGGATAGGGGATTTGAACCCCTGAGGGATGTGACTCCCGCACGCGTTCCAGGCGTGTGACATAGGCCGCTAGTCGAATCCTCCGCTGGAAAACATTACATGAGCCCCCTAATGAAGCAAAATCGCCAGGTCAGGGCGGAAAACTTAAGAATTTAGTGGCTTGAGTTGGGGAGTGCGCTTGGAAGAGGAGTGGGGAGTTGGGGGCGGGGGAGCGGTTTGGCGTCGACAAGCAAGGCGCGCTAGGCTAGACCGCAGGATTCCGCGTGGCGTCCATCCTCTGAACTCCCCCAGGGCAGGAATGCAGCAAGGGTCAGGAGGCTCTGGCGGGTGCGCGGGGTCCCCTTTTTGTATGTATGCCTTCACACGGGGGATGTGACGGGGCGTTAGTATGGTTGCCATATGCCCGCACTACGTCCCGGAAGGAAGACGGATGTCTCTTCTTAATCTTGAAAAGTCCGAGCTTGATGAGCTTGCCGCGCAGGTGCGCAAGGACTACGAGGCCCTCAAGGCTGAGGGGTTGGATCTTGACTTGACCCGCGGTAAGCCGTCCAAGGCACAGCTGGATCTGTCTAATGACCTGCTCGTCCTGCCGGGCCGCGGTCACTACACCGACGCTGCCGGCAATGACCTGCGCAACTACGGCAACCAGAAGGGCATCAAGGAGCTGCGCGATCTCTGGGGCAAGCTCACCAACATGGACCCAGAGCTCCTCGTCGCAGCGGACTCTTCCTCCCTGAACATCATGTATGACCTCATCCTGTGGGCCTACACCTTTGGCACCAACAGCTCTGAGAAGCCGTGGTCCAAGGAGGAGACCATCAAGTGGCTGTGCCCCACCCCGGGTTATGACCGCCACTTTGCCATCACGGAATCCTTCGGCTTCGAGCTGATTTCGGTGCCGATGGAAGAAGATGGCCCGGACATCGAAGCAGTGGAGGAACTGGCCAAGGACCCGCAGGTTAAGGGCATGTGGGTTGTGCCGATGTTCTCCAACCCCACGGGTGCCGTCATCTCGGAAGAGAAGACTCGCCGCCTTGCTGCGATGGAGACCGGCGCACCGGACTTCCGCATCGTGTGGGACAACGCTTATGCCGTGCACACGCTGACCGAGGACTTCCCGGAGGTTCTGCCGATTCTGGAGATTGCGGAACAGGAAGGAAACCCGGACCGCTTCTGGGCTATGTCCTCGTCGTCGAAGATCACCTTCGCTGGCTCCGGAGTGAGCTTCTTCGGTTCCTCCGAAGACAACCTCGAGTGGTACCTGGAGCACGCCGGTATCCGCGGCATTGGCCCGAACAAGATCAACCAGCTTGCGCACTACGAGTTCTTCGGTTCCGCCGAGGGCGTGCGCGCGGTTATGCGCCGCCACGCTGCGCTGCTGGCGCCGAAGTTCGAGGCGGTTCTTCGCATCCTGGATAAGAACCTCACCCACCATGAGATCGCGGACTGGACCCACCCCAAGGGCGGCTACTTCATCTCCCTCAACGTGATGGAGGGCACCGCGACCCGCGTGTGGGAGCTGGCCCGTGACGCCGGCATTCTCCTGACCCAGGCTGGTTCGGCGTACCCATACGGTGAGGACGCCAAGGACCACAACATTCGCTTGGCACCGTCCCTGCCGCCGCAGGAAGAAGTCGAGGCAGCAATGGATGGCGTGGCCACCTGTGTGCTGCTCGCCGCAGTAGAGAAGCTGGGGGCATAAGGCAATCAACTCCGACGAGACGGCCTACTGGCTCGACCAGATCATCCCGGCTGACCTCGAGTTCAGAAATGTCGAGGGGCAGCGCTTGGGCTTAGCCTCGCTGGAGGGTGAGCAGTCCCTCGCGGTCACGTGTGGCTTCGCCGATGTCGATACCGGGCTGGCGCATGCCGAGCAGGGGATCGATGTGCGCTGCGAACTGCTCACCGTTGCACGCACCGGCCAACCGGAGGTTGCCGCTGCGGTGAGCGCGGCAGCGTCATTGCTTAAACAAGCCGCAGGGCTGCTGCCCGCGCAGCCGGGCTTGCTCTTGCCCAAGCTTTTTGCGGAGGATGACGAGCGCTTCGCTCATTTCAGCGTGCGCCATGGCATGCTCATCGCCCCATACCTGTGGGGCGGACAGACCCCGCAGCTGGCGGAAAAGGAGCGTCTGACGCTGGTGTGCCAATTGCTCATGCTAAGCGACGCCGAGTATGCCTACGCCGTCGAGGAAGGCGTGCCGGCGCTGCAACAAGCGGTGGCTGAACAAGGCATCGATCTGCTGGATTGGAAGCGCTCAGAGTGACGTGTCGGGTTGAGACGCTACACTGACTAACCGTGGCTCTTTACCGGAAATATCGTCCAGCAACCTTCGCGGAAGTGGTAGGCCAAGAGCAGGTCACCACGCCTTTATCCGCCGCCCTCGATGCGGGGCGCATTAACCATGCGTACCTCTTTTCCGGCCCGCGTGGCTGCGGAAAGACGTCGTCGGCGCGCATCATGGCCCGCTCGCTGAATTGTGAGCAGGGGCCAACCTCAACGCCGTGCGGTGTGTGTGATTCGTGCGTCTCGCTGGCCCCGGGCGGCCCGGGCAACCTCGATGTCACGGAGCTCGACGCCGCCTCCCACAACGGTGTGGAGGATATGCGCGAGTTGCGTGACCGCGCCTACTACGCGCCGGCGGAGTCGCGCTACCGCATCTTCATCATCGATGAGGCCCACATGATTTCTGCCTCCGGTGCGAATGCCTTGCTCAAGGTTGTCGAGGAGCCGCCGGAGCACGTCATCTTCATCTTCGCCACGACGGAGCCGGAGAAGATCATCGGCACCATCCGTTCGCGTACCCACCACTATCCCTTCCGCCTGCTGACCCCGCCGACGATGAAGGGGCTGCTGGAGCGCACCGTGGCCTCGGAGAAAGTCCACGTGGATGACACCGTGTACCCCATGGTCATCCAGGCAGGCGGGGGTTCGCCGCGTGATACGTTGTCCATCCTGGACCAGCTGTTGGCGGGTGCCGGCCCCGATGGATTGACCTACGAGGTAGCCCGCCCGCTTCTGGGTGTTACGGACGTGGGGTTGCTGGATAATACGGTGGATGCCCTGGCTAGTCAGGACAAGGCGGGGCTTTTCCGGCTTGTCGACGATGTCATTGAAGCCGGCCACGAACCTCGCCGTTTTGCCATCGACCTGTTGGATCGCTTGCGGGATCTGATGATCCTGCAGGCCGTGCCCTCCGCCTTGGAGGAAGGTCTGGTCTCGGCGCCGACTGATCGCGGGGAAGTCCTTACCGCCCAGGCGCAGCGTTTCTCCGGTCCGCAGCTGGCCTACTTGGCGGAAACCGTCAACGAGCGCGTGTCCTCCCTGCGGGGTGCAACGTCCCCGCGCCTACTTCTAGAAATCCTCTGTGCCCACCTGATCGTTGGCTCCGCCCCCGCTGCGGCAGCTGCCGGTCAGGTACCCAGTTCCTTGCCGCAAGGTGCGGGGGCACAGCCTTCCGCACCCGCTGTGCAGGGCTCCGCGCCTGCGCAGCGCCAGCCATCTGCGGTCGCTAGCGCGCAGGATCCCGCTGCCGCCGCCGCGGCTATCATCGCGCAGCGTCGCAGCCGTCAGGCAGCGAAGCAGGAGGCCCAGCAGCAACAAGCACAGCAGCAACCACAGCAGGCCGACAGGGCTCAAGAAGCAGCCCAGCAGGCGCAGCAGACTCCAGCTCCCGAGGTTTCACAACCTCCGGCACCGGAGCGCCCTGCACAGCCGGAAGCACAGCCTGATCCGCAGCCGGAACAGGGCCAACAGCAACCGGATCACCAGCAACAGGAGCAGCGCGAACAACCGCAGCACGCGGAGCAAGCAGAACAGCCGGTACAACACGAACGGCAAGAACAGGCTCAAGAAAAGACGCAAGAACAGCAGTCTGAGCCTGAGCAACCGCAAGACCTCGCCGCGGAGATTCGCGGGCGATGGTCTGATCTGCGCGCCACGATTGGGCGGCGTAATAAGGTCGCTGAAATCATGCTCGCCGAAGCCCGTGTCCTCGGCGTGCGGGATGAGACTCTCGTCCTTGGACACACCACGGGCGCGTTGGCTGAACGCATCAATTCACCAGGCACCAATGAGGTCATCGTGACTGTCCTCAAGGAAGAGCTCAGCCGAGAACTGAAGGTCACGTGTGTTATCGGTACCGACCCGAAGGCGCACGGTTTCACGGTGCCAGAGCCCACCCAGCGCACCCAGTGGAATCCCAACCAACCGCAACGTGAGGCCGCCGAGCCCGACGAGGAGGCAGAGAGTCCGGCAGCGAAGGAACCCAACAACGCCAGCGATGATCCATGGGGCGCGCCGCGCCAAATCGGGCAGCAGGCTCCGTCGTCTGAAACGACGAAGGAGCAACCCCAGCCCCAGCACGGTGTGCGCGAGAAGGCAGACTCGCGCCCGCCGGCAGAACCACAGCGGTCGGAGGCCGCCCCGCGCGGGGCGGCGGTGCCCCCAAAGAGGGAGGCCCGTGGCAGCCAATGGCGATCACGCATCGCGCAGGCGACCCAGGTCGCAGCCCAACGCGATGAAGAGTTTTCCAAGGTTCCCAAGTTCGGCAACGGCGTTCCGCTGCCGCCGGAGCCGGGCCCGGACGAAGGCGAGTTCGAGGCCCCACCGGAGGAGTACGGCCCGCCGGCGGGGGCGAATGGGGCTTCGGAAAGCGCAGGCCACGCGTCTGTTTCGTCGCAGCAGTCAGCGCCCCAGCATGCGCCCGCACCGCAGCCGGAGTACACCCGCGCGGATGAGGAACGCGAGATGATGGAGGCCGCGCAGAGCGCCGGAGAGATGGACCACCGCAATGCCACGGAGGTCGCCATGGAGCTCCTCGCGCAGGAGTTGGGAGCGCGGCGACTGTAGCGCGGCATCTGTACACTTGGCGCGTAGTGAAAATAACCGCACGAAAGGACTTTTAGCATGACTGAGAACGATCCGATGCAGCAGGCAAATGACATGAACGAGATCTTGGCGCAGGCCGCTCGCGTCCAGGCTGAACTAGAAAAGGCACAGAAGGAAATCCTGGCCGCCACCGTCGAGGGCAGCGCAGGTAATGGCCTGGTGAAGGTCACCATGACCGGTGGCGCTGAGCTGCAGAGCATCTCCATTGATAAGTCCGTGGTGGATCCGGAGGACATCGATACCCTCCAGGACCTCATCGTCGGCGCCTTCAAGGAGGCTCACGCCGCAGCCGGCCGCTTGGCACAGGAGAAGATTGGCCCGCTGTCCCAGGGCATGGGCCAGTCCCAGCAAAACTATGATGGTCCGTCCATCCAGGATGTCTTCGGCGGTAACCAGTAAGCCGCGCGTTAGACTTAAAGGCCGTTGTTGCTCTCTTCGCGGAGGGCGGCGCGGCCTTTTGTTGTGTCTCCGGCCGTCAAGGTTGTGGGGATTGTTGAGTGAGGGGAGCATTGCGTGTTTGAAGGACCACTGCAGGATCTCATCGATGAGTTCTCGCGCCTGCCGGGTATTGGCCCGAAGTCAGCGCAACGCATCGCCTTCCACGTTCTGCATCAAGACCCGGAGGAGATCGACCGCCTCCAGAAGGCGCTGGGAGCGGTGCGTGATGGTGTGACTTTCTGCCGCATCTGCTGCAATATTTCCCGCGAGGAAGTCTGCCGCATTTGCGTGAACTCGCAGCGCGATGCTTCCACTATCTGCGTGGTGGAAGAGCCCAAGGACATCCAGGTCATCGAGCGCACCGGCGAATATAACGGCCGCTACCACGTGCTGGGCGGCGCGCTCGACCCGCTGGCGAATGTGGGCCCGAAGGACCTCAACATCTCGCAACTGCTGCAGCGCCTCGGCGGCGTACTACCGGACCGAGAGCTTGCGGATTCCACCCCGGAGGAGCCGCTTTACGACGATTCCCCGGACATTACCGAGGTCATCCTCGCCACCGATCCCAACACCGAGGGCGAGGCCACCGCGGCCTACCTCGTGCGCCTGCTACGAGACTTCCCGGGACTGAAGATCACGCGCCTGGCCTCCGGCATGCCGCTGGGAGGCGACCTTGAGTTTGTCGATGAGCTGACGCTCTCGCGTGCGTTGAGCGGCCGCCTGACTGTTTAATCTCGAAGTTTCAGAAAACAGAGAATTAACCGTTGAACTTTTTCTCCTGAGCTTCCATATCGGTAGGGCTCATGGGGATTTCGGTTGTGGAATAACAACTTCGGTAGCTGCCAAGATGATTCGCATAAACGTCCCGACCTGTCCCCGCAGCGCGAATCTTGCTGTGGGGACTACTTGCATGGGCTAGTCTGTTCCCGAAGTACTTGATTGCCCAGTCGAACTCTTTGAAATCTGGGTCGTATTTGTAGGCTGAAATTCTTCCAAGAAGTGCGCAAATCCAATCTGCGCATTGAACTGTTTGATAGAGATGGCTTTCTACCTCGAACGGTGGTTCAAGAAGTTTGTCTGCATCTTGGTGGGAGAACATAAAAGCGGCGCTAGAAGCGAAGATCTCCATGCGCTCTTTTGGGCCCTGTTTATCGAGAACCATTAGGTGCCGTTGGTTTTCAGCAAGCGACCAATTGACACGCTGAATAAGTTGTTTCATTGCGTGGTCATAACGTGAGCGTTCGTCTTCGCCAGTTTCTTCGTTGGTGCCCCGTGGCTTTTCTTGGCCGTAGAAAATGACTTGTGCGTCGAGTTGCTCAAGCTTGTTGAGTATGCGGTTTATGATGTTTCGGACCTCACGGTATTTCTTGACGTTTTGGGTCGTCAGAAGTGCGGCCCCTTTCTTTTCCCAGCGTTCTACCGGGCGGCCTTTCGCGATGACCTTAGCGTCAATTTCGGCTTTGAGCCCGCGTTCTTTAATTCTGCGAAATGCGCCTGAGAGATGCCGAATATTGTCGGCTGGAATAATGAACCCGCCGATTCCAAAGACGGGGTGAGTTTTATAATTCGGATCGGTGCGGGAGACGTAGGCCCCGTTATGTCCAAATTCGGGCTTAAGGGACATTTCGTGTGGATAAATCGATACGGATTCCCGGGGCAGCCTGGGATAATGCAGTGATCTTGATTCTAAATTGGTTCCAACAGCCTGATCGGTGAAATCAACACCGGATAGTCCTAGGTCTGTGGTAGGTAAGCCGCGGCTGGAGCGGTTAGGTCAATTCCTATGGTGACGTCCGCACCGAAGCCCCTGTACATCCACTGGACCTAGCCAGGCATCAAGAGTTTGGACGCAATGGGGAGAAGCGGCATACGCGGCCTAGACGAAAGAAGAGCTCACACGACGCGGCCACCCAGACGGGCGACCTGCCACATTCGACACCCATATCGACAACGAGTGGAACCCCAGCTTAGGCATAAGAAAAGGCTGGGCCGGACGCTCCTAAATCCACACGAAATGTCCCTTAGTGCGACACGCCGCAAATCCAAACGAAATGTCCCTTAAGCCCAAATTCGTCAAAGTATCCGATGTACATCTTCCCCCTGGATACGCGAAAGCTCGTGTTGTTCACACGAGCTTCGGAAGTGGAGCACCTTGGTGCGTCCGTTGCTTACTGTACCGTGTACCGAAGATTCTGGTCAATAGGTTCAGTTAGTTACTTCTGTTGATATCTAGCGCTGCGAGCGCGGCGGTTCCGAGGCGTTAAAGCGCTCGGTGCGCAGCTGATCAATGGCGGGGATGTTCAAGGGCTCGAGTTCGCTGAGTGCGACTCCCATGGCCTTGGCCAGCAGCAGATCAGCCAGTTGCGGGTTGCGCGCCAGAACCGGACCGTGCATGTAGGTGGCGATGACGCTGCCCTGTACCGCACCCTCGGCTTCACGCTGGACGGCCTTGTCGGAGAGGTCCAGGATGGCGGCGGTGTCCGCATTGCCGGTTCCGCGCGTGAGCGTTCCCAGTGGTTGGGCGGCAGGGCCCAGGATGGTGGCACCCATGTGGTTCTCAAAACCGGTGAGCGGTTCGGTGAGCTCAGCGGTGATGCCGGCCTTGGTGGGGTCGGCGGCTACCTCACCGATGGCGCGCTCGGTCATGGAGGCAGTGGTGGCGTCGATAAGCCCCACGCCATCCACCACGCGACCGGACGCACGGAAGGACTCGCCGAGTACCTGCAGGCCCGCGCAAATCGCCAGAATCGGGCGACCTGCGGAGGCAGCGCGGGTGAGGCCACCGTCAGCGATGAGGTGCTCTGCCGCGAGAATCTGCGCGGTGTCCTCGCCGCCGCCGAGGGTGTAGACATCAAAGGATTCCGGCACCGGCTCACCCAGCTTGATGGGGACAATCTCCGCCTCGTGGCCGCGCATGCGGGCGCGCTGGCGCAGGACTAGGGCGTTGCCGTCATCGCCGTAGGTGCCCAGGATGTCAGGGAGGATGAGGCCAATCTGCAGGCTAGTCATTCGAATGCTCCTTTGCTGCTGCGGCGGTGAGTGCCTTCTTCAGATCGCGGAAGGCGGTGTAGTTGGCCAAAACCTCGATGCGGCCTTCCGGACAGGATTGAATAGCGGTGAGCGGGTCCGCAATGAGCTCGTGCGAGATATCCGCGTAGACCAAACGCACGGCTAGATCCGTGCCGCGCTCGCCGGCTGCCTTGACAGGGATGCCTTCGAAATCCTCGAAGCGCACGTCCCAGAGCCAGGACATATCAATACCGTCGGCCACGTGGCCGTTAGTGGCGATGACCAAGCCATCGGCGTCACGGTCCACCATGGACAGCGCCTCCTGCCAGCCGGCCGGATTCTTAGCCAAGAGCAGGCGGATCTCGCGCTTGCCCAGCGTGATGGTGGAGTAGCGTCCGGCCACGTCGTTGACGCCTTCGGCAGCGGCGATAGCCTTGTGGCGGACCACGCCGAAGGCCTCCACGGCAGCAGCGACGGCCTGGGCGGCGTTACCGCGGTTGGCCCGTCCCGGTAGAGCAAGCTTGAGCTTGTCGACGCCCTCCGGGCTCACAATGCCTTCCTCCGTCACCGCCCAGGTGGGGGTGGGGCGGCGGAACTCGCGGCCGTCGGCAAGCACTTTGACCGCGCGCCAGTCCTCACCGTCACGCACAATGTGGCCGCCGGTGCGCGGACAGGTGACGGATTCGCCCATCCAGCCGGCACCCGCGGACACCCAAATGACATTCTTTGCGTCATAGGCCACGGAGGTCATGAGGACGTCATCACAGTTGGCGATGACGAGCATGTCCGGGTGGGCCTCGACGGCGCCGCGCAGGGCGCGCTCAATCTTGTTGATCTCACCGACGCGATCCAGCTGGTCGCGGGAGAGATTCAGCAGCACGAGCGCTGTGGGGTTGAGGTTATCCGCAACGTGGGGGACATGGAGCTCGTCTACTTCTAAGACAAGATGGCTTGCATCTTTGCCAGCTAAGAGCGCGGAGATGATTCCTGCATCCATGTTGTCGCCGCCATCGTTGGTGGCCACGGTGTGCGTAGTGCGCACGGCTGCGGCGAGCATCCGCGTGGTCGTGGACTTGCCGTTGGTTCCGGTGACCAAGACGGCTGGGCGCTGCTTGGCCAGGTTTTGCATGATAGTGGGGTCAATGGCGTTAGCGATGAGCCCGCCGATCATGCCGCCCGCACCGCGGCCCGTGGCGCGCGAGGCGGTGGTGGCCAACGCCGCGGCGGAGGTTGCAACCGCGGTGCGCGCGGAAGAAAACGCGCTTCGGAAGTTAAAATTCATGCTCCCCAGAGTAGTCGGGGGATGCTAGCTATCGGTGTTGTGGGAGCGGTTGTGTCCCGAGTTTTGCTGGTTCTGCTGGTTGCCATTGCTGCGACGGCCGCGTCCGCCGCGGCGGCGACGCCGACGCCCTTTGTTGCCGCCCTTGTTCCGGTTGTTCGAGTTGGAGTCCGACTGAGCAGGCTTGTCGCTTGCGGATCCGTCGGCCGGGGAGCCCTGGTGTTTCTTCTGCCCTTGTCCCTGTTTAGGGGAGTGCTGGGCGTTGGAGGACTTGCGGCGCGAGCGGCGGCGGTTCTTGTTCGTGGAACGATTGCGGTTGGGCTGCCCACTGCTGTGGCGCTTACCCGAATTGCTCGTTGCGCCGGAGGTGGATTGCTCCTCAGGTTCGGTCGGTTCCTCGATACGCTCAAGGGCCGCGAGGAAGGCAACATCGGACATCAGCGGGATGTCCTTGCGGTGAGCATGCATGGGCTTGCCCACGAGGTTGGTGGTGATGTTGCAGACCACGAGGGACGTCTCGCGGGAGAGCTTCTCCGAGTAGTTCAGCTCCTCACGGGCCAACGCCGCGATGATGGTGTCGGGGTCCTCGGTGATCTCCGGGGCAACGACGATCTCCATGCCACGGATGAGTTCCTTGCCGGGCACATAGGGGCCGGGGTTGTGGTGCTGACGGGGAGCTTCGGCAGCGTCGACGCGGACGTGGGAACGCTGTAGCCCAAAGCGATCAGCTCGCAGCTCATCCGGTGCCGCGCTGCTGAGCGGGCCCGCGGCTTGCGCACGGTAGAGGTCCACGAGCAGACGGGTTGCCTCGCGGGAGGTGTCCTTTTCCGGTCGGTGCGCACGGGCGACGCTGGCGGTGGGGTCGGGCGCGGGAAGACCGGTATCCCGCGCGACGGCCGCTAGGCGGATATCGGTGCTCCACACGCTTTGGCGGCGAGCGGTGGCAAGCGTATCCACGATGGTTACTGGGGTGGGAACGTGTCCCACCTTGAAGCGACGGCGCCGGCCTTTACCGCGGTTGCGGTTGCGCGCACGGTTTTGGCGGGCGGCGGCAGTCATCGCGCGGCGCGCTTCGGCGACGATGAAACCCCAGGTATAGGGGGCATCGTGAACGATGAGCGTGCGGCCATCGATGAGCCGATCCAGCGGCTTGAGCAACATGGAAAAGGACTGACCCGCCTGGATTTCCTCAGCGCTCAAGCCGTGAAGATGCCGGGGGCCAGGGTCTTCGCCGGGGTTGAGGACGGCGTGGAACTCTTGGCCGGTTTCACCCGCGGTGTTGAGTGTCAGCGCATCCACGGTAAGCAACCGACCTGTGGAGGGGTGAATGCCAGTGGTCTGGATGGTCAGCGCAACAAAGGGGAAGGCAGCGAGGGCTGCTTCGCGGGCCGACGCCCTATCTTCTTTGCTGTTCTGCTTGTTCTCAGCTGGGTGAGGGCGCGGTCCTGGTTTCGGGGCGCTGGATTGTGGCGACGCCGCGGCCGGCGTCTCTGCTGCGCTGAGCTGCGCTGCAGGTTCGGTGGGGCCGGGTGTCGTAGTCATTGTTCACAGTTTAGTACCCAACCGCGAGGAAGCTGGAAAGGGCACACGTGAAGCTGCCGTATCCCCCGAATTGGCAGCGAGGCAGGGCGTGTTGCGGACTAGTCGGTCTCGATGATGATGACCCAGCCGTCGTCGCCTGGCGTGGGCTCGGGGGTCGGTTCGGGCTCACGGCTCGGCTCAGGAGTGCGGTCCGATGTGGGCTCAGAAGTCTGTTCCGGCTTCGGCGTGGTGCTGGGCTTGGGCGAGGTGCTCGGCTTAGCCGTGGTGCTCGGCTTGGGCTGCTGAGTCTTTGTCGTGGTTGGCGTAGCAGTCGTGGAGGCAGCGGGCTTGGTGGTCGTCGGAGCAGGAGTAGTCGACTCCGCTGGCTTAGTCGTGGGCGGAGTGCTGACAGGTGTGGTGGTGCGGGACGTTGGCGTCGTAGCAGTCGTCTTCGGCGCCGAAGTTGATGAGGTCGGTGTCGTCGAAGAAGTTGGGGTCGCCGAAGGCGAGGACGTCGGCACGCTCCGCGTGGAGCTAGGTGCGCTCGTAGTTGTGGTGGTGGAGGTGGAATCCTCCTGGCGGGGCCGTGACGTGCGCGACGTGGACTCTTCTGCGGCTTCGGTTTCCCGCGGTGCTGGTGGTGTGACTTCAGCGTGGTGCGTGTTGCGCGGGGAAGGAATTGCCTCCCCGGGCGTGACGAGCTCTGCACGTTGCGTGGGCTCGGCCAGCTTAATCGGCTCCGTCGGCGCAGACAGTTCCGTTGGCTCCGCCGGAGTCGAGGCAGTGGTTCGGTCGAGGGCGCGTGGTACTACCGAGTGCCCCTGGTTATCGGGGCGGTGGGCGCCTGCAGCCGTGTCCTCGGTTGCGTCAGCTTCGCTGGAAAGCGCGGCGTCAGCTTCTGCATTATTGGCCGGGCTGGGGGCAAGGAGCGAAGTGGTGTGCTCCTCTAAAGCCGAGTCAGCAACCTGATTGGGGGCGGAGTGAAGTGCGTGCACAGAGGATACGAAGCTAGCGGTTCCGCCGATGATGACGGCAACGCTTGCCGCGCACACCAGCTTGACACCAGTACTAGCAGCGGCGATCTTTGAGCCAACTGTTGCGGCGGTCCCGAAGGATTTCAAGGAGAGGACTTGTGCGCCCTGTGTGGCAGCGGAACTTGCGGTGTGTGCTGTGCCTGTTGCCTGGAATCCACCCACCGGCGCGACTGCTGCATGAGCCCTATCGGTGTTTGTGGCCGTCGCGGCAACCGCGCCAGCGGCGGCAGCGATGACGCCGGCGGCCCCCACGGCGACGTGAGCGTCTGGTGTTCCTTCGTCGGAGTAGACGGTGAGGGCTGGGGACTTGTCATCCGGCGTGAAGTAGGCGCGCGCAATGGCAATGAGACCCTCGTGCTTGAATCCAGCGATGGTATCGCTCAGCCACGTGGCCTGATCGCGCGGAACGGTGGCGATGAGCTTGTCATCGAGATGAATCTCGATGGCGCGGCGGAAGAAGCGCCGGCTGTTGGTTAAGCGCACGAGTAGATGCGCAGGGTGCTTCGGCAGGGAACGGGTGCGGGCCGAAAAGTCAGTGATGCGAAGGGCACGGTCGCCGTCGAGCATGCCCCATCGCTGAGCCGGGGGAACATTGATCGGGACGCACAGGCCTGGCTCCGGGAGGAGAACCTCGAATGCCGGAACGGTTTCCTCCACCGCGTCCTCGCGGAGCGAAATCTCTGCGGTGGCCTGTGGGGTCAAACCCGCGCTAATGATCCAATCCAATTCCGTGTAATCGGCGGATTGGGAAGCGGGGATGACGCCAACGATGTCATCTTCATACCGGACGCGGAAGCCGGAGCTTGAGTGCCCACACAGGGTGACGTTGAGGTGATTGTTATCCGCCAGGGAGAGCAGCTGCAGGAACATCTCCGGGTTAACGGCGTCAACCGTGAGGCGGCGAGGTTCACCAAACCCAGAGTGGGGGACCACGTAGTTAGTGACCGTCATAGTGTTCGCCTTCGCCTGCAGAACTGCAACAAATGCGCGCAGTTGCAAAACTGAGCGCAGTAGGGAATGCCGAAGTTCGGACTGAAATTCTTATTGGGTGCACAAGGTGTTCAATGCCTTTGTGCAATTGTGTCGCGTATTTATTCTATAGCTCTCCGTGCTGGCCTACAACAATGTGTAGCCAGCGCGATGTTACGGTCAGTAGCTTTAGCGAGGGGAGTGCGCGTGCGAGAGACTGCGCAAGGAGGAGGCGCGCGGAACAGCTCGCCTTCTCCTTGTGTCGCCCTGTGCCGCGGCGGAGGATTAGTCCGCGCGATTGACCGCTGAAGTAATGGCGTTGATGGACGCACGGGTGGTGGATCCAGCGATGCCGGCACCCCACACTTGTGCGCCATTGACTTCGGCGGCGATGTAGCAGGCGGCTTCGGCATCGTCGCCGGCCGTACGGGACTGCTGGGAGTAGTCGATGACCTCGAAGTCGATTCCGACGTCTTCCAGCGCGTTGGCGTATGCGGCGATGGGGCCGTTGCCCATGCCGGAGATAATGCGCTTCTCGCCGTTAAAGACGATGGTTGCGGTTACCTTGGCGTCTTCGTCCTCCGTGGTTGAGTTATCAACCTGGAAGGTGACGAGTTCCAGCGGGGAGGTGCGCTCTAAGAACTCGTTGGCAAAGATATCCCACATGTTCTTGGAGTTGACTTCGCCACCTTCGGCGTCAGTCACCGCCTGCACGACGGAGGAGAACTCCGCTTGCATGGCGCGCGGCATATTGATGCCATGATCGGTCTTCATGATGTAGGCCACGCCGCCCTTGCCGGACTGCGAGTTGACGCGGATGACCGCCTGGTAATCGCGGCCGACGTCCTTCGGATCGATGGGCAGGTAGGGAACTTCCCAGGTGGTTTCCTGCAGTTCTTCCCACGACACCTCGGTGTTGTTCGCGCCTGGGCGCACCTCCTGCGCCAGGGCGTCCAGGCCCTTGTTGATGGCGTCCTGGTGTGAACCGGAGAAGGCGGTAAATACCAGCTCGCCGCCGTAGGGGTGGCGCTCCGGCACGCGCAGCTGGTTGCAATACTCCACCGTCTCGCGGATCTTAGGCAGATCGGAGAAGTCGATCTGCGGGTCCACGCCCTGGGTCAGCATGTTCAGGCCCAGGGTAATGATGTCCACGTTGCCGGTGCGCTCACCGTTGCCAAACAGGCAGCCTTCGATGCGGTCCGCGCCGGCCATGTAACCCAGCTCGGCGGCGGCGATTCCCTCGCCGCGGTCATTGTGCGGGTGCAGCGACATGATGATGGAGTCCCGCTTCGCAAAATTGCGGTGCATCCACTCGATCTGGTCGGCGTAGACGTTGGGGCTGATCATCTCCACAGTGGAGGGCAGGTTGATGATCATGGGGTTCTCCGGAGTTGCCTCCATGATGTCAACAACGGCATCGCAGACCTCGACGGCGAAGTCCAGTTCGGTGCCCGTAAAGGATTCCGGCGAGTATTCCCAGCGCCAGTTGGTATCGGGGTAATCCTTGGCAATGCCCTTGATGAGCTCCGCAGCGTCCGTGGCCAGCTTCTTAATGGCCGGGCGGTCCTTGCGGAAGACTACGCGGCGCTGCAGCTTTGAGGTGGAATTGTAGAAGTGCACGATGACGTTCTTCGCGCCCTGGCAAGCCTCAAAAGTACGGCGGATCAGGTGCTCGCGCGCCTGGACCAGGACTTGGATGGTGACGTCATCCGGGATCTTATTGCCCTCGATGATTTCGCGAACAAAGTCGAAATCCGTCTGGGAGGCGGAGGGGAAGCCTACCTCAATCTCCTTGTAGCCCATCTTGACCAGCAGGTCGAACATGCGGTGCTTGCGCTCAGGGCTCATCGGGTCGATGAGGGCCTGGTTGCCGTCACGCAGGTCCACGGCGCACCACTGTGGCGCCACGGTGATTTTCTTGTCTGGCCACGTGCGGTCAGGCAGCGAGACCGGTTCTACCTCTTCGGCGAAGCTCTGGTAGCGGTTTACTGGCATCGAAGAACCGCGCTGCTTGTTCCACGCGGGCTGGTTTTCGTTGCGCGGGCCAGCCGGGGTGGTGATTTCGCGGGGAGCGGAGATGAAAGAATCGTTGGGGGACATGGTGGTTGTTCTCTTCCTTGTCTGGGGCTTATGGGTCTGGGGCCAAAGGCGTTTTACTGTGTTGCGCTATTTATGGTGCGCAGCTTCGGCGTGAATCGTGGGGGGACGGCCAGCTGCGGTGTGTTGGCATCACCGCGCTCCGCGGCGGGGCGCTGGCCGTGAAGCTAGAAACCTAAAACCCGCCGCGGCTAATAAGGAGGAGAGTGTGCCGCAAAGTCATGTGAGCCACAATACAGCGCTTCTCATTCTATGGCAACCGATTTCACATATTGGGATGCCTCATGTGGGTGGCTAGGATGTTGTGGCGTGCATGAAGAAAACTCCACGAAGACTACTCAGGATCCGGGGGAAGAGCCCACGGCGGATAGCGGGCGCGCGGCAGACGCCTCCCCTGCTGGCACGCAGGGGGCGCTGTCACTGGTGCCGCTTGCCACGTTGGTCGCGGTTGTTGGAACCGCGGTGCGCATTGCCGTTCTGAACGTCATCGCCGCCGTCAATGACCAGGAGCTGTGGGATCGGCTCACGTCGTGGGATTCCAAGTACTACCTGGAAATTGCTCGAGTGGGATATTTTGACGCGGATATCCACACTGATGGCCCAGTCTATGAGACGACAATGGCCTTCTTCCCGGGCTTTCCCATGCTGTTGCGGGTCCTGGGATGGACCGGGATCAGCCTCGAAGTAGCCGCGCTCATCGTTAACACCCTCCTCACCGTGGCCATGGCTGCCGGCGTTATGGTCTTGGCGCAGCGCTTGGGGGCGGGGCGCCGTGGGCAATGCGCCGCTGCCATCGTGGTGAGCAGCGCTCCGATGTCCATCGTGTTCTCGATGCCTTATACCGAAGCCCTCTTCGGGGCCCTCCTGGTGTGGGGACTCGTCGCGCTGGATGATCGCGCCTGGTGGCGCGCGGCGGCGTTCAGCTTTGCCTTATCGTTTGTGCGGCTGACCTCCGTGGACTTCCTTGCTGTCTTTGCCTTGTGGGTGCTCATCTATGGGCGGCGCTCGTGGCAGGCCTGGCTCAGCCTCATCGTGGCAGCGCTTCCGCTGCCAGCGTATTTATTGTGGACGCAGCGCTACCTCGCAGAGGCCGGCGGCTACTTTGGCATCCAGACCGAGCACTGGCATTCCACCTTCGACTGGGGTGCTGCCACCGTACGGTTCGTGTGGGAAGTTCTGACGGAGAAGAACGATGTGGGCTACCTGCTTAGCGTTCTGGTGATCCTGGGCGTCCCCGTGCTGCTGGTGGCGGCGTGGGGAAGGCTGAATCCGGTGGCGTGGTGGTTTAGCGCCGCGCTGTGTGCGAATGTGCTGCTTTCCGACGGCATCATGCACTCGCGCCCGCGTCTCCTCCTGCCCGCGATTATCTTGGCGCTTCCCTGGGCCGTGCGCGCGTCTGAGGTGCTGCGACCCCGCGAGCTCTGGCTTGCATGTAGCGCCTGGGTCCTGTGGTCGGCGTGGTTCTCCGCTTATATGCTGGTGGTCTTTGAGTGGGCCATCTAGCGCGGAAGCTAGTCCTAGCGCGGGCTTTGCTCCGCGCGCTGAGCGCTTCCCGGGTTGACCGGCACTCGGGATAGGACGATTGTGGCAACGATCATGATGATGAGCGAAACCCCCATCACGCACCAACCCGCAACGCTATTGACCTGGAATTTTTCGCCCAAGACCCAGTAGCCCAGGCCAAAGGCCACGATGGGCTCCATGATGGTCATCGCGGGCAAAGAGTGCGCAAGCGCGCCAGCGTGGAAGGAATATTGCTGGATCACCGTTCCGGCAGCCGCCAGCCCAATGAGCACGTATAGCTCCCAGCTGGCCAGCAAGGCTGCGATGCCCTCGTGGGAGAGGACGTCCACCACTGCCTTGGCTACGAGCGCCACGTAGCCGTACAGGATGCCGCACGCGCTCCCGAGCGCTAGAGCGGATTCCTCCGGCCGGTTATAGGCCGCCACGAACAGAGCGGTGAGGGCAAGCGCGCCGAGGGCGAAGGCGGGCCACCATTGGGACCAGGTGGGCGTCGTCAAGCCTGCGGTGGGGCGCCCATAGACCACCATGATGCTCACCGCGATGGTCAGTGTGAGGCACCAGAACACCTCCCGCGCCGGCATCGGCCGCCGGGAATACCAGGCGGCGAGCGGCAGTGTGAACATGAGGGACAGGATGAGGATTGGCTGCACGATGAGCAGTGTGCCGAAGTGGAGCGCGACGAGCTGTAGCGCGTAGGCAATAACGGCGGCGCCGGTCCCCACCCACCACAAGGGAGTCCGAATAGCGGTGCGCATGACGCTCCTGGAGCTGGCGTCCAACACGATGCGGTGACGTATGACTGTGCCCCAGGCCACGACTAGCGCGGAGGCCAGTGCAAAAGTAATGGCAACCAGGTTTGAAAGCATCGTTTCTACCCTACCTGGAATTAATATCCAGCACGTGTTTCGATGGGAACCAAAGGGCGGTAGTCTAAAGGAGTTGACTGCCGGTCTATAGGTATTGGGCGGTGAACAGGTAATGGCCCTCACAAACAGGAAAGGTGGGACCGTCAGTGGCCCTAGTCGTACAGAAATACGGGGGATCCTCCCTCGAAAGCGCAGAGCGCATTCGCGCGGTGGCGGAGCGCATTGTGGCGACGAAGAAGCAGGGCAACGACGTCGTTGTTGTGTGCTCCGCCATGGGAGATACCACCGATAACCTGCTTGATCTTGCAGCGCAGGTCAACCCCGTCCCGCCGCAGCGTGAGATGGACATGCTGTTGACCGCCGGCGAGCGCATCTCCAACGCACTCGTTGCCATGGCAGTGGAGTCCCTTGGAGCCAAGGCTCAGTCCTTCACCGGTTCCCAGGCCGGCGTGCTCACCACCGAGCGCCACGGAAACGCCCGCATCGTCGACGTCACCCCGGGCCGTCTGACCGAAGCCTTGGAGGAAGGCCGGATCTGCATCGTTGCGGGTTTCCAGGGCGTGAACAAGGAATCGCGTGATGTGACCACCCTCGGCCGCGGCGGCTCGGACACCACCGCGGTGGCGCTGGCGGCAGCACTCAAGGCCGATGTGTGTGAGATTTATTCCGATGTCGACGGCGTTTATACCGCCGACCCACGCATCGTCCACAACGCCCAGAAACTCGACCAGCTGTCCTTCGAGGAGATGCTGGAGATGGCAGCTGTGGGCTCCAAGATTCTGGTCCTGCGCAGTGTCGAGTACGCCCGCGCGTTCAACGTTCCCCTTCGAGTCCGCTCATCTTATTCAAACGACCCCGGCACGCTCATCGCCGGTTCAATGGAGGATATCCCCGTGGAAGAAGCAGTACTTACTGGTATCGCAACCGACCGTTCCGAGGCTAAGGTCACCGTCCTGGGCATACCGGACCGCCCGGGTGAGGCGGCCAAGTTGTTCCGCGCCATCGCGGACGCCGAGATCAACATCGACATGGTCCTGCAAAACGTCTCCTCGCTGGACTCCGGTACCACCGACATCACCTTCACCTGCCCGCGCGCGGATGGCCCAAAGGCCATGGAGATCCTGGCCAAGCTCAAGGAGGAGGGGCACTGGACCAACGTGCTTTACGACGACCAGGTGGGCAAGGTCTCCCTCGTCGGTGCCGGCATGAAGTCCCACCCGGGCGTTACCGCAGATTTCACGGAGGCATTGCGTGACGCCGGGGTCAACATGGAGCTCATTTCAACCTCCGAAATCCGAATTTCCGTGCTTACCCGCGAGGCCGATCTGGAGAAGGCCGCCGTGGCCCTGCACGATAAGTTCCAGCTGGGTGGCGAGGAAGAGGCCACCGTTTATGCTGGTACCGGACGCTAAAAATTAAGGAGTAAAGGTCATGACCACTGTTGCAGTTGTAGGCGCTACCGGGCAGGTTGGCCGCGTGATGCGCACCCTCTTGGAGGAGCGCAACTTCCCGGCCGATACGGTCCGCTTCTTTGCCTCCGCACGCTCAGCAGGCCAGGAGCTCACCTTCCGCGAGGACAAGGTCGTCGTGGAAGATTTGGCAGAGCAGACTGTGGAGAGCCTTGCAGGAATCGACATCGCCGTGTTCTCCGCCGGCGGTTCGACGTCCAAGCAGTACGCACCGCTCTTCGCCGAGGCCGGCGCCACCGTGGTGGATAACTCTTCTGCGTGGCGCCGGGATCCGGACGTGCCGCTCATCGTGTCAGAGGTGAACCCGCAGGATAAGGACAACGTCACCAAGGGCATCATCGCCAACCCGAACTGCACAACCATGGCGATCATGCCGGTGACGAAGGCGCTTCACGACGCCGCCGGTCTCACCACCATGCGCGTCGCCTCCTACCAGGCCGTGTCCGGTTCCGGATTGGCCGGCGTGGAAACCTTGGTCAAGCAGGTGGCCTCAATCGGTGACCGCAACGTTGAGCTCGTCCACGACGGCTCTGCGCTTGAGGTCTCCGAGGAGGATTTGGGCCCCTATGTCGCTCCGATTGCGTATAACGCGCTGCCGTTGGCGGGCAACCTCGTGGATGACGGAACCGAAGAGACCGACGAGGAACAGAAGCTGCGCAACGAGTCCCGCAAGATTCTGGGCATCTCAGAGCTGAAGGTGTCCGGCACGTGCGTGCGCATCCCGGTGTTTACTGGCCACACCATGGTCGTACACGCGGAGTTTGAGAAGCCGATTACCCCGGAGCAGGCCCGCGAGGTGCTCTCGGCCGCGCCGGGTGTCAAGGTCGTCGATGTGCCGACGCCCCTGGCGGCAGCCGGCATCGACCTTTCCTTGGTCGGGCGCATCCGCCAGGACCAGACGGTCGAGGACAACAAGGGCCTCGTCTTCGTCGTGTCCGGCGATAATCTGCGCAAGGGCGCAGCGCTCAACGCTATTCAGATTGCGGAGTTGCTGGTCTAGCGTGTGGCGCACGACAGCGCCGCACTGTTCTCCTCAATAAAAGAAGTCCGCCGCCAGAGTGAATTCTGGGGCGGACTTCTTTTATTCGCTTTTATGTATAGCGGGACGCGCCGCCCGCTATACATGCGGGAAACGCTAGTCCTTCGGGACCTCGGGCTTGGTGTGCTCCACGAAGGTCACGGAGGGGTCTGGATCTTCGCGGTCGTATTCAATCTCATCGTCGGCTTCGAGTTCCTCGTGGATTTCCTCGGCGACGACTTCGACGAACTCCTCCGTTTCCATGTTGGAGGCAGCGGCAAGCTTACGCAGCTCGCGCTCGTTCTTCTTGGTGAAGTGCTCGCGCGGGTCGAGGCGGCGCTTGACCAAGGTGCGGGCGCGCACGCGGCGGTCAGACTCGGAGGTGATCTTGTCACGCTGGGTAATCCAGCTGATGACCATGACTGCAATCATGAGCAGGCCAATCCAACCCAGGATCGGGTAAACGCTGGATACTAGCTGCTTGAAGCCGACGAAGGAAAGGATAAAGCCCACGACACAGGCGCCCGCGTAGACGGGGTAGAAGAGCTTCGGCTTCTTGCGGGTTAGGCGTTTGCCCATGGCATAGAACATGCCGATGGCGGTGTTAAAGACCATGCCGTAGATGATGAAGGTCATGAAGTAACCCAGGATCGGGTTCACGTTGTTGATCAACGTGAGCACCGGAAGATCCTGATGGTATACGTCCGGCGCCACCATGTAGAGGGAGACCACGAGCAGGGCGAGCAGGAGCAGGTAGAAGAAGCCGCCGATGAGGCCACCGACACCGACGGCGCGGTTATCCAGGATGTTGCCGCCGATGACGATGGACATCGACACCGCGCACATGACATTCAAGCCGGTGTAGTTCAACGCGGCCAGCCACCAGTTGCTCAGAGGGCTTTCGACGTTGTTGACCGCGAAGTCATTGGCACTGGACCAGTCAACATCGGTCACGATGATGGTGTAGCCGGTGGCCAGGACGACGAAGATAATGATGAAGGGTGTAATCGCACCGATAACGGAGCTCACCTTGTCCACGTCGAGGAGGCCCACCAGGAGCACCAGAACGAGCATAATGGCGCCGCCTACCCAGACGGGGATGCTCTCGAACTGCTGGTTGAGGGTGGAACCGCCACCGGCGAACATGACGAAGCCGATGGAGAACAACGTGGCTAGGGTGCCCCAGTCCAGCACTCGGGAGACGATGGGGCCACTAATCTTGTCGTAGACGGCCGTGTGCTCGTCCGCTTGGAAGTAGGAGCCGAGCTGCAAAATGGCTACACCAGTAATGATCATGAGGGCGGAGGCGAGGAGTACACCCCACAGTCCCATGTTTCCGAAAGCCACGAAGTACTGGAGTGCTTCCTGGCCGGAGGCAAAGCCGGCGCCGACGACGACACCAATGAAGGCCATGGAAATGGCCACTGCGCGTTTCCACATAAGGTAAAGAGGTCTCTCAATCTCACACGCGCCGGGGAATGTCATCACAACCCAAGGTGTGGTGCGGGCAATCGGGAAAGCCTCGCGGGCCCGGTTCGACTATCGATTTATCACGTGTGCCTCGAAAAAGATTAGGTGTGGTCGATAGGTATTTTCCAGCTGACACTACGATTTCTCGCTGAGCTGGCACCGGACGGGCCGCCAGGACCTGTCAGTTGCCGCACGTCTGCGCAGGTGCTGTGACTCTCGACGCCCATTTATAACGGCTCGATAACGATTATCCGCGCTGGTCGATGAGGTCCTTGCGGGCGCGGGCGACGCGGGAGCGAATTGTGCCCACGCGAACCCCGGCGATCTTCGCAGCCTCCTCGTAGGTGTAGCCCAAGACTTGGGTCAGGATGAGGGCTTCGCGGCGGTCTTCTGGGAGGGCGTCGATAAGCGCGCGGGCGTCGATCCACTCGCTCCACGTGCCCGAGCTCTCCGGGGTCGCGGCAAGGGCGGCGGCGTCCTCATACTCGGTGGCGGACTTGCGCGGGCGGGCCATGTCGTGGCGAATATTGTCCACCCACACGCGGCGGGCGAGGGAGAGCAGCCACGTGCGTGCTGAAGAACGGGCGGCGAATCGGGGGAGTGCGCCGATGACACGCAGGTAGGTCTCTTGGGTGAGGTCGTCCGCGATATCTGGGCCACCGAGGTGGGCGAGCAGGCGCCAGACATCATCTTGGGTGGACTTGATGAACTCCGTGAGGGCTGCGCGGTCGCCGCGGCCCGCCTTGAGGGCGAGATCGGTGACGCGCGCATCGTCGCGCTCGGAGTGTCGTTTCACCTCCCATAATTTACCAGTCGGGGGCGTGGGCCTCGGGAACCGCTGGGGCTCCTCTGTGGGCGTCTACGTTTGGGAAAAATTCTGTTGCGTAGGTCATTTTTAATGGGTAGGCTATGAAAGGTCCGAGATTGATAACGAATCACAAATTATCAACAACTGTAGGAGGCATTAACCCCATGACTAACGCTTCAAACGAGTTCGTTGCAGACAAGGTTCTGGATAAGGGCCAGCGCGCCCCGGGCGGCGAGAACACCACCCGCCCTTCCGGTCAGCCCATTGCAACGGAAAACACCAGCATCACCGCTGGTGAAAACGGCCCGGTCGTGCTCAATGACATCCACCTTATTGAGAAGCTCGCACACTTCAACCGCGAGCGCGTGCCGGAGCGCACCCCGCACGCTAAGGGCCACGGTGCCTTCGGCGAGCTGCACGTTACCGAGGACGTATCCGCTTATACCAAGGCCAAGCTCTTCCAGAAGGGCACCGTGACTCCGATGATGGGCCGCTTCTCCACCGTCGCCGGCGAGCAGGGTTCCCCGGATACCTGGCGTGACGTCCACGGCTTCGCGCTGCGTTTCTACACTGAGGAAGGCAACTACGACATCGTGGGCAACAACACCCCGGTGTTCTTCCTGCGTGACGGTATTAAGTTCCCGGACTTTATCCACTCCCAGAAGCGTCTGGGAGCCAATGGTTTGCGCGATGCTGACATGCAGTGGGATTTCTGGACCCGTAACCCGGAGACCACCCACCAGGTCACCTACCTCATGGGTGACCGCGGTACCCCGAAGACCACCCGCCACCAGAACGGCTACGGCTCCCACACCTTCCAGTGGGTCAACGAGTCCGGTGACGCCTTCTGGGTGAAGTACCACTTCAAGACCCGCCAGGGCGTGGAGAACTTCACCGACGCCGAGGCGACTGAGATGGCCGGCAAGAACGCTGACTACCACCGCGAGGACCTCTACAACGCCATCGAGGAAGGCAACTTCCCGGTCTGGGACGTCAAGGTCCAGATCATGCCGGTGGCAGAGGCCGAGGAATACCGCTTCAACCCGTTCGACCTCACCAAGACCTGGTCCAAGAAGGACTACCCGCTGGTGGATGTCGGATACTTCGTGCTCAACCGCAACCCGCGTAACTTCTTCGCGCAGATTGAGCAGGTTGCCCTGGATCCGTCCAACATCGTCCCGGGCATTGGCCTGTCCCCGGACAAGATGCTGCAGGCACGCGTCTTCGCATACGCCGACCAGCAGCGCTACCGCATCGGACCGAACTACAAGCAGCTGCCGGTGAACCAGCCGCTCAACCAGGTCAACACCTACGAGCACGAGGGCTCGATGCAGTACTTGTTCAACGCCCCGGAGGATCCGGTCTACTCGCCGAACCGCCACGCCAAGGGCGGCGGCTACATGGACGGCGATGAGAACCTGCGCTTCAAGGAGCAGGAGACCACCACCGCTCCGGACCTTTACGTGAACCCGGATCCGGCCGGCATCGACTTGGTTCGTGCGCCCTACGTCCGCCACGCCGAGGACAATGACACCGTTCAGGCCACCGACCTGTACGAGAACGTCTACGACGACGGCGCCAAGGAGCGCCTCGCAGACAACATCACCAACGCTATGGCTGGCGTGTCCCCGGAGACCGAGGAACGCGTCTACGCCTACTGGGATGCTGTCTCCCCGCAGCTGGGCAAGCGCGTACGCGAGCTCTTCGCGGAGAAGAAGTAATCCTTTAGCGCGAGTGCGCTAACACAGGCCCCGCTAGTGACCGAAGAACACGGTACTGGCGGGGCTTTTCCGCGCGCCTGACCGCTTTTTCCCAGCGTGAACGATAGTTTCTTTTACATGACCTCACGCCTAGCCAGTCCTGCTGACGCCAACCGGAAGGTTGGCACCCGCGCTCTTATTCTCACCCTCGTGCTCATCGTGCCGCTCATTGTCGGTGCGGTCGTCGCCGCCGTGTCCAAGTGGCAACCAGCCGAAACCTGGTCGCAGGAACAGGCCGGGGCTCCCAGCGATGGCACCATCGATCCGGCTGAGCTTTACGACGTCTCCCGTGCCCTCTCGGAAGCCAATGCCCAAGCCGGCTTTTTGGCTAATGGCGCGCAGCAGCTTGCCGACGGCACAGGGGAGCTGCAGGATGGCGCCGGTGAGCTCGGCGGTGGAGTAGACAAGCTGGCCGGCGGCTCGCAAGAGCTTTATGACGGGCTCGTGCAGCTGCAGTCCGGCACCGCCCAGCTGGGCAACGGTGCTACCGAGCTGGCCGACGGCGTCGGCGGAGCCGTCGACCAAGTCATCGGTCTAGGGGTGGTTCGCGGACAGCTCTTGCAGGCAATCGATGGCACCTTAAAGGACCTAGAAGGAAACAACTCGGCGGAGGCGAAGAACATCCGCTCGCAGCTTGGTGATCTGCGCGGCCAGGTGGAGAACTTCCAATTCGACCAATCCGTTCAGGATCAATTGACGCAACTTAAGGATGGCTCGCGCGACCTTTCTAATCAGCTGGCCGTCAGTGGTTATGCCTATCACGATGGCGTCTACCAAGCCACCGAGGGCGCGAAGCAACTCAATGCCGGTATCGGTGAGCTCAACGCGAAGGTCGATGAGGCCTTGAAGGGTGTGGACAAGCTTGTTGCCGGTGCGGAGAAAGTCGATGGCATGGCCAAGCAGAACCGGACCAAGGTGCAGGGCGCGCAGCGTGCGATGCCGACCGTCGCCGGGCCCGCCGAGGGCGGCAGCGAGCCCGCCCAGCTGCTGAGCCCCATTGTCGCTATGTTGCTAGCAGCCATCGCTGCTCTTGGCGGCGGTGTTATCGGCGCGCTGTTGACGCGCGTGGAGCGCCGCATCCTCACGCTTCTCGGCGGGGCGGTGCTGATTGGTGTCGTCGTGGGCTTGCTCGTGGCCCTCCTGGCTACTGGCGTGACCGCAGCCGCGGTGGCCTGGGCGGGGCTCGCGGCGGCGGGGGCCGGGGTGGCGTCGGCAAGCATTGTGTTCGCGCTTGCGCGCGGCCTTGGCGCTGGCGGCTGGGTCCTGGGCAGCGTGCTCGCCGTGGCGCAGGTTGGCATCGTGGGCTGGGCGTGGAAGGCGGCGTCGACCGGCACCGATCTCAACGCCGCGATGAGTGCGCTCGTGCATCTCTTCCCCATGCAGTGGGCCACCTCCGCCATCACCGTGGCAGGTAATGGTGGGCAGTCCCCACAGTTGTGGACTGCTCTGGCCATTTTGGGGGTAATCACCATTGCGGCCTTCGTGCTCGTGGGGGCACCTGCAGGGCGGGCCGAAAAGGAAAAAGCCTAGCTCACGGCCCTGCGTCCGACACATCGCAGAAGTGCCACGATATGTTACTCGGTTTTCCAGATTTTGCTACCGCTGTGAATGGAAAGAGTGCTAGAGTGAAAGTCGCTCACAAAGCCTACTTAGGGGGTAGGCAAACGGTTTCTCCAATCCGTTGTGAGTGATAGGGAATAGGGGCGACGCGGCTGCTGTAGGGGCACCGCGTCGTTTCCAATTGTGGGGGTAAAGTTGGCGGTACCGACTGCCCAGGGATTGGAGAATCACCGTGACTGACTCTCGCGATATCAAACCTTTTGCCGCCAGCCGCGGCCCCAAAATAACATCGGTCGACGCCATCGTCGGTGCGGCCATGGTGGGCGGTCTGTTGCTTGGGGGAATCGGCGCGGGTGCGAGCTTGGCGGCCTTCGATGAGCCCGAGCGTTCCGACTATGTCATCCAGCCCGCACAGCGTGAGGTGCAGGCTGACATCATGGACCCGGACGATGTGCTCACTCCGGAGGAAGAAGAGCGCATGCTTAGCGATGTCTCCCGGATCGCCGCCCCCGACGTGGTCCAGGGGCTGCACTACATGGTCTTTGCCAAGAACAAAGAAAACGTTAACGACTCCGTGGAGGAGTACCTGCGCGATAATCACCCGGAGCTCATCGGCAAGGATAAGTTTGCTGATGGCCAGGTCTTCGTCGGCGTGGGACTCGACCCGCGCCAGGCCTTCGTCTTTGCGGGTGAGGACGTGTCCGGGCCGATGAAGCTGCGCAAAGGTGACAGCCATTTGGAGCAGTCCATCGAAGCCATTAAGCCGGGCGTGCGGGATGACAACATTCCTGCTGGGCTTTTTGCTGGCGCGGCGGCAGCGATCGATGTGGACCGTGCTGCGGATGCCCAGTACGAGAGCGCGAAAGATGGGCGCATTGGAGCGGCCATTGGCCTCGGGGCGGCGGGCCTGGGCGTCGGTGGCGCGGGCGCAGGCATCGTCGGCGGTACTCGTCGCAGCCGGCAGAAGAAGGCGCAGCAGGCGCGCGAGAACTGGGACTATGTCTCGCAGACCTATACCGATGTGGCGCAGCGTCTGAGGGAGATCGATATCCGGGCGCACTCGCTGCAATCGGGTCTGGTGGATGAGCGTTTGCGTGAGGACTGGGAGGGCCTTCGCGATGACTTCCTCGCCATCGATGCCCAGGTGGGATCCCTTATGTCGATTCCAGCCGATGCGCCGGATGAACAGTTCCGTTCGCATGCCGAGCCCATCGCCCACGCGCGCGAGCTGTGTGAGCGCGTGGAAACCGCCGAAGTCAACATCGAAAAGCTGCGCCGTATCGAAGACGCTGATGCCGATGCCCGCCGCTTCGAGCTCTACGAGTTGGGCAAGGACCTAGCGCAGGCAGGCTACTTGGCGGCGGATATCGACTCGGCGCTTGAGCGTCACGCCAAGGAGCTAGAAGGTGCCGCCGTTGCACTCTCCAACGAGCCCAATCACCCGCAGTTCATGGAACGCTACTTGGAGCTCTTGGACCGCACCGCGCTACTCTCTGAGCACCTGCAGGCGCAGCTGCAGAAGCGCAACGAGGCCGACGAGCGCCCAGAGCGCACGCGTATCTATGACTCCAACTTCTTCGCCGGTTCCGGCTACCACGGCTACGTGCCCTTCTACGTTGTGAGCACCTGGGACAGCGATGCCACCACCGCCCGCGATAGCTCCTCCAGCAGCGGCGGCGTCAACAGCGGGTTTAGCTCGGGCTTTTCCGGTTCGGGTGGATCTTCGAGCTTCTAGGGCTGGTTAAAAGCCCTTAACCGTGAAACGCAAAAGAACTCGAAGCTGCCTACTGCTTGGTTCCGTTGGCAAAACCTCTCACAAGGAATTGGCTTCCTGCAGGAGATTTGTGGCAACCATGCATTTACCTGAGTGTGGCTTTCCTGACCCGTTCTAGTTTTTCCCGGTTTTCCTGACTCACATTTAGGAAGTCGATAACTGGCCTCTCGGCATAGATAATCTCTGAATGGTGGAGATCTGAGATGGATCGCCCACATAGGTGGAGTTTCGATTCATAGGTGAAAGCTCCTCGCGCAGCCGATAACTGACTCGCAAAGGGGATCCATGAATAGCGAGAATCTTCTACTAGTTGATATTCGACAGCTCGTTTTACTAAAGCGCATACCCAATCAGCAAACTGGATATTAGAAGAGAGTTTACTGTCGATGTGCATAGGCGGTTCAATCAATCGCCGCATTTCCTTATGCTCGGTAGCTCGACCCAGAATATGGGCGTACATCACAGGTAAGCGCTGGATTCGGGATTTCTCATTGATTTGATCCATTAGCACGAGCATCGATTGGTCTAACGAATGTGCATGATTCGCCAGCCTATTTAAGGATTCCCTCATTGAGGTTTCTTCTCGCTGGCGAAATTCATTTGGACCACAGTTAGTCTCTTTGGGAGTGCCTATTGGCTTTTCTTCAGCATAGTAGAAAAGGTTTCCATTCAATTGCCTAAGTTTGGAAATCAGACTTCCAAGCAGTCTTAAATTTTGGGGACGTTCATCGTACGCCTTGGCGAACAGTAAATCTGCGCCTTTTCTTTCCCATCGACCAGGATCGACGTTGTCTGGAATATCATTTTGGAAGAATTGTTTCTTTCGTTCCGCGAAGAAGGCGCCAAATTGCCGAGCATTATCTTCGGGAATTACAAAGCCGCCATAACCAAAAGCGGGGCTATCAGAGAACTTCTTGTGTGAAGGATGGACAAAGGCCCCAGGGGAACCAATTTCGTCGAGGTATGCGAGCAGCAAATTGAACTCCGTGACTCCGGAAAATGGCACGAGAGCCGATGCTAAGCATCGGCTCTCGGAGTTGTTGCCCGGGGTATTCTTGCCTCGCGGCTCAACGCCTGGCGTACTTCTGTGAGTATATATGTGTATTTACGCGTCGGCAATTGGTGGCTTTCTACTGATGCGGTACCTTCAATCGCGGAAGAGGGGGATGTGCCCTCGGCATTTGCCCTGAGGAGGTCTAGGCTGACCTAACTGTGACCCGGTGCTCCAACTGCTGCACTGTTCGTCTTGGTCCTGGTGCGGTGCGCTCTCAGTACGAAGAATAAACCTGGTCATGTTTGCAGAGCTAGCCGAACTTACCAATCTCATTGGCTTCGGTCACGATGTTGGTCAGGGAAGAAATCTCGGACGCGGTATGTCCCGGTCGATGGGGTGCAGCGCGTCACGTTGTTTACGCTTCTCCTTAACCCCTCTTTTAGAGGTGAAAACGAAAAAGAACCCGCAGTTTCCTGCGGGTTGAGTCTTTTGCGAAACTACCCACCCACCTGCAACGACCCGAACCACAGCTATGGTTTCCGTCGGTTTCCGTTCCCGGTTCCGTCGGCAGGTGGGCCGGGGCGGTGTCGGAGGTGGGGGCACACCACGTGGTTCGTCCCCAGTCCTAGCCCCTATCCGCGAGAGGGACAGGATAACGCCACGACCGGAGACACACCCCGCCGCCAAAGTCACAAGCAAGTTTATGTTGCTGGAGGTCTACGCGACGTGCTTAGCGCATACGCTGTGACAGCCCATAGCGCGGAGCCAAAACCACCGCGCCCCTTGTTTAAGGAAGAGCCTGATTACTCGGGGATCTCGCTGAGTTGGGCCTCAATCCGATCCAACCGCTCGGTGATGTTGCGTAGATGCTCCACGATGAGTTGGTTGGAACCATCGATCGCCGTCGCCGTTTCGCGTCGTGCGCTGGTGACGGTGCGTACCACCCAGACGGTAAGAGCAACGAAGATCGCGAGTGGTAATGCGGCGGCGAGGATGACAAGAAATACGGTAGCGGTAAGTGTCACGAAGATTCCCTTTTCTGTTCTTGATTAATCAGGTGCCTAATGTGGTCTGGAGTTACTTCAAGCTGAAACGGAGCGACCCAGTAGTGCTTCCTCACTCGGCTCTCTCCGAGCTGTTCCAGGCCACTCTCGATGAGTCCAGCAGCTTCCAAGCGGTTGAGGTGCTGGTAGAGCAGTGGCCGAGACATCCCGAGTCGGCGGGCCAGCTCACTGACATGGGTCGAATCCGTCTCTAGGGAGGCGATAATTCGCAACCGAGGCTCACTTCCAAGAGCACTGAGCATCTGAGCGAGCCGTGCTGCGTCCATCATCCCTCCGTATCGTAATCGAACGATGTCAGGTGTAAGTATATGCTTACAGTCAGCGGTGCGCAAGTTCTGCCGGGTCTGGCGGAGACGCTGCCCGACTTAAGACGTGGCCGGTGTCCCATCACGTCCCCTCTTCACCCTCCCCAAGAAGAAACCCAGCCGCAGCACACACCACAGCTGGGTTCCTTCATGGCTTACAGCGTAGCCAGCAGCTACAGCCGCTCGATGTCTACATCGCCATCGAGAATCCTCGGCTCTACCTCCATGTGGATCCCGCGGTAGGGAAGTAGTGCGCGGATAATGTCGTGGGTGATGTCGATGCCTGGAGATGGTTCGTCCCGCAAAAGGTGGTACAGGCTAGGGCAGTAGTCCACGCCGGGAAACTCGTCCTTTGCTTCGGGAACGCACCCGTCCGGGTCAAAAGTCGTGCAGCGAATGATCAGGTCGTCGTGGACACTATTGGGCAGATTGATGGTGAGTCCTGGTGTGGTGGCAGACATGTCTGCAACCGTGGCCTCGTTTACAGACCGGGTAAGCGCCCTAATCCGGGAAGAACCGTCGAGGATATCGTGGCGTGTAGCGGAGCGATTCGTGATGCGTTACGTGTGGAGGATGTGACTGTTACCCCACGTGGACGTGGTCGAGCGACGGTGACTGCCTTTCTTGAGGACCCGATTCCCGCTGCGTATGAGAATGCTGAGTTTTTTGAGGAACCCGTTGGTAAGAAGCTTCCCATCGGCAGGGACGACCGGGGCGAGGTTTGTTACGTGAATCTCGGACACACGCTGGTTGTGGGGGCTTCGGGGTCTGGAAAAGGATCCTTACTGTGGCGCTATCTGATAAGTGTATTCGATGCCTATGGGTATCTTTCTGGAGGTGCTCAATTCTGGGGAATCGACCCGAAGCGTGCGGAGCTCGCGGGTGTGGTGGACGGAGCATTTGAGCGGGTGGCTTTTGACTTGGCGGATATTGAGTCCTTGCTGCTCGACCTGGTCGCTGAGATGAAGCGACGGCAGGAAACCGGAGAGAGGCAGTTTGAGCAACGGGAAGGACGTCCACTAATCATCCTGGTAGTAGATGAGCTTAACGCCTTGGGGACGATGGGGGACCGCAAATGGCAAAGCTCAGTGAGAGCCTCGATGCAGCAAATTTTGTCGCAGGGGCGGTCGGCCGGGATCTATGTCGTAGCAGCCGCGCAGCAGCCGCAAAAGGAGAATTTAGGGCCGTACAGAGCGCATTTCATGAATCGTATTTGTCTGCGGGTGGAGTCGGCGCAGGAGGTCGATCTGGTGCTCGGAAGTGGGGCGGCTGCCCTAGGGGCTGCGGCTCATGAGATTTCTCCGGCGACGGAGACGAACGGTTACGCGACCGCTGGTGTTGGGTACGTGCGGGCGGATGGTGAACCGGCGCCGGTTCGGTTTCGGGCACCGTACGTCGATGACGACGAGATCGGCATCTGGGCCTGGGAAGTGCAGTCGCTGAAAGAGGATGAAAACGTCTAAGGCGCTATCTAGCTACGGTCCGGTGCTGACCCCCAGTGAGGTCGCGGAAATATTGTCGGTGTCGAGGTCGACGCTCTCGGCCTGGAAGGCTTTGACGAATCCGCCGCTTGAGCCGGTTATTGCGCAGGGACGCGTCGTGCGATATGCACGGGCTGACGTGCGTCGGCTGCTGGAGAGCCGATAGTTATGGCTCGGCAACGAGGAAGTCGTTGGCCGGGGCTCGTCAAAATTCGAGGTCAGCAGGTGTCGCGGACGTTCGCGACTGAGGCTGAGGCCAAAGCCTGGGAAGATCGGGAGCGGTTGAAGTACGCCGATTCCACGTTCTCCGCGAGGCTTGGCAGGGTCTCGGTGCAGACGGCGGCGGATGTGTGGCTCGAAGTTCGAAAGGACGACGTGGCGGCTTCTACGTATGCGACGGACTCTGTGGTCATCGGCATTCTTCCATCGGGACTCCTCAAACGGCAGATTCGGGGAATTAAGCCCCAAGATTTACAACTGCTGGTGGATTCGTGGCGTGCAGAGAAGTCGGCGGCGACGGTGCGACGTTATTGCGACTGCCTGTGCGCCTTCTTTAAGTGGTCGGCACGACGCGGCTATGTGGTGAGTGACCCCATGAAGGCTGTAGAAATCCCACGCCGGAAGAAGACTATGCACGCCATTAGCCCACTGACTGAAGGCCAGATTGAAGCAATGGCTAAAGGTCTGAGGGACTTTGATGCTGCTGTCGTACGAGTATTGGCTTATAGCGGGGTGCGCTGGGGAGAAGCTCGTGCGCTCCGTGTTGCGGATGTGCAGCTTACGTCTAATCCACCGCATATCCAGGTGAAAAGGTCACAGCCTGAAGGGAAACCTGAAAAGGCTCCTAAATCGGGCCGCATGCGAGTGGTCCCGCTAGCGAAGGTACTTGTCCCTGTCGTGGAAGAGCTCTCACGAGGCAAGACTGGTGATGACTATCTGCTCTCGCGGAACGGTAAAAGCCAGATTTGGCGTGGGCGATTTACTCGCTCGACAAAGTGGGAAGAAATTTCTGGAGGGCGCACGATTCACGATCTCCGGCATAGCGCCGCATGCAACTGGTTACGGCGGGGAGTCCCGGTGAATGTGGTCCAATCGTGGCTTGGCCATGCGGACTTGGAAACAACAGCAATCTATACGACGTATCTGGGTATGGGGATTGACCTTGCGGCGTATGAACGAATGAACGGGTGACAAAGCGGTGACAAACAAAGCACAAAAGAAACGGGCCGAATCACTGCATTTGAAGTAAGTGCAGGTCATCGACCCGTTGAGGTGGTCGGGATAACAGGATTTGAACCTGCGACCTCTTCGTCCCGAACGAAGCGCGCTACCAAGCTGCGCCATATCCCGGTGTCTCGCTCTAAGCGGTACCGGATTACTGTAACGCACCCCGGTCTGAAAGGACAAAACGGCAGCGTGGAGGGGGTATCCCTAGGCGGTCTTCTCAGTGATACGCAGGAGCGTGGCCGACGGGCGGCAGAAGACTCGGAAGGGAACGAACTTCGAGGTACCCAACCCGTTGGAGACATGCATGTACATCTCTCCGAACCGGTGCAGGCCCTGGGCGCGGACGCGGTCGATGCCGCAGTTGGTCACGATGGAGCGCGAGCCCAACACCTTAAACGGCAGGCACAACTGGCCGCCGTGCGTGTGTCCAGACAAGGACAGCTGGTAGCCGTCGGCGGCGAACTTCTCCAAGACGCGGGGTTCCGGGGAATGCAGGAGCGCCAAGGAAAGGTCGGCATCCTCGTTCGGGGCGCCGGCGATTTCCGAGTAGTCATCCAGATCATGGTGTGGGTCGTCCACACCGGCGGCAGCCAGGCGAACATCGCCCACCTTGAATTCCACGCGAGCCTGGTTGGCATCGTGCCAGCCGTGCTCAAGGAAGGCCGCGCGCATGCCCTTCCACGGCAGGTTCACATAAGAGGGCTCGTTCTTCTTCCCAATCAGGTAGTTGAAGGGATTCGGGATGCGCGGCGCCCAGTAATCATTGGTGCCAAAGCAGAACATCCCCGGGCGGCTCAGCAGCGGGCCAAGCGCGCGGAGGACCTCGGGGACGCCGCGCTCGTCGGAAAGATTGTCACCGGTGTTGATCACCAGGTGCGGGTCGAGGGCGTCGAGGCCTGAGACCCACTCGATTTTGGCGCGCTGGCCCGGAATCATGTGGAGGTCGGACACGTGCAGGATGCGGAACTCGGACTCCTCGCGCAGCGTGCCGGGCTCCAGCAGCGGCAGGGTGTACTCCTTGAGCTCGAACTTGGTGAGCTCTGAGTGCGCCCATGCGGCGGTGCCCAGGCCGGCGGCGGCGAGTCCGCCAAGGACAGGGAAAATCTTCACCCTCACCACACTACCTGGCCGGCTGGCGTAGATTGAAGGGCATGAGTGAGTTGAAAGAAACTATCCGCGCTGACCTTAAGACCTCGATGAAGGCCAAGGATAAGGCCCGTACGAGCGCCATCCGTTCTCTGCTGTCTGCCATCCAGGCGGAGGAAACTTCCGGTTCTCGCCACGAGATCACCGATGAGGACATCCTCAAGGTCATCGCTCGTGAGATTAAAAAGCGCCGCGAGTCCGCAGAGGTTTACGCGGAGAATGGCCGCCCGGAGTTGGCGGAGGCGGAGCTTGCCGACGTCCCCTTCTTCGAGGCCTACCAGCCGGAGCAGCTTGACGACGACTCCCTGAACGCCCTCGTTAAAGAATCCATCGCCGAGGTTGAGAAGGACTCCGGTGAGCCGGCGACCATCAAGCAGAT
This sequence comes from Corynebacterium sp. HMSC062E11, assembly GCF_001811845.1. Classification (NCBI taxonomy): domain Bacteria; kingdom Bacillati; phylum Actinomycetota; class Actinomycetes; order Mycobacteriales; family Corynebacteriaceae; genus Corynebacterium; species Corynebacterium sp. HMSC062E11. The sequence continues at coordinate 35,326 of NZ_KV806822.1, forward strand.
GGGTAACGTCATGAAGGTGGCCACCGCCAAGGCTGCCGGACGCGCGGACGGCAAGCGCCTGTCCACTGCAGTGAAGGCTGCCCTCAACTAAAGCGCTAAAGCCCGAAGAAGCTCCGCACGTCATTCGTGAAGCGGTCAACATCTTCTTGAGTGAATAGTGGCTCGGACTGGCCGCCTCCCGGCTCGCCGCCGCTCGGTGCGGACGGAGAGCCCGAGTTGGAGTCCCAGACTATGGGGTTCGTGCTCGCAGAATCAGAAGAATCGCTCGCGGAGCCGTCGGAAAGCTGGAGCGTGACCTCCGCGCCCTTCTTCGCGCCGGATGGACCGGTGATGACGCGAACTACCTTGCCATAGCCCACGCCGGGCGCGGGGACCTCGGCGGTCCTGACTTTGTATCCGGCTTTCTCCAGCGCGGAACGGGCTTGGCTTTCGGACTTGCCCTTCACGCCGTCGATAAGCGGCGAAACCTTGCCGGAGTCGTAGGCCCGGTCATAATCGGGCACCGTGCCCTTCTGCGCCTCGGGTACGCGCGCGGCCATTGTGTAGAACGTCGCCGCCGGCTCCTTGCCACCGAAGAGGTTGCCGCTGGAGCACTGGCGTACCGGGCCGGTGCACAGCGGGCTCGTGGTGGTCCCGTCGTTGTAGATGTACGGTGCGGCAGCGACTGCCGAGTTGAATCCAAGGAAAGCCGAGGACTGGTTGGACTCGGTGGTACCGGTCTTGGCGGCGGCCTGGCCACTGAAGCCGGCAGCGCGTGCAGAGTCGGAGGCGGTGCCCTTTTCGGTATCGGCGGTCATGTTGTTTTCCAGCGCCTTCGCCACTTCCTTGTCCACTGCGCGTTCGCACGGCGTGTGTTTGAGGTAGACCTCGTTGCCGTGGGAGTCCGTGACTTCCTCGATGGGGTTGGGCTCGCACCACATGCCTTGCGACGCCACCGTCGCGCCCACGTTAGACAGCTCCAGTGCATTCACTGCTGTCGGGCCGAGCGTGAAGGAGCCGAGATTGGATTCCTTAATGTGGTCGGCGATGGAGGACTCGCCGTCGTAGCTGCCGGGTTCTTCATAAGAACGCAGGCCGAGCTTGACGGCGATGTCGACCAGGCGCTCGACGCCAAGTTGCTCGGTGAGCTGGATGAAGGGGGTGTTGGGGGAGTAGGCCAGTGTGTCCTGCATGGTCATCGTGGAGGCGTAGTTGCCGGAGTTTTCCACGCAGTACTTGTTGGGCGGGCAGTTAGCTGCGCCGCCGTATCCCAGGCCTTCCGCTTCGTAGCGATTGGGCACGGCCAGCTTGTCCTTGATGCCGTAGCCCGCCTCCAGGGCGGCCGCGGCGGTAAAGAGTTTGAACACGGAGCCTGCGCCGTTGCCCACCAAAGAATTGGGCTGGGGCAGAAGGGTTTCATTGTTGTTCAGGTCGAGCCCATAGGTGCGCGACGACACCATGGCTAGGACCTTGCGGGAATCGGTGCCCGGCTTGATAACGTTCATGACCTCCGCCACGCCCGCCGCATCCGGGGCGGTGTTGCTTCGCACTGCGTTGAGCGCTTGGTCTTGGACGTCGGGGTCAAGCGTGGTCTTAACGGTCAGACCGCCACGCGCAAGGTGCTCGCGGTCGATGCCTTTTTCGTTGAGGTATTCCAGCACATAGTCGCAGAAGAAGCCGCGATCGCCCGCGCCGATGCAGCCGTTAGCCAAGGTTGCAGGGCTGTCCAACACGCCGAGCGGCTGCTGGGAAAAGGCGTCGGCGTCCTCCTGGGAAAGGGAGCCGTTGTCAACCATGGCTTGGAGCACCACGTTGCGGCGCTCAGTTACGCCTTCCTCGTTGGTATAGGGGTTGAGGTATTCCGAGGATTGCACCATGCCGGCGAGCATCGCAGCCTGCGGCACGGTGAGGTGCGCGGCATCGGTTCCGAAGTAGGTGCGGCTAGCGGCCTCAACGCCGAAGGAGTGGTTTCCAAAGGGGACGAGGTTGAGATAGTTGGTGAGGATCTCATCCTTGGAGAGCCGGGCATCGATGTCCGTAGCCATGCGCATTTCGCGCAGCTTACGGGCCACGGATTGTTCGGTCGCGGCCTGACGTTCTTCGTCGGTAGTCGCGTTGACCAAAAGGAGGTAATTCTTTACGTACTGCTGGTCAAGCGTGGATGCGCCCTGGGAGACACCGCCCGCAACCAGGTTGGTCCACAACGCACGGACATTGCCCTGCAAGTCGACGCCCTCGTGCTCATAGAAACGGCGGTCCTCGATAGCCACCACTGCCTTCTTCATGGCGTCCGAGATCTCATCCGGTTTCACTGGATGGCGGCGCTGCTCATAGATATACGCAAGGGGGTTGCCCTTGGCATCCAAGATGGTGCTCACGCCGGGGGTATCACCGTTGGTGAGATCCTGGACGTCTGATTGCATCGTCTCATTGGTCCTGGCCACGGCGACACCGCTGACGCCAGCGACGGGGGCGATGGCCAGCGCGATGAGGATGCCGACCAGTGCTGTGGACAGGACGAGCTTTCCCAGGGATTTGATCACAGTCACCCTCCACACACTAGTGGTTTAGGAGGATATCCGGGAGACCCCCCTAAAGTGTGACCTGTTAGACAGGTATACTGGTCTGTGAATAGACTTACCAAGGGTACATAATATTCCGTCGGGTAGAGGGTTATTCATGATCTTTGAGCTCGACGGGGGTGAGCTTGGAAGGAGTTACCTAGCCATGGCAGTCAGTGTCAAAGGTGCAGGACGGTCCGCAATGGTAAAGAATGCCTCGTTAACCACAGAGCGTGGTGAGTGGGTTACCCAAGCTAAGTGCCGCAACGGTGATCCTGATGCACTCTTTGTACGAGGAGCTGAGCAGCGTAAAGCTGCAGTAATCTGCCGCCATTGCCCGGTGCTCAATGAGTGCCGCGCGGATGCGCTTGATAATCGCGTGGAGTTCGGCGTGTGGGGCGGCCTCACGGAGCGTCAGCGCCGCGCCCTTCTGCGCAAGAACCCGCACATCACGAGCTGGGCCCATTACCTCGCTGAGGGTGGCGAACTCATCGGTATTTAGTAGCATTGAGCCCATGACTAAATGGGAATATGCCACTGCGCCGGTTCTTACGCACGCGACGAAACAAATCCTCGATTCCTGGGGTGAGGACGGCTGGGAGCTCGTCACCATCACCCCGGGTATGAACCCGGAGAATGTTGTCGCCTATTTCAAGCGTCCTGTGGAGGAGTCCTAATGGGTGCGCTTGCCCGCCTTGAAGAGCTCGGCGTCGAGCTGCCTTCTGTCGCTGTCCCCCTCGCGTCCTATATCCCAGCTACCCGCGCGGGAAACCAGGTGTGGACCTCTGGCCAGCTGCCCGTTGTGGGCGGTGAATTGCCGGCTTCCGGCAAGGTCGGCGCAGAGGTTAGCCTAGAAAAGGCGCAAGAATTGGCACGCGTGGCCGTGCTGAACGCTTTGGCTGCAATCGATGGTCTCGTAGGCCTTGACCACGTAACCCGCGTGGTGAAGGTGGTTGGATTCGTGGCTTCGGACCCCTCCTTTACTGAGCAAGCTGCGGTCATCAATGGTGCTTCCGACTTCTTGGGTGAGGTCTTCGGAGACGCCGGAATCCACGCGCGTTCCGCGGTGGGGGTAGCGGTCCTACCGAAAGATTCCCCCGTTGAGATCGAAGTCATCGTAGAAATCGCTGAGTAATCGGATAGGGTTAGAACCATGGAGCATCCTGCATATAGCCAACTGCGTCCCGTGAGCCAGTCCGTCGGTGTCGTGCTGTGCGATAATCCCAGTTACACCGCTTTGGAGGGCACCAATACGTGGATCATCCGCGCTGGGGAAGATTCCCGCGCCATTGTGGTTGATCCGGGCCCGGAGGATGAAGGTCATCTCAACGTCGTGACCGCGAAGGCGGGCGAGGTTGCGCTGATCCTTCTTACCCACCGCCACGATGATCACGCATCAGGCGCCCAGCGCCTGCGTCAGCTCACCGGCGCTCCCATCCGCTCTTTCGATCCGAATTACTGCAATGGAGGCGACGCGCTTGTCGACGGAGAAGTGATCACCGTCGACGGCATCACCCCGCAGCTTGAGGTCGTTCACACCCCGGGGCACACCGCAGATTCCACCTGTTTCTTTGTGTGGTCCGCGGAAGCGAAGAACTCCACCCTGGAGGGCATCCTGACCGGTGACACCATCGCAGGTCGCCACACCGTGCTGTTGTCTGAGACGGATGGCGACTTGGCTGATTACCTGAAGACCCTGGATCTTCTGGAAGAACGCGGCAAGGATGTGGCGCTCTTCCCGGGCCACGGCCCGGACTTGGAGGACACCTCCGCGGTTGCCCGCAAGTACATTGACCGCCGTCACCACCGCCTGGACCAGATCAAGGAAGTCCGTGGGCGCTTGGGTGAGGACGTCGACGTCAAGACTCTCGTTGATGAGATGTATGACGATGTCGATCCGGTCCTGCGTCACGCAGCTGAGCAGTCGACGCGCACCGCGCTGAAGTACCTCGCGGCTCAGAACTAAAGCACTACATAGGAAAATCCCCCGAGAAATTCTCGGGGGATTTTGCGTTAGGACAAGCCTCAGGCCGAGGACCGCACAGGCGGGCTCGGCCTTTAAGGCCTAGCGTGCGCGGCGGGCCAAGTGCTCGGTATCGACGATGAGCACCGACTTGCCCTCCAAGCGGATCCAGCCGCGGTGAGCGAAGGTAGCCAGAGCCTTGTTCACGGTCTCACGGGAAGCGCCGACGAGCTGGGCGATCTCTTCCTGGGTGAGGTCGTGGTTCACGCGCAGCGCGCCGCCCTCCTGCACACCGAAGCGGTTAGCCAGCTGCAGCAGGGTCTTGGCCACGCGGCCTGGCACGTCGGTGAAGATGAGGTCCGCCAGGTTGGCGTTGGTGCGGCGCAGACGGCGCGCCAGCACGCGCAGAAGCTGCTGAGCAATTGCCGGATGATCGGCTACCCACTGCTTGAGCATCTCAGAGTTCATCGTGGCTGCGGTGACCTCAGTGACGCAGACAGCGGAAGAGGTGCGCGGGCCCGGATCGAAGATGGAGAGCTCGCCGAACATATCGGACGGGCCCATCACGGTCAGGAGGTTCTCGCGGCCATCCGGGGCGTGGCGGGCGAGCTTAATCTTGCCCGAGGTGATGATGTAGAGGCGGTCTCCCGGCTCACCTTCCTCGAAAATGGTGGTGCCGCGCGGGAAACGGACGGTTTCCATCTGCTCAATAAGGTTCTGTACTGCTACCGGATCGACGCCCTGGAAAATACCAGCGCGGGAGAGAATGTCCTGTACGCCTTCCACTGTTACTCCTTAAAGCTTGCGCAGCCCGGAAAACACTGGGACACAAGCTGGTTTGGTTTGTTTTGACGCACCTAGTCTCCAGTGCGCCACGAGGCACTGCACAATATCATACAGTGTAATTAGTCACTATTTCCACCAACGTGAAAAATAATCACACGCCTTGAATGGCCTATTTAGTTTTCGAAGGCCGTCGCCTCAAGTTTCTCCATGAGGATGGCAAACAGCGCGAGGCACAGCGGCACAAAGATGACGAGCGAAATCATGCTTCTCATTCTAGCCGCCGTCACTAAGATCTCTTTTATGTCCCCTGACCTTCCCGTGCACCACGATGAGGCTGACGAGGCCGCTCGCATCGTTCATATTCGTACCGCCTTGGCGGATGAATACCCCGACGCCGATTGCGAGCTAGATTTCACCACGCCGCTCGAGCTACTTATTGCTACGGTGCTCTCGGCGCAGTGCACGGATGCCCGCGTCAACCAGGTCACCCCGGAGCTCTTTGCTACCTATACCTCCGCGCCGGACTATGCGGCCGCGAACCGCGCTGACCTCGAGCGCATCCTCCGCCCGCTCGGATTCCAGCGCACGAAGGCCGGCCACCTGTTAGGCATCGGAGAAAAGCTCGTCGCGGACTTCGATGGGCAGGTGCCCCGCGGCATCGACGAGCTCACCTCCCTGCCCGGCGTCGGTCGCAAGACCGCGCTGGTGGTGCGCGGCAATGCCTTCGGCCTGCCGGGGATCACGGTGGATACCCACGTCACGCGCCTGAGCCAGCGTCTTGGGTTGACCGAGGCGAAGACTCCGAGGGCGATTGAGAGGGACGTCGCCAAGCGCGTGCCCGAAGAGGAGCAAACGGTGTTTTCGCACCGCCTCATCCTCCATGGACGGCGCGTGTGCACCGCGCGAAAGCCACAGTGCGCGGCCTGCGTCCTCGCCCCATGGTGCCCGTCGCGGGGTTAAGGTGGAGCAATGAGCCAATATTCTCGGTGGCCCGGATACGTGAAGGCGAGCATCGCTGCCATTGTCGCGCTGGCGGCGCTCGCGTTCGTCGGCGTGGTGAACCTGCTTGAGAATGATGAGCCGGAGGTTGCCCTCCCCGAGGCGCAGGAGCAAGAGGTGGCCAAGCGCCCCAAATGCCCCGAGGGACCGCTTGCGGGTGTGGATCTTCCGTGCTTGGGTGCGGCCGGTACTGCGGCGGCCAAGAACGTCCAGATCGTTACTGTGTGGGCGTGGTGGTGCGAACCGTGTCGCGCGGAGCTGCCCTTCTTCGAAGACCTTGCGCGAGCGCACCCGACGTGGAATGTCGTCGGCGTGCATGCGGACGCGAACGCTGCCAACGGGGCCGCTCTTCTCAGCGATCTGCAGGTAGATATCCCCAGCTACCAAGACGATGACGGCGCCTTCGCAGGTGAGCTCGGGTTGCCGGGCGTTATCCCCATCACCCTGGTGGTGCGCGATGGCACGGTGGAGGAGAAGTTTGTGAAGCCGTTCGACTCCGCAGAAGATTTGGAGGAGGCCGTCGAGGAGGTTCTCAAGTGAGCCGCCTCTTTCCTGCCCATGCCCCGGAGTGGCTGCGCCCGGCGCTCGGGGTTGATACAGACAAGGTCCAAGAACGCCTCATTCGGCATGTCCCGGCCGCCAAGCGCCGGCGTGAATCGGCAGTGTTGGTGCTGCTGAAGGGCACCAGTTTTGAGGATGGTGAGGTGCTGCTCACGCACCGCTCGCCGTCGATGCGCTCGCACTCCGGCCAGATTGCCTTTCCCGGCGGGCGTAGGGAGGAGGGGGACGCCTCGCTTGTCGACGTCGCCCTGCGCGAAGCCGAGGAAGAAACCGGCCTCGACCGCTCCACGGTCACCCCTCTTGAGCAGTGGGGCAAGCTGGACATCCGGGCTACCGGCAACACCGTGAGCCCGGTCCTGGCGTATTGGCATGAACCGGGCACCGTGTGGCCGGCGAGCCCGGCGGAGACCGACGATGTCTTCACCGTCCCGCTGCGGGAGCTGGCGGATCCGGCCAACCGCATGATGGTGGGGTTTAGCCGCTGGAAGGGGCCGGCCTTCCGGGCGCGGGGATACGTGGTGTGGGGTTTTACCGCGGGAGTGCTCTCCGGGCTGATGGACCATGCGGGCTGGAGCGTGGAATGGGATAAGAATATGGTTCATGATCTGCGTGACTCACTCAATCGCTCTTTGAATAATGAGAAGATAGGCTAGTTCTGCTCCTTTTAGCCTTTAAGAAAGTATTCCCCCTGTGTCCCTAGCTGTTGACATCCTGATCGTTATTGCCGTGCTCCTTGCCGTGCGCGTGGGCTGGCGGCAGGGCGCCTTAGCGGCGGTCCTCGCAGCGGTGGGAATCATTGCGGGGTTGGTTTTAGGAACCGTGGTTGCCCCGCTGGTGATGGGGCTGACGGACCAGGCGGCCGTGCGCTTTTTGCTGGCTGTCGGCGTGCTGATTTTGCTGGTGGGGCTGGGGCAGTTGGTGGGGACGTCGCTTGGCATGGCGCTGCGAGACCGCATGCGAACCCGCTCGGGGCAGCGCGTGGATTCGTCGATTGGCGCGGTCTTCCAAGCCGCGGCGGCCATCGTGGTGATTTGGCTGGTGTCCTTGCCCTTGGCCTCCAACCTGGGCGGCCAGCCGGGGCAGGCGCTGCGTGAATCGCGTGTGCTGAGCTCGCTGAATGCGGTGGCGCCTTCGCGCCTGGCGGCGCTGCCGAATGGCTTGGCTGCGCTCCTCAACGAGTCCGGGTTGCCGCCGTTGGTATCGCCCTGGCAGCGATCTGGCGCCGATGTCGAGGTGGATGCGCCGGCGGTGAACATTGGGGATCCCAAACTCGCAGAACGCGTGCGGCCTTCCGTCATTCATGTGCTGGGTGATGCCGAGGCATGTTCGCGTCGCCTCATGGGCTCGGGCTTTGTGACGGAGCCGGACTACGTCATCACGAACGCCCACGTGGTGGCGGGCACGGATAAGGTTCGCCTCGATACGGTCCTTGGCCTCAAGGAAGCGGACGTGGTGTATTACAACTCGGACGTAGACATTGCTGTGCTGCATAGCCCGGGCCTGGGATTGGATCCTTTGCCGTGGGCGGAACAAGCGGCTGCTACCGGGGACGATGCCATCGTCTTGGGCTTCCCGCAGTCGGGGCCGTTCACGGCGGAGCCGGCGCGCGTGCGCGACCGTCTCACCATCGCTGGTCCGGATATCTACTCCACGGGCCGCGTGGAGCGCGATGCCTACACGGTGCGCGGTAGCATCCGGCAGGGCAATTCCGGCGGTCCGATGATCAACCCGGAGGGTCAGGTGCTCGGCGTTGTGTTTGGTGCTTCCGTGGAGGATTCCGATACGGGCTATGCGCTTACCGCGGACGAGGTGCGCGGCCACGTGGGTGACGTCACGCAGCTTGTCGACGCCACCCCAACCGGCTCCTGCGTCGGCTAAGACCAGGTAGTTTCTTCTTCCGGTTGCGGGGCCCACGGTGCTGTTTTAGTCTCTGTGCTCATGGGGGATATCGAAACCTACATCCGCCTACGCAACTCGGGGATTGCGCTGGTGGAAAACATTCCTGGCTCACCCGACGAGCTCCGCACGCTCGGTGCTTCTGCTTCCGATGCCACTGAGCTTGCAAACCTTAACCAGGTTTATTTCGGCCCCACCCGCTTCAGTGGCAAACAACGCAAAGCCCGTCAAGCAGCACTTCAACAACGCCACAGCCTGGGCACTCTTACCCTCATCGAGTCCTACACGTCCAAGGTGAAAAAGACCCTCGATGCCTGGAACCTGCGAGTCAAACTCGCCGCCACACCCGCACACCGTATCCCCACCGTCGCCGCCACACACCTGAAAGAACTACGCTCTAAACGCATAGCCAAACCAGGCGTGCGCATTACCTACCGCGCACAAGGCCCCAACACACTCTCCATAACCGACG
>NZ_KV806822.1:44642-45209 GCF_001811845.1 Corynebacterium sp. HMSC062E11
GGGGACGACATCGAACTCAACCTCACCAACGGTGGGCGCATGACCGGGGCAGAGTTTTTAACCCACAAGTTTGCCGAAATAGGGTATGCCACCATCGTGCACCCTATTGAAGGACCCATCGACACCTGGCGGCTAGAGCGTGGAGCAAACTTCAAACAACGGCTTACCCTGCACGCTGAATTCCACACGTGTTCTAGACCAGGCTGCAATAAACCGGCAGACTACTGCCAAGTCCATCACCTCATCCCCTGGCAGGCAGGCGGCTACACCAACATCAAGAACCTGACCTTCCTGTGCGCCTACCACAACGGGATCAATGATGATGACCCTTTAAAACCAACCGGGCGTGGCTACATGTACCGGCTTAACACCGGGGTCAGCTTCATCCCGCCCTGGGGAGCACCAATCACCGCAATGCCCGAATACCAAGAAGCAGTAGCCAGACTCAACGCCGAACAAGCAGGACAACCACCAGACCCACCACCCGACAACAGTTAATGTCCCAAACATAGAGAGGACACCACCAACCACCGGTCCCGCCAACCCAAAGATGGTTGACGGGCACAT
>NZ_KV806822.1:45309-72483 GCF_001811845.1 Corynebacterium sp. HMSC062E11
CAAAGATGGTTGACGGGCACATCGGCGATCCCCGCTAACCGCAGCATGGTACGCGGGGAAATCGGGGATCCTGGTCGCGATTCGCTTGCCGTTGGATGCAGTAGGAGCAACGGGAAGCTTAGCCCTTAAAGAGCGAGCCCCCCTTAAAAGGCGAAACCCGCCAGCCGGATGAAGGCTGACGGGTTAGGTGGCGTTGTGGGTTAGTGGCCGGTGCCGATTTCCAGGTGCATACCCGGAACCGAGTTGATGAGGTTGCGGGTGTATTCCTGCTGGGCGTTGTCGAAGATGTCGTCGGCGGTGCCCTGCTCGACGGCCTGGCCCTTCTTCATGACCACGACGTCGTCGGCAGTCTGGCGGACCACCGCGAGGTCGTGGGTAATGAAGAGGTAGGACAGGCTGAGCTCCGATTGCAGCTCCGCGAGCAGCTGGATGATCTGGTTCTGCACCAACACGTCCAGGGCGGAGACAGCCTCATCGAGGACGATGACCTCCGGGCGCAGCGCCAGCGCACGGGCAATAGCGATACGCTGGCGCTGGCCGCCGGAGAGCTCGTTGGGGTAGCGGCGCATGGCGGAACGGGGCATGGAGACCATGTCGAGAAGCTCGGCAACGCGGGCCTCACGCTCCTTGCGCGAGCCCACCTTGTGCAGGGCCATGGGCTCTTCGATGCACTTGTAAATCGAGTACATCGGGTCCAGCGAACCGTAGGGGTTCTGGAAAACCACCTGCATCTTGCGGCGGAGTTTAAACAGCTCCTTCTTCGACAGCGTCGAGGTATCGCGGCCTTCGAACTCGATGGTGCCGGAGGTCGGCTCTAGCAGGCCCAACACCATGTTGGCCACCGTGGACTTGCCGGAGCCGGACTCGCCCACCAGCGCCAGGGTGGTGCCGCGGCGGATATCGAAGGAGACATCGTCGACGGCCTTCAACAGCTTCTTTCCGCCGCGCTGGCCACGGATATCGAATTCCTTGGTGAGGTTGCGCACCGAGATGACCGGGGCCTGAGCCGCGGAAGATGAATCTGCAGCGGTGGAGCCGATGGCCTCGCCCGACTTGAGTTCCTTGGCTTCGACGCCGGCTTCCTTAGCCGCGCGGATGCGGGAGGAAGCGAGAGAGGGGGCGGCGTCGACAAGCCGGCGCGTGTACGGGTGCTGCGGGGAGCGCAGAATCTCGCGCGAGGGACCGGACTCGACGATGCGGCCGCGGTGCATGACGACGAGGTGCTCCGCGCGCTCGGCGGCCAGGCCAAGATCGTGGGTAATGAAAAGCACCGCGTTACCCAGCTCCTCGGTAAGGTGCTCCAGGTGATCCAAGATGGTCTTTTGCACCGTCACGTCGAGGGCGGAGGTGGGCTCGTCGGCAATCAGCAGCTTCGGGCGTGCGGCCAGGCCGATCGCGATGAGCGCGCGCTGGCGCATACCGCCGGAGAACTCGTGGGGGTACTGCTTGGCGCGGCGTTCGGCGTCGGGAAGCCCGGCTTCCTCTAGAAGCTCCACGACGCGCTGGTGGCGCTCGGAGCCCTCCACCACGTGGTTGGCCTTGAGAGATTCCTCGACCTGGGTGCCGATGCGCCACACCGGGTTGAGGTTGGACATTGGATCCTGCGGGACCAGGCCAATCTTGTCACCGCGCAGCGACTCGAATTGCTTGTTGTCGTAGTGGGTGATGTCCTCGCCCTCGAAGAGGATCTGGCCGCCGGTGACCTTGCCGGTGCCCGGCAGCAGGCCCAGGATAGACATCGCCGTGGTGGACTTACCGGAGCCGGACTCGCCCACAATCGCCACGGACTGGCCCGGGTAGATGGACATGTTGACGCCACGCACCGCCTCAACCACACCGGTGGAGGTGGTGAAGGAGATGTGGACGTCCTTCATTTCAAGAAGTGGAGAGTTAGTCATTAGCGCTTCCTCGCCTTCGGATCGAGTGCATCGCGGACGACGTCACCCATCATGATGAAGCTCAACACGGTCAGGCCCAAAGCACCCGCCGGGTAGAACAGGACTGCCGGAGCAACGCGTAGTGAAGCCTGCGCGTCAGAGATATCGCCGCCCCAGGACACGAACGTCGACGGCAAGCCGATACCCAGGAAGGACAAGGTGGCTTCGGCGACGATGTAGGTGCCCAGCGCCACGGTGGCGTAGGAGATGATGGGCGCGGCCGCGTTCGGCAGGATGTGGCTGAACAGGATGCGCCAGTTCGACGCGCCGATGGAGCGGGCGGATTGGACGAACTCCTCGTTCTTGATGGAGACCACCGCGCCGCGCGTGATGCGGGCGATGGAGACCCAGCCGAAGAGCCCGAGCACCAAGACCACCGTGACGATGGTGCGGTGCTCCTTGAACATCTGCATGACCACGATGGCGGCGAGCACCAGCGGGATGGCGAAGAAGATGTCGGTGATGCGGGACAGGACGGAGTCAATCCAGCCGCCGAAGAAGCCGGCGATGGCGCCGATCAAGGAGCCCAGCACCACGACGAGGATGGTGGTCAGGACGCCGACGGCAACCGACGCGCGCGCACCGTAGATCACGCGGGCGTAAATGTCGCAGCCCTGGCGGTTGAAGCCGAAGGGGTGGCCCGGCTCGGCGGGGGCGAGGGACTTGGACAGCTCGCACAGGCGCGGGTCGGTGCTCGTGAAAAGACCCGGTGCGATGGCTAGGAGGATGGCCACGAGGATCATCACGGCCGCGATCCAGAACAGTGGGCGGCGGCGCAGGTAGCGCCAGGCCTCGCCCCACTGGGAGGACGGGGCGGACTCGTCCTTGACGGCGTCGACGGCGCCGAGGCCCGTTTCATCGGTTTCCGAGACGAAGTGCTCTTGGCCCGGGTAGGGGGTGTTTTTCTCGAAATTAGGCATAGCGGATCCTCGGATCAAGTACGGCGTACAGGAGGTCAACGAGCAGGTTGGCGATGATGTAGATGATCACCAGCACCGTGGTGAAGGAGACAATCGTGGTTGGCTCACCGCGCAGGATGGCCTGGTACATCGTGCCGCCGACGCCGTTGATACCGAAGATGCCTTCGGTCACGATGGCGCCGGTCATGAGCGCGCCGATATCAGCACCGATGAAGGTGGCCACGGGAATCAGCGAGTTGCGCAGCACGTGGCGGAGGGTCACCGCGCCGTTGGACAGGCCCTTCGCGCGAGCGGTGCGCACGTAGTCGGCGCGCAGGTTCTCAGCCACGGACTGGCGGGTCAGGCGAATGACGTAGGCCAGGGAGAGCGCGCCGAGCACCATGGCCGGCATGAGGAGGGACTTCACGGTGGCGTTCGCTCCGACGGTGACCGGCAGGACACCCCACTTGATGCCCACGAGGTACTGGAAGACGAAGCCGATGACGAAGGACGGCACTGCGATGACGAGCAGGGAGATGACCAACACGGTGGAATCGAAGAAGCCACCGCGGCGCATGCCGGCGAGGACGCCGAAGAGGATGCCGAAGACGGATTCAAAGATGATGGCCATGACGGTGAGCTTCACCGTGACCGGGAAGGCGTTGGCCATCACTTGGGTTACGGGGACGCCGGAGAAGGTCGTGCCGAAGTCCAGCATGAAGATGCCCTTGATGTAGAGCAGATACTGAATGATGAACGGCTTGTCTAGGTTGTATTCCGCCTCGATGCGGGCGCGGGCAGCCTCGGTAAGGCCGCGGTCACCGCCAAGGGCTTCGACGGGGTCGCCGGGCATCAAGAAGACGAGCGCATAGATGAGCAGGGTGGCTCCGAAGAACACCGGGATCATCTGGAGCACTCGGCGCCCGATATAGCGCAGCATAGTGTGGTCCTTTACTCGTTGTGGGCAGGTGCTTGTCGACGCCTTCTTAGCAGGCGCCTACGTAGCTCATAAGAATTTTAGTGTGTGATCCAAGTCTGCGAGAAATCTATAGCGCGTTTCGAATCACACTTATGAGTGAAAACGTGGGGCGACCCCCGCTCCACGGTGGCTGCGGGGGTCGTGGGAAGTAGCGGAAGTGGCGTTACTTCTTGGTGATGTTGTAGTACACCGGCTGGGACTTCCAGGAGAACACGACGTTGTCGACGTTCTCGGAGTAGCCGCCGGTGGCGTTGGAGTACCACAGCGGGATGGCCGGCAGATCCTTGAACAGGACTTCCTGGGCCTCGGTGTACTTCTTGTTGGCCTCTTCCTCGGAGGAGGAGGTCAGGGCTTCGTCGAGAAGCTTGTCAAACTCCGGGTTGCTGTAGTCGCCGTCGTTAGAAGAGCCGTCGGTCTTGTACAGCGGGGTAAGGAAGTTGGCCTGGCTCGGGTAGTCTGCCTGCCAGCCGGTGCGGAAGGCTGACTTGATGGTGCGGTTGGTCACCTCATCGCGCAGGGACTTGAAGTCCGGGTACGGGGCGCCGACTGCCTCGATGCCGAGGGTGTTCTTGATGGAGTTGGTGGTTGCATCCACCCAGCTCTTGTGGCCGCCGTCGGAGTTGTAGGCAATCTCCAGGGTCGGGTTATCCCATTTGTTGATCTTGTCAGCCTCGGCCCACAGCTTCTTGGCCTTCTCCGGGTCATACTTCAGGACCTCGTTGCCCTTGATGTCCTCGGAGTAGCCCGGCATAACCGGGGAGGTGAAGTCCTTGGCCGGGGTACGGGTGCCCTTGAAGATGGTGTCCGTGATCTCCTCGCGGTTGATGGCGTAGGAGATGGCTTGGCGACGCAGCACGCCTTCCTCGCCGGAGTAGTGCTCGAGGTTCTCGCCCAAGGTGAAGGACTGGAAGATGGCGGTCGGCTGGTTCACGGCACGGTCGCCGAGGTCGGCCTCGTAGACATCGAAAGCGGAGTCCGGGACGGCGTCGAGGACGTCCAGGTTGCCTGCCAGCAGGTCGGCGTAGGCCGCGTCCTGACCTGCGTAGAAGACGAACTTGATGCCGTCATTCTGCGGGGTCTGGCCGCCCTTGTACTCCTCATTCGGGACGACGGTGGCGTCCTGGTTGTGGTTCCACTCGGTCAGCTTGTACGGACCGTTACCAATCGGGTTCTGGCCGAAGGCGTCCATGTCCTCCAGGGCGGACTCGTGCAGCGGGTAGAACGCGGAGTAACCCAGCTGCGCCGGGAAGTCCTGCTCAGGGCTGTTCAGGGCGATGGTAAAGGTGTGGTCGTCGACGACCTTGAGGCCTTCCATCTCCTTCACGCCTTCCTCGAAGCCCTTGATGTTGGCAAAGAAGGAAGCGTTGAGCTGGTCATTGGCCACGGCGTAGTTCCAGGCGTCCACGAAGTTCTTCGCGGTCACTGGGGAGCCGTCGGAGAACTTGGACTCCTTGAGTTTGACGGTGAACTCAGTGTTGTCCTCATTTGGCTCGATGGATTCAGCCAGCTCGTTCTGGGCTTCGCCATCGCCGTCGTAGTAGACCAGGCCGGCGTAGATGGAATCGACAATGCGTCCGCCGCCGACCTCGTTGGTGTTGGCCGGGATGAGCGGGTTCTGCGGCTCGGAGCCGTTGACGGTGACGATGCTATCGCCGGAGCCGGAAGCAGAGTCTGAACCGGAGTTGTCGCCACCACAAGCCGCGAGGGTGAGCGGCAGGGTAGCGACAGAGAGAGCAGCGAGCGTCTTCTTGAGCGTCATGTGGGTCTTAGACCTCCGTGGTGCGAAAGATGTAGAAAACCTGTGGTGTTGGTTTGATATGAAGCTACCGCGTGGCGCGTCTCATATACAAGGAATTGAAAAATATGTCCTGTGATAAAAGCTATAGTGCGGTAGGTATTCTTTCTTAACCTGCGGTTTTGTCAACGAATTAAAAAGTCCCCATCCCCCTGAGAGGGGTGGGGCACGGAGGGCGGTGAATGTTACCTATCTCGCAGCCAGTGAACGATGGTCTGAGTAAAACCATGCGGGTTCTCAAGATAGGGCAGGTTCTTGGACTCGGGGATAGTGGTGGCGGTGAAGTCCCCACGGCAGCGCCGCGCCGCCCGCCGCGCCACTGGCCGCCAGAGCATCTGATCTGCGTGGATAAACAGGGTGGGGCAAGAAACTGTGAGTTCGAGCCAGCTGAGCGGAACGACGGCGGTGCGCAGTCGGTGATTCCAGATGATTCCGCGGCGGACGTTTCCGATGTGCGAGGAAGCCACGCGCAGGCGCAGGGCCTCCTCCCGCTCGGCGCCGCTGAAGGAACCGAGGGCGTCGAGATCCATCTCCCGGAGGTACGTGGACTCTCTCAGTAGGAGGCTCGGGGCGCCAGTCTTTCCCAGTCGGCACAAGGCCGCGCGCAGGAGAACCCACCCAAAATCCCAGGGGCGCGCGGCGATGGCGCGGCGGAGATCAGCTGGGTGTGCCGCCGAAACAGATACCAGCCCGCGTACCCGCTCGGGCCGCTCGGTAGCCAGCGCCCACGCCACCGCACCACCGGTATCCGCGCCCACCAGGTAGGCGTCGTCGTGGCCTAATGCGCGGATGGCACCGCTGACATCACCAACCGCCACGCGGATATCCTGGCCGGGTTCGAGCGGTGGTTTATCGGACATGCCAAAACCGCGCATGTCGAGGGCGGCGACGTGGAAGCCTGCGGCGGCAAGCGGGGCAATGACATTCCGGAAGTCGAACCACCCGCCGAAAGATCCATGGAGTAGCAGCACCAGCGGGTCGTCCGGGTTGCCGGCGGTAGCCGCGTGGAGGCGGATGCCGCGCGTGTGCAGGAACTCGTGCTCAAAGGGGCCGTCAAGCTCCACTACGGAGGGCGGTAGGGGATTCATGGGCGGGCCTTTCATGGGAGGGTACACAGACGAAATCCGCCCCGAACGCATGTGCTCGGGGCGGGAGAGTTAAAAGGACCTTAAAGGTTTAGGTGTAGAGGCCACGCTCGATGGACTTTTCAGCCTTACCCGGAACCAGCTTCTTGAGTTCCCTCGTGGACTCGATGGTCTTCTCCGGGGCCTTGACCTGCTTGACCTGCTTGAAACCGATAAAGGCCACGACGGCGGCGATGACCACCATGAGCAGGAAGACGATCAGGAAGGCTGCCCAGCGGTCGAGCCACTTGGACAGCAGCTCCGCCAGGAAGAAGAAAAAGAAGAAGGAGCTATACAGCGCCACGGTACCGGCAACGCCGAACATGCCCGCGCCGATGCCACCCTTCTTTGCGGAAGCGGCGAGCTCGGTCTTAGCCAACTCGACCTCGGAGCGAACCAGCTGGGACATCTGTTCGGTGGCGTTGGATACGAGCTGGCCGATGGATGCTTCGCCGCGGCGGGAGGTATCTGCATCGCTCAAGGGAATGCCGTCTACCTTCGGGGCGAACTTGTTGGACCCGTCAGTGAATAGTCCGTCGTTGCTCACGGTTAAAAACTCCTACTGTTTTGTCGCAATCTATATCGGCCATAGTAATGAACTTTCCAGAGTTCATGTGGTGCGGCCCGCAAAGTGGGTACGGCGTTATTGTAATGGGTATGCCGCATTCTGACCCGCTGACCCCGCTGATGGCCCTATCTGGGGTGGAGGATAAAGCTGGTTCTGCCGCCGCAGCGATTGCGCGCGTGCACCGCCGCCCCGCGGGCTTGCGCAAGTTTGACGTTATCTCTTCCGAATCACTCTTGCGCGGTGCGCGGGCGGCCGCGGCGATCGACGGCGCGCCGCTTGAGGCTGACGGTATCCCGCCCGCAGTTAGCGCTTATTCCCTCCTCGCTCCCGAAAAACAGGTCGCCACGGTGCGGACCTTCGCACGGGCCCCGCTGCAGGTCTTGGCCAGTATCGATGTCGCGGCGGGCGGTGTGGGTCATCCCGATCAGGACCCAGCGGTGGCACAGGCGCTGGCACAGCTCATCACGCGTGGAGCCGGCGTGGATTTCGACCGTTTATTGCCGGTGGTGCTGCACGCGGAGATTGCTGCGCGCTCGCTGTTCGGTGCGCGCAGCACCGCCGTGGCGCTCGTCGCCTCGCGCACTGCCGCTATCCATACGGGCTTCGATCCGCGGGGATTCGCCGTGCCTGAGACCTACCTCAACCGTCATCGCGCGGACTACCGCGCGGCACTGGACACCTACGACAAGGATCCGGCCGCACTTATCACGCTGCTTTTCGACGCCTGGGAGGCCGGCGCCCGCGAAGCCGACGGCATCGCGCAAGCGGCCTAATCGCGCAGCTGCTGCCGTGCAAATAAAATCCCGCCGACGACTAAGGCTGCGATGCCGGCCACGACCGCCGAGCCGATACCGAATTCGCGTGCGCTGGGTGCGGTGAAGAGCGGAACGGGGTGTTTAAACGTGCGAATTTTCCAGTCGTGGGTGATGGCGTGCTTCTTCAACAGGCGGTCTGGGTTCACGGCCACGGGGTGGCCAACCTGCTCCAGCATCGGGATGTCTGTGGCGGAATCGGAGTAGGCAAAGGATGCGTCGGGGTCGACGTTGAGCTCCTGAGCAATGCGCGCCAGTGCCTCAGCTTTTGCGGCACCTTTGCAATAAAACAGAATCTCCCCGGTGAACCGGCCGTCTTCCTCGGCGAGCTCGGTGGCCACGACGTGCTCGATGCCCAGCTCCTGCGCGATGGGCTCGACCAGTACGCTTGCCGACGCCGAGATGATCACCACCTCGTGGCCGGCGGCGCGGTGGGCGTCGATAAGCGCGCGTGCCTCCGCGTAAATGGCAGGGGTGACCACGGTGTGCATGGTCTCCACCGCGATGTCGTGGACCTCCTGGACGGACCAGCCGGCGGCCATGGCGGCGAGCTGATCGCGGGTGGTGTCCATGTGCTCGCTGCTGTGGCCGGCGAGCATATAGCTGGCCTTGGCTAAAGACAGCTGTAGTGCTTCTGCATGCGTGATGAGCCCGTTGTGCATGAATTCGCGGCCGAAGGCATATGCCGAGGATGTGGCAATAATCGTCTTGTCCAAGTCGAAGAACGCGGCTGCGCGAGTGGTGCCGTGAGAGGGAAAAGGGGTACCGGTCATCGAGGGCCTGCCGTTTGTGTGCGAGTTACCCTGCTCATCGTAGCCCCTTAGCAGGCAGAATCGGGAGTATCTAAAGAGATTGCCAGAAATCTCAAGGAATCTTGTCGTTCGCTGTTGTCATCTCTTCTTTCCCATGTCATAATGTCAGGTGCAAGGCCCCGATATACAGTGCGGCCTGCCCCGGCGCACCCCCCGATGCCGGGTTACCGATGGCCCGCGCACACCCCCCCGAGGCGCGGGCCATCACCTTTTTAAATACCGGGCTCGTCTGTGGCCATCGAGCTGAGACATATTTGATGTCCTAGCACGGCGATATACTCTCAGCTGTGACAAGCTATCGAGCAAATTCATTTTCTCACCAAAAGGGATCAGGTCCTCCTCAGGTGAGTTTGCCGCTTGCTGCAGAAAGTGCCGTCTACTTTGTAGATGAAGCCGGAAGTAAAGGCACGTTAGGTAAGCATTTCGTTGTTGCGTCTGTGCGCACGAAGGATCCTGATTTCCTTTCGCGGGAGATCAAGGCATGTCGTGAGCGGAATAACTTCACAAAGGCTGACGAGATTAAGTTCTCGAAAGTTACTAAGCACTCTGAGCCGATTTTGCTTGATGTTTTTCGAACAGCGATAAGCTCGGGGTGCACGTTCGGAGCTTTTGTTTTGGACAAGAGGCATTTCGATCCGTGGAGTAGTCGAGAACAGTGGCAGGGGCATTTGTTCGCGACAGATCGGCTGCTGCGGGGTCTGGTTACTCGTCGTGAAGTTGGGGTGGTGATGCTCGACCACATTGATGTCCCAGTAGGGGTTTCCTACGGAGACACTCTAGTGAACTCTCTCAACAATCGATTTGGAAATAAGCGGTTTGCAACGGCCGTTAGTCTGGATTCTCGGACTTGTCCGGCACTACAGGTGGCAGATCTGCTTGCTAGTTCGGTTTTCCATGCGCGAAAAAAGATCGAAGACGTGGGGTTGGAGGCTTTCTTGGAAGATCGTTCGCCAAAGGCCCGGCTTTCGAAGGGCATTGCGGCCGCATTAGGCGAGAGTCATTTTGGTGACTGCCGTACACCACTTTTGAAGATTGAGACAAGCCATGAGAGGTCATTGACAGAATTGAAGCGCCAACGATACTCTTAGGTGAGGCGCTGAACGCCATAGCCGCAGGCTAAAAGCAAGCGCCCCTCGGGCTTAGTCTCAGACTTACTACCCGAGTTTTATGGCTAACCAAGCCATTCTTTACCGCACTTATTGCGATACCCTCGAGCGTGGCTCGGGGGTATTTGCTTTTGACTCTTAATGGCGGATTCTAAGGATCGTGGAAGCACGGTTTCCTGTGAGTTTTTGTACGTGAGCCCCGGTAATTTTGTTCAAGCGTCAGCAAAATGGGTGCGGAAGACGCCACAAAGGCGAAGTTATCCACAGGTGACTAGGAAGCTCTAGCGCGCGGTTGGTGCGCTCGCGCATGCTTCAGACATGAGCACGTTTCACCTAGTTATCGCCGTTGGGGATTCCACGCTGCGAGCAGAGGCAGCCTCCGCAGCAGCCGCCAGTACTGCGGAAGTGAGCACCGTGGAGGACCCGCGGGACTTCTCCCGGCACTTGCCCAAGGCAGACGCCGTCTTGGCTGATTCGCTGACGGCTCGTCTCGTGGCGGGGCATCCGCGGGTGTACTTCCTGGCCTTGGATCCGGGGCCCATCGATTATGAGGCCGCGCTGTGCTGCCGCGCGACGGCCGCCTTTATCGTGCCCGCCCAATCGAAAGAGCTCCTGGGCGCACTGGCAGCAGACGCCACTCCGGAGACCACCGTGTCCACCGGTTTAACACTGGCGGTGACTGGTTCCGCTGGGGGCTTGGGTGCCTCGACCGTGGCGGTGGCTCTGGCCCGCGAGGCGGGCGCGGATCTCCTCGTTGATGCGAGCCCCTATTCCGGTGGTCTCGATTTGCTCACCGGAATTGAGAACAAGCCCGGCGCGCGGTGGCCGGATCTTGCCGCGGGGACCGGTTCAGTTGATGCAGCAGACCTCGTCCGTGCTCTGCCTACCACCCCGGATGGCATCGCGGTTCTTTCCGCTGCTAGGTCCGCCAGCGCAGAGGCGGTGCAGATGAGTGCTGCCCGGCGCGCGGCCATCATGCAAGCTGCGTGTTTATATCCAGGAACAGTGGTGGTGGATTGCCCGCCGTGGGATATCCCCGATGCGGCGGATCACGTGGTGGTGCTGACTGCCGCAGAGGTGCGGGCGGCCGCCGCCTGCGCGCAGCTGGTGGCGGAGCTTCGTGCCCGGCCGCAGGAGTGCTCCGTCGTCGTGCGCAACCGCCAGTGGGCGGGCCTGGATGCCAGCGATATTGCCACGGTGACTCACGCGGATCCCATCGCTGAGTTGCCGACGATCCGTGGCCTGACCCGCACGGTGGAAACTAGTGGGCTGCCGCGCCAGTTGCCCCGAGCTCTAGCTCGTGTCGCGCGCCAGATGTGGAAGGTCGTGGCATGAACCTGATTGATACGATGCGCACCATCGTGGCCTCCGAGCCACAGCTGGCCCATGATGCACCGGCCTTGGCACGGCGCATTCGCCAGGAAGCCGGTGTCATCAGTGATGTCGACGTGCTCGACCTTTTGCAGCGCCTGCGCCACGATTCCGTGGGCTTGGGACTGCTGGAGCCGGTCCTGTCGCTGCCGGGGCTGACCGATGTCGTTGTCAATGGCCCTGATGCCTGTTTCGTTGATTGCGGGCAGGGCCTGCAGCCACGCGATATTGGCTTCGCCGACGACGCCGAGGTTCGCCAGCTGGCCACCCGGCTGGCTGCGGTGGCGGGCGTGCGGTTGGATGATGCGCAACCTTTTGCCGATGGGCGCCTGACCCGCCCCGATGGCACGAGAATTCGCCTCCACGCGTTGCTTGCTCCTCCTTCGGCAAGTGGAACCTGTATCAGCCTCCGCGTGCTGCGCCAAGCGCAAACCAGCTTGGAGGAACTGATAGCTAATGGCAGCATTGATTCCAGCCTGGAGCACGTCCTGCGCGCTGTGGTTGAGCGGCGGGCATCCTTCCTGGTTACGGGAGGGACGGGCTCCGGCAAGACGACGTTGCTCGCCGCCTTGCTGGGGTGCGTGCCCGCCACCGAGCGCTTGCTCATCATCGAGGACACTCCGGAGCTTTCCCCGAATCACCCGCACGTGGTGACCCTGGTATCGCGCCGGGCCAACGCGGAAGGGCGCGGCGAGATCTCCATGTCGCTCCTTCTCCGCCAAGCGCTACGCATGCGCCCGGACCGCATCGTCGTTGGCGAAATCCGCGGCGCGGAGGTCGTGGAACTGCTTGCCGCGCTCAACACCGGGCACGATGGTGGTGCGGGCACCGTGCACGCAAACTCTGTTGATGAAGTGCCCGCCCGCATGGAGGCCCTCGCCGCTCTCGGCGGGCTCGACCGCGTAGCGCTGCATTCGCAGCTGGCGGCCGCCGTGCACGTGGTCCTCGGGATGGAGCGCACGCCGGAGGGGCGTCGGCTAGCGCACCTCGGCGTGCTGGAGGGAAACCCGGTTACACCGCAGCTGGTGTGGACGGCCGAAGACGGCCCGCTTCCCGGGTTTTCGCAGCTGTGCTCGCGGCTGGGGGTGGAACCATGATGTGGCTATTCCTTGCGGCGGCGTGTTTGATTTCGCAGCCTGCTTCGGTGACGCGGCTGGAATCGCCGAAGCCTCGCTCGCTGGCACCCGGGGCGCTCTTCCTCGGGGTCGGGTGCTGTGTCTTCTTCGGCAGGCCCACTGTCGTGGTGGCGGTGGGCTGCATTGTGGCCTGTGTGCTGTGGTTTGCCAATGACCTGGCGGCGTCCCGGCGTGAGCGCCGTGGCTCGGAGGCGCTCGCCTCCTACTTCGGTTCTGTTGCCGCCGAGCTGCGGGCGGGATCGACGACGGCGGGAGCGCTTCGCCGGGGCGCCGACGCCCTTCCAGACTCCACCCCGGAGAATCTCCGCGCCGCGTTGAGTACGGCGGCGGGTCTCGCGGCGCAAGGAGGTTCGCCTGCGGTTGCTCTCACGGCGCCAGAGGTGGCCCGCTATGCAGCGCTGCTGACGCTCTCGGGGCGCCATGGCGTGGCGTTGGCGAACCTCATTGAGCAGGCTCAAAGCCAGCTGGATACCGCGCGCCGCCATGCCGGTGAGACCGCGGCCTCCTTGCAAGGGCCACAGGCCACCGCGGTCATCCTGGCGTGCCTGCCGCTGGCGGGCATCCTTATGGGTGGGGCGATGGGCGCGGATTCCCTGGGGTTCTTGCTCGGTGGTGGCCTTGGGGGCGTGCTTCTCGACGTCGGCGTGGCCCTCGTCTGCGCCGGATTCGCCTGGTCGCGCCTCATTCTGCGAAAGGCGGCGCAGTGATGGTCTTGACGTATATCTCCGCTGCATTCATGGCTGCGGCACTCGCTGTTACCTCTGCTGCACCGTCTGGACGAATAGCCCAGTCGGGCTCGCGCACACCGCGCCCGAAGACGCCGCGCGATGGTCCCGAAGTGGACTATAGTCCGCTCGATGCTGCCAGCGACCTGGAGCTCTTCGCCGCGTGCCTAGAGGCCGGTCTCTCCACGCGCAGTGCTGTGCTAGCCGTCGCTGAAGCCTCACCGCAGTGGTCGGAGGCGGCCGCTCTCATCGGGGTGGGGGTTCCCATGAGTACCGCGTGGTCTGCGCTGGCCAGTCAGCCGCATTTGGAAGAACTGGTGCGGCTTACGCAGCTGTCTGGCGAATCGGGCGCGGCCATGGCTACGGGGTGCCACCGGTTGGTGGCGCAGCTGCGTGCCGAAGCCTCGGCACAAGCTACCGCGCGGGCGGAGCGCGCTGGTGTGTTCATCGCAGCACCGCTGGCAGTGTGCTTCCTTCCCGCATTCCTGGTCCTTGGGTTGATACCTGTCCTTATCAGCTTGGGCCAGCAACTCTTTTAAGTCAGAACAATCAACCATTTTCAGAACGCACAACCGACACAAACACAGTAAAAGAAAGCTAGGTAAATCATGCAGAAAAAAGTAAACTACCAGTTACTATTAGCGAATGATGATGGTATGTCCACGATAGAATATGCCATGGGTTCGCTCGCGGCCGCAGCGCTTGCCGCGGTGCTCTATGCCGTGGTCAATGGTGGCGAAGTTACCAGCGCTATCACGTCCATCATCACCGACGCCCTGTCCAACACCCCAGGCTAATGCGCGCGCTTGATGACGCCGGCTCCGTCACCATTGAGGCCGCATTGTCGCTGTCCGCACTCGTCATCGTTGCCGCGGGAATCGTGGGTGGCATCGCCACGCTGTCGGCCCACCTCGCTGCCGTTGACGCCGCGGGCGCTGCAGCCCGCTCCGCCGCCATCGGCGTGGACTTTCAGCGCGATGGAGTGACGGTGAACGTGAGCGAAGGCTCCGGGCTTATGACCGCTGAGGCCGCCGTGCCGGCACCGCTGGGGACTATGCGCGCGCAGGCGGTGTTTCCCGCGGAGATGGCAGCGGGTGGGAACAACGGGGCGCAGCCATGAGGCGTCGTCAGCGTAGTTGGGGAAGGATCCTGGCGGGGGAGGAGGGCTATGCCACCGTCGTCACCGCCGGGATCATCGCCGCGGTGGCTTCTCTGTTGCTGGCGGTTGCGGCAGTTGCTTCACTCGTTGTAGCGCGGCACGAAGCACAGGTGGCGGCGGACCTCGCCGCCGTGGCCGGTGCGTGGGAGGTGGCCAAGGGCAGGGACGCCTGCACGAAGGCCACAGAGATTGCCGCGCTCAACGGCGCGGAACTCGGCTCCTGCGACATCGATGGGCGCGACGTTGAGGTTACTGCCCGGCTGCGCGGGCGCAGCGCCATCGCCCGCGCTGGTCCGGTCTAAGAGGTCATGGTGACCAACGCACCGAGGAGAGCTATGGCGCCTGCCTTGTCCAAAGGGTTGTTGCCGTTGCCGCACTTGGGGGATTGCACGCACGACGGGCAGCCGGACTCGCAGGGGCAGGAGCGCACGGCCTCAAAGGTGGCCTTGATCCACTCGGGGAAGCGGCGGAAACCTTCCTCGGTGAAGCCGGCGCCGCCGGGGTGGCCGTCGTAGACGAAGACCGTGGGCAAGCCCGTATCGGCGTGCTGCGCGGTGGACACGCCACCAATGTCCCAGCGGTCGCAGGTGGCAATGAGCGGTAGCAACCCAATGGCGGCGTGCTCAGCTGCATGGAGGGTGCCCGGGGTGCGCCCGGCGGTGACTCCCATCGCTGCGAGTGCCAGCGGATCGATGGTGTAGGCCACCGCCCGGGTCACCAGGCGCTGCTCCGGCAAGTCAAGGGGGATATCCTCGCCCACGGAGCCATCGGGAAGCCGTACCTGATAGCCGGTGACCTTATCGGTCACCTCAACCTCCAAGCTGGCCACCCATAGGCCGGGGGCGTAGTTCACCAGGTCATCGGCCTCGCTCAGGATGCGGATATCCGTCGTGGACTTCGGCTGCGTGGTGTAGTCCGGGGCCTTTGGCACGGCGAGGGCCACGCCCGGCTCGGCGGACGCCGAACCATCGCCTCCGCCGAGGTGAAGTTCCTCGATGACGAAGCTCTCGCCACGGTGCAGGTACACCGCGCCGGGATGCACCTGGCTTACCGCGCGGGCTGAATCGATGGTGCCCAGCAGGCGGCCATCGGAGGAATCCACAATCATGACTTCCTCGCCCGAACCGCCGCGCAGCGAGACGGCTGTGTGCGCGGTCTCCGGGGTGAGCTCGCTTGAGCCAGCCGGCAGGGGAGCGGCGAACCAACCCTGCGGGCGCCGGCGCAGCAAGCCTTGCTGGGCTAGGTCGTGGACCACGTCTTCGGCGCGGAAGGCAGCTACGTCGGCATCAGACAACGGTTTCTCCACCGCCGCGCAGTACACGTGCCCGGCCAGGATATAGGGGTTAGCCGGGTTGAACACGCTGGCCTCCACCGGTCGGCCCAACAGTGCCTCTGGGTGGTGAACCAGGTAGGTGTCCATCGGTTCATCGCGGGCCACCAGCACCACCAGCGAGCCCTGGCCGCGGCGGCCCGCGCGCCCGGCCTGCTGCCAGAAGCTAGCAACCGTGCCCGGGAACCCAGCGGTGACCACGGCATCGAGCCCGCCGACGTCGATGCCCAGCTCCAAAGCCGAGGTGGTGGCCACGCCGAGCAGGGAGCCATCATCCAGCGCCTGCTCCAGCGCGCGGCGGTCCTCGGCCAGATAGCCCGCGCGGTAGGCGGCAATTCGGCGCGCGAAATCCGGCCGGCCTAGCCTCCCGGAGAGCTCTTCTGCTGCCCGCAGCGCGGTGGTCTCTGCCGCGCGCCGCGAGCGCACAAAGGTCAACGTCCGCGCGCCCTGCGCCACGAGCGCGGCCATCATCCAGGCCGCCTCCGTTGTGGCGGCGCGGCGCACGGGGGCGCCGTTCTGCCCTTCGATGCCTTCCATGAAGCCCGGTACCCACAGCGCGACCGTCCGCGCGCCCGTCGGCGCGCCATCCTCGGTTACAGGGAGAAACTCGCGCCCCGTCAGCCGTGCGGCATGCCGGGCGGGATCCCGCATGGTCGCCGAAGCCGCAATCACCACCGGCCGCGAACCGTAGTGTGCGCACAGCCGCAGCAAACGCCGCACCACGAGCGCCACGTTCGCCCCGAAAACCCCGCGGTAGGCGTGCGCCTCATCAATCACGATGAACTTCAAGTGCCGCAGCACCCGCGCCCACCGCTGGTGTGCGCCCAGCAGAGAAGAATGAATCATGTCTGGGTTGGAGAAGATAAACCGCGCCTGATCGCGGATACCGGCACGGGCTTCGGTGGGGGTATCACCGTCGTAGGGGGCGGGGTGGACGTCGTGAAGCGCAGCGATGCCCTGCGTGAACTCCAGCACCGCGCGCAGCTGGTCCGAACCCAGCGCCTTCGTCGGCGTGATGTAGAGCGCGCACGCGGTCGGGTCCTGCGCCAGACGGGACAGAATGGGCAAACGGTAACCCAGGGACTTTCCGGAACTCGTGCCGGTGGAGACCACCACATCACGCCCCTCCCACGCCGCCTGTGCCACGGCGACCTGGTGGGCATAGAGCTTGGCGACGCCCTGCTCCTCCAACGCCTCCCGCAACTTCGGTAGGACCCACTCGGGCCACTCGGCATAGCGCGCGGGCTGGGCGGGCAGGGTGGTGGAGTGCGTTAGCTCGGACTCGGGGAAACGCTCAACAAGGTGCTCGACGAGCTCCTCACCCAGAGGGTTCTCACTCACGCTTGCCTCCACTAATCTGCTGTAGGTGCCCAAACGTGGCACACTAGTGCACTAGTTTGCACTACTTTATTTCCGCAAAGGACAACTCATCATGGCATACGGTACCGTCAAGTTCTTCAACGCCGAAAAAGGCTACGGCTTCATTGAGCAGGAGGACGGCTCCGGCGACATCTTCGTGCACTACACCGAAATCCAAGGAACCGGCTTCCGTACCCTCGAAGATAACCAGCGCGTCTCCTTTGAGATTGGGGAAGACGCTAAAGGTCAGCAGGCCACCAACGTCGAGGTGGTTTAGGGGGATTCGGCGTAGCCGCGCCGGGTATCCCACCATTCCAGCAGCTTATTCTGCCCCTTTTGCAGGCCGAAGCCGATGATGACGGCGGCGATGATGGAAATGAGCATGGCTATCGCGGGTGAGCCGGAGAAGGCCACGCCGCCGAGGTAGCCAATGGCTAGCGCCTGCGCCACCCACAACAGGACACCGAAGGTGTCGAAGAAGAAAAACAGCGGCCAGGGATAGCGCATGGAGCCCAGCAGAATCGTCATAAACAGGCGGGCCGAGGGGATGAAGCGCGCGATGATGATGGCCGCGCTGCCGCTGCGCCGAATATTACGCTTGACCCACGTCAAAGCGTCGTAGGCCTTCGTTCCCTTTTGGGCTCTATTAATAAGGGCGATGAGCCGCGTTCCCAGGAGGAAGCACAAGTTATCCCCCAAAATTGCGGCAACCATGGCGACGAAAAACATGGTGGGAAGGTGGGGGAAACCTTGGGAGCCAGACCAGGCGCCCACCATGTTGAGGGGAACCTCCGAAGGCAAAACGGGGAAGAAGCAGTCGAGGAAAATCAGTGAACCCACCAGCGGATAAATCCACTGTGTGGCCATGATGACCTCGAACCATGCAGTAATAGACGCAATCACGCTGTCTCCCAGTTGTGTGCTGTGAGGCGAATCCTCGGACGGCCAGTATAGACCCCCGGTTGTGTGGACGTGAACTGGCCTGAATAACTAGAGTAAGCCTCTATCTGTGTACTCTAGGGGCAATTGCCCAGCAGAGGACTAGCCATCGGAAGGGATGAAGTCGAAGTGGCAGAAGCTACCGGCCCGGGGAAGACCCTGGTCATCGTCGAGTCAGCAACCAAGGCGAAGAAGATTCAGCCTTACCTCGGCGATAAGTACATTGTTGAGGCCTCCGTCGGCCACATCCGGGACCTTCCCCGCGGCGCCGCCGACGTCCCCGCCAAGTATAAGAAGGAATCCTGGGCGCGCCTCGGTGTTAACCCGGAGGATAACTTCACCCCGCTGTACGTCATCAGCCAGGACAAGAAGAAGAAGGTCGCTGACCTCAAGGCCAAGCTGAAGCAGTGCGATCAGCTCTACCTCGCAACAGACCCCGACCGCGAGGGTGAGGCCATTGCCTGGCACCTGCTGGAAGTACTCAAGCCCAAGGTGCCGGTGCGCCGCATGGTCTTCAACGAGATCACCAAGTCCGCCATCCTGGAGGCAGCGGAAAACACCCGTGAGCTTGATGAGAATCTCATCGACGCCCAGGAAACCCGCCGCATCCTGGACCGCCTCTATGGCTACGAGGTCTCCCCGGTGCTGTGGAAGAAGGTCATGCCGCGCCTGTCGGCTGGCCGCGTGCAGTCGGTGGCCACCCGTGTCATCGTCGAGCGCGAGCGCGAGCGCATGGCATTCATCCCCGCCGAGTATTGGGATCTCACGGCAACGCTGAAATCCACGCCGGACTTCGACGCGCGCCTGAGCGCCCTCGACGGCAAGCGCGTGGCCGCGGGCCGCGACTTCAACGATAGGGGTCAGCTGAAGAGCGACGAGGTGGTCGTCGTCAAGCAGGCTCAGGCGGAGCAGCTGGCCAGTGCGCTGGAAGGCTCCACCATGACCGTGGCTAGCGTTGAACACAAGCCTTATTCGCGCAAGCCTTCCGCGCCGTTTATGACCTCGACGCTGCAGCAGGAGGCTGGCCGCCGCCTGCACTACACCTCGGAGCGCACGATGCGCATTGCGCAGCGCCTCTACGAGAACGGTCACATCACCTATATGCGTACCGACTCGACCTCCCTGTCCAAGCAGGGCCTGGATGCTGCGCGTGAGGCTGCCTCCTCCATCTTCGGCGCGGAGTTCGTCTCAGATGGACCGCGCCGGTATGACCGCAAGGTGAAGAATTCCCAGGAGGCCCACGAGGCCATCCGTCCCGCCGGCGAGCGTTTTGCCACCCCGGGCCAGCTGGCCGGGCAGCTCGACGCCGAGGAGTACAAGCTCTACGAGCTGATTTGGAAGCGCACCGTGGCCTGCCAGATGGCTGACGCCAAGGGAACCTCGATGAAGGTGACCGCGGCGGTCAACGCCGGCGGCCACGACGCTGACTTCTCCGCCACCGGCCGCACGATTACCTTCCCGGGCTTCCTCAAGGCCTACGAGGACGTGGCGGCGAAGGACTCAAAGGGAGAGTCCCGCCTGCCGCACCTGAACGAGGGCGACACGCTGAAGACGTCCGCGGTTACTGCCGACGGCCACTCCACCAACCCGCCGGCGCGCTATACCGAGGCCAGCTTGGTCAAGAAGATGGAAGATTTGGGCATCGGGCGCCCGTCGACGTACGCCTCCATCATCAAGACCATCCAGGACCGCGGTTACGTGCTCTCCCGCGGCAACGCGCTGGTGCCCTCGTGGGTTGCCTTCGCGGTTGTGGGCCTGCTGGAGAATAACTTCACCGAGCTCGTGGATTATGACTTCACCTCCTCCATGGAGGATGAGCTCGATGCTATTGCCGCCGGTTCGGAGAACGGCACGGATTGGCTGAATAACTTCTACTTCGGCAACACGGAGGCCGGCGAGCGCAAGGCCGCATCTATTGCTCGCCACGGCGGCCTGAAGTCCTTGGTGGACATCAACCTGGAGGCCATCGATGCCCGCCAGGTCAACTCCCTGCGCCTGTACACCGACGCGGAAGGCCGCGATGTCTTCGTGCGCGTGGGCCGCTACGGTCCGTATATCGAACGCGCCGTGGGCACCAACGAGGACGGTACGGTGGAGTACCAACGCGCCAACCTCTCGGAGACGGTCACCCCGGATGAGCTCAACGAGGCTTTGGCGGAGAAGCTCTTTGCCACCCCGCAGGGCGGGCGCGAGCTGGGCCAGAACCCGGG
Organism: Corynebacterium sp. HMSC062E11; assembly: GCF_001811845.1. Taxonomy (NCBI): domain Bacteria; kingdom Bacillati; phylum Actinomycetota; class Actinomycetes; order Mycobacteriales; family Corynebacteriaceae; genus Corynebacterium; species Corynebacterium sp. HMSC062E11. Next base: position 65,571 of record NZ_KV806822.1, read on the forward strand.
AAACGGACGCACCATCGTGGCCAAGGAGGGTCGTTTCGGCCCGTACGTGACCGAGCAGGTGCGTGACGACGAGCGCGAGAAGGCCGAGGCCGAAGCCGAGGAGATCGTTAAAGAGGAGCGCGCCGCCGAGGACGCCCAGCGCGCGGCCGAGGGCAAGCGTGCCAAGAATTGGGAGACCAAGACCGCGGCGAAGCAGAAGGAAAAGCGCATTGCTGAGTACGTCGAGGAGAAGCTGAAGCCGGGCACTGCCTCACTCTTTGCTTCGATGGAGCCGGCCAGCGTCACGCTGGAGGAAGCACTGAAGCTGCTGAGCCTGCCGCGTGAGGTGGGCGTGGACCCCTCGGACGGCGAGGTCATCACCGCGCAGAACGGCCGCTATGGCCCGTACCTGAAGAAGGGCAAGGATTCCCGCTCCTTGGCCAAGGAGGAGCAGATCTTCTCCATCACTTTGGACGAGGCGCGCCGCATCTACGCGGAGCCGAAGCGCCGCGGCCGCGCGGCCGCACAGCCGCCGATTAAGCAGCTGGGTGACAACGACGTCTCTGGCAAGCCGATGACGGTCAAGGACGGCCGCTTTGGCCCGTACGTCACTGACGGCACGACGAATGCCTCGCTGCGCCGTGGTGACGATCCGGAGCAGCTTACCGACGCCCGCGCGAACGAGCTCCTCTCCGAGCGCCGCGCCAAGGACGCCGCGAACGGTGGGGCGAAGAAGTCGACGAAGAAGAGCACTAAGAAGTCGACCAAGAAATCGACCAAGAAGGCCACGAAGAAGTCGAGCAAGAAGGCGACGAAGAAGCCTTCACCGGGCACGAAGAACGTGGTCAAGGCCGGATCGCGCAGGAAGTAGCAGGACATGAAGACCAGCTTCGCCCGCGACATGCTGGACCGCACCCAAGAGGGCACCGAGGCTCTCCTGCGCGCGGTGGGCCCGGCCTTTGCTGGCCGCGATCACCTCACCCTCGGCGCGCTCGCCGCGGGGGAGACTGCAGTCTGGTCACGCCTGTTTAACTGGCGCATGCTCGGCACGGCCACGACCGCCGCTGTACCCGTGCTGTTGGCCCTGCGCCCAGACTGCGCACCGGAGACCCGCGTGGGGCTTATCGCCGCTTCGCTTGGCCAGGCCGCCAAGCGCGGCGCACCAACGACGTTCGGCGTGACGTGCGTGAGCGTGCAATACGCATCCTTCGCGTGGGCGCTGCGCGGTGCGCGCAATGATGCGCTGGGTTGGGGCCTGCGCGCCGGCGCGTGGGCCGCGGGCAGTGCACTGTCCCGTACTCGCTGCGAGCGCCGCGCCACGGCTATCGCCGGAATCCCGGCGGCTGCGCTCTCCGCGCTAGCTGGTGACCCAGCCCTGCGCGCTGCTGAATCTACGCAGGGGCTGAGCCACGGTGCTAACCTGCTTCTGGCCTCTGAGGCGCTGACGGTCCTGAACCCGGCTGAACAGCGCCAGGATGCGGGCCTGCGTGGCCGGGTTCTGGATGCGGCGCAGTCGGCGGCACAGACGGTAGGCCTGGTGCTGCTGGTGGATGGGCTGGCGCGGAAGGGCCGCGGTTAGGCGCAGCGCCTAATTCCGGGCGCATCGTCTTGCCATAGGACAAGCGTCGGTGTACCCATTCGAAGGGCCCGGGCTTGCCCGCGGCCTCGAGCGCGCAGGCGATGAGGAGCGTTGCTAGCCATACGCCGGTGGCTAGCGCTGCCTGGCCCGCGGCGCTGAGCTCCGGGCCAATGTTGAGGGTAAAGGGGTAGACCAGCGCCAGGAAGAACACGGACTGCAGCACGTAGCCGGTCATGGAACGCTTGCCCAGCGCAATCAGCGGCCACAGGAACCAGGGGCGCGCACCACGGCGCTGCAGGGGTTCTAGGGCGAGTGTTGCCCCCGCCACGATGCCCGGCCCGGTGAGCATGCCGATGCAGCTATTCGCCGCGTTGAGGGGTTCCGCTAGAGCTGGGTCCAGCACCCCAATCGTCGACAAGCCCCAGGGCAGGCCGAGGAAAAGGATGATGGCTAGGGCCAAAATGGTCCACGCCCACAGCTCGCGCCGATGGCCCCCGGCCAAGGTTCCGCGGCGCGCCCACACGAAACCTACGAGCATCACCGGAAGGACCAAGGCTCCCGTCAGGGGAACGGAAAAAGCTTGGGCGCCGACCATGATGGCCTGCTCACCCAGCAGCTCCCAGTAGGATTCGGCGGCGGTGAAGCCGCTGAGATCAAACTCCGACGTATCGACAAGCGCGGCCCCAACGCCCATTCCGATACCCGCCACAACCAGCAGCGCACAGAACCCGTAGGCCACGCGCATGAGGAGCTTGTCGGTTAAAGTAAGCAGCAACGCAATGAGCATGCCCATCGCGTCGTAGAGCAGCATGATGTCGCCGGAAAAGAGGAAGAGGCAGTGGAGGGCACCGAATAAAGCCAGAAATCCATAGCGCTTAGCCAACACGGCCTGCGCGCGCCGCAGTGGGAAACCGCGTCGCCACAAGCTCATCGCGATAAGCCCCACGCCAAAGCCGAGAAGCGTGGAGAACATCGGCAGGCCACGCACATGCACGAACATGGCGGAAAAGACCACGTAGATCTTGTCCGCGAGGGAGTCGACGCCGCCGAAATAGGCATCGGGGCCATCGCCGCTGTTCATGATCCACGCGGTGCAAACGTTTGCCAGCGCAATGCCCAGCAGGGCCATGCCGCGGGCGACGTCGGGGACGAGAAGACGAGGACTCGAATACTGGCGTGGCGGATGGGGCTGGTGGGGCTGATGAGGCATGGCCCCAAGCTACCAGAAGCACAAAAACTTATTTATCCGAGAGCGCGTTCCGCCAACGTCGGGCGAATCGGGCGCGCCAGCTGCGTCATGCGGCGGCGCCCGCGCAGCTCAATAGACTTCATCAGCGTCCAGCGCGCTTGCTCCGCCTCGTTGGCGCCGCGCAGCGTGGCGGAGTTGGTGAGAACCTGGCCCGGGGTGTCCTTGGCCAGCTCGGTGAGACGGGCAGCCTCGTTGACGGCATCACCAATGACGGTGTACTCGAATCGATCCGCGCCGCCGATATGGCCAGCCACCACGTGGCCCGCCGCTACGCCGATGCCCGCCTGCAGCCGCAACCCGCGCAGTTCCTGGCGAAGCTCGCGGGCGGCCTGCAAAGCCATGGAGTTCGCGTCGTAGACCGTCAGCGGGGCACCGAAGACGGCCAGGGCGGCGTCACCCTGGAATTTGTTGATGATGCCCTTGTTCCGGTGCACCACCTCAACGACGTGCTCAAAGAACTTGTTGAGCTCCTCCACCACTTCTTCCGGGGTGTGGTTGACGGCGAAGGTGGTGGAGCCGATGACGTCGATAAACAGCACGGCCACTTTGCGGTCCTCGCCGCCCAGCTCCGGGCGTTCCTCCAGGGCGCGCTGTGCCACCTCGGCGCCGACATAGCGGCCGAAAATATCGCGCACGCGCTGGCGCTCACGCAGGCCGCGCATCATCTCGTTGAATCCGGCCTGAAGAACGCCGAGCTCGGAGCCGTCGTAGATGTCCACCTGGACGTCACTCTCGCCGCGGCGTACGCGGTTGATGGCGTCCTGCAGCTCAATGATGGGATCGACCACGCTCATCATCGCGAACATGGTGCCCATGAGCCCGGTGCCCAGCGCGGTAACGGTCAGCGCGACGATGGCCGGCATGATGTCTGAGGTCTCAGGGCTAAACAGGCCTGCCTGTTGCCCCATGAGGACAAGCACGATGCCGATGAGCGGGATGCCGGAGGTCATCATCCAGGTGGAAAGCAGGCGGTACTTAATCGGCGGCTCCAAGGTGGAATCCTCGAAACGCCGGGCCACGGCCTCCGCAGCCACGGGGCGCACGAGGCGCTCCGCCTGCAAGTACGTCAACAGCACGATGAGGCCGCCGGCCAATGCAGCAGAAACACCGACCACGACGGCCAGCCGCGCCGAGTGCTGGCCTGCCAGCACCACTGCCAAGATGATGCCCAGCAGCCACACGCCCGCGGCCACACCGGCCTGGTAGAGCGGGATGCGCAGGACCAGGTTGCGCACCATGTTGGGATCATGGTCATCGGGGCTGCGTTGCCAGTCCAACACCGGCCTGAAAAGCCGAAGTGTTACCGCTATGCCGATGATGACCGCAAAGGTCACGAACAGCGTGCCGTAGGTCCACAGGTGGGGCGTGTGAGCGATGAAATCGGAGATCTCCGGCATGGGGAGAAAGAAGACCACGAAGGTCATGATCGCAATGGCGCCGATGATGTTGGCTCCAAGGACGAGCGCGGCGTACATCGGCCATTGAGTACCCCATAACCAGCGGGCGCCACGCATCAGTCTGTTCATGATTAACAACTCTAGTTATCCCAGTAGGCTAGGGCGAGTGAACACCTCCAGCGTTGCCGAAAGGCTTGCCGACGCCCCCTCCGTCTCCCACACCATCCTCAGTGCTGCTCGCGCGGCTCGCGGTGAGGGCGACTCGCGAGCGATGAGCCACTCCTGGCTTTTTACCGGCCCTCCCGGTGCCGGCCGTTCGCTGGCCGCGCAGTGCTTTGCCGCGGCGCTCATGTGTACGTCCGCCGATGAGAACGGCAACCCCGGCTGCGGGCGCTGCCCCTCCTGCCAAAGCGTCCTGGACAATCAAGAGCACACCGACTTGGTCTACGTGGATCCGCAGGAGCAGTTCATCACCGTGGGCGAGGCCCGCGACGTCATCGGGCGCGCCGCCAGCCTGCCGAGCGTCGCACCCTGGCGCGTGGTCATCTTCAACAAAGCTGACCGCCTGCGCAATGAGGCCGCCAACGCGCTGCTCAAAACCGTGGAGGAGCCCCCGGAGCGCACCGTCATCATCATGGTGGCACCCTCAGAGGACCCGGAGGACTTCTCGGTCACGCTGCGCTCCCGCTGCCGCCACCTTTATATCCCGGCGCCGAGTGTGGAGGGCGTCGTCAAGCAGCTCGTCGCCGAAGGTGCCAGCGAGGATGACGCGCGTCTGGCCGCCGTGACCACCCTGCGCCACGTGGGGCGTGCGCGACACCTGGTCAACGAACCCGCCGCGCAGAAGCGCCGCGCCATGGCCATCAACCTGGCCGAGGATGTCTTCCACGGCTCCCAGGCCTTTCAATCCGTTACTGCGCTGCTGAAATTCATTGAGAAGGAAGCCAAGGACTCCCACGCGGCGGCGGAGGAGGCGGAGCGCTCCAAGATTGAACAATCCTTCGGCGTCGGCGCTAAGGGCAAGGGCGCGACGAAGGCGCAGCGCGACGCCCGCAGTGCGCTGAAGGATATGGAAGAGCTCCACAAGAAGCGCGCTAAACGACGCATCTCCGACGGCCTCGACATCGCCCTCGTGGATCTCGCCGGTATTTACCGCGATGCGCTCATGCTGAAAGTCGGCGCTGAGGTGGAGATGACCCACCCGGACTTCGCGGGCCTGGCGGGCGAACTTGCCCAGCGCGTGAGCGAAGACGGCTTGCTGGCCGCCCAGTCCGCTATCCGCACCTGCCGCGAGCAGCTGCCGCAGAACGTCACCCCGCAGGTGGCTTTCGACGGCATGGTGGGCCGCCTGCGCCTGGCCTGTGGCGCGCGCTAACCAGCACGTGTGCTGCGTGCACACTACAGGTGATAGCCCGATTTCTTTATCAGCCCAGGCCTAGGCTAAACTCTCAGGCGGTGCATATACACACTGCATCGTGCCGCCTTAGCTCAGTCGGTAGAGCATCTCACTCGTAATGAGAAGGTCGCGAGTTCGATTCTCGCAGGCGGCTCCACTTAGACGTCGGATTTGATAAGTACCCTTTTGCGTTAGCGAGTATCGCTTAGGGGGGTGTGAAAAATCGCTTGCGTTAGCGGGTTTGGGTTTTGCGTTAGCGGGTATCTTGTTTGCCCTAGTAAAATGCGTATTCAGGGTTTAACGCGCTAACGAAGCGTTAAACCTAAGGCCGTTTCACGAGGAGGTGTGTGGTGAGATCGTATGCGTCCGGCGATGAACTAGCCGCAGAGATTACTAAGCGTGGCGAACTTTTTATCGGCGAGTTCGTAGGCGTTCCTGGCGATGGTTGGGACCGGCTGGTTGACGGTGTTGACCGCACGCCCCGGCAGATGATCGCCTACCAGCTTGGCTGGATGGAATTACTGCTCGGCTGGGAACGTGACGAACAAGCCGGTCTTGACGTGGTGACTCCGGCACCTGGTTTTAAGTGGAATCAACTGGGCGGATTGTATGAATCGTTCTACCAACGCTGGGAGCAGGTATCTACTGAGGATTTGATCGACAGGTTCAAGATCCTGCTTGGTGAGATAGTCAAAATGGTGGGCGGTCTAACCGAATCAGAATTGTTTAGTTCGGGTCAGCGTGCGTGGGCTTCTTCCACCCCGTCGGCGTGGCCGGTGTGGAAATGGGTGCATATCAACACCGTCGCGCCATTTACGACGTTTCGCACCAAAATCAGGAAGTGGAAGAAACTGGCAGCCTGCTAGCAATAGGCACGGTGATTTCAGTGCCGATTCTGAAGACGAACTGGATCTCGTTGGCTCCGATAACGGCATGGTCGATAAGCGCTGTCCACTGGGATGGTTGAAAATGCTGGATGGGCTTGTCGGCCAACTGGGTGTAGGCGGTTTTGATCGCAGTGGCCTTGGCACTCTTGGCAGCAATCTCGGCCTCGATGGCTTGTTTGCGGCCCAGGGTTTTCTGGTATCGCGCTTCTAGCTGGGTGTAGCGGGCGAGGTATTGGTCCTGGTCTTGCGCTACCCGCTGATTTTCTGCAACCAATGATTCAATCTCGCTGGCAAGAGCGCGGATTTTCTCGTCTAGGCGCTTGGACTCCGCTTCGAGCTGGTCTGTATTAAACATGGCGTCGATGACCTGTGGTAGGTGGCTTTGTCCGCGATAGGACCTGACCCCTGTTTGGTAGACACCTGATA
>NZ_KV806823.1:0-285 GCF_001811845.1 Corynebacterium sp. HMSC062E11
GCGCACCGTTGCAACCGTGATATGGAAATCCGGGGCTACTTTCGCACGCTTCCACTCGGTATGTTGCCACGGGGTTGCCGGCAGGTCAGCAAGGAGATGCTGCTCGTGTGCTTCGAAGAGATCCCTGCGGCTTGACTGCTGACTGCGAAACGGCACGGAGGTGTTGATCGCATCGACTAAGCCCACAATCTTTCCGTTGAGCTCATCTAAGTCAACACACTGGTGGTCTTCAAGGGCGTGGATGATCTTGTGCGTGACGATCTTTACCGCAGCTTCCACATTTGC
>NZ_KV806824.1:0-2132 GCF_001811845.1 Corynebacterium sp. HMSC062E11
ATCAGGTGTCTACCAAACAGGGGTCAGGTCCCTTCCTCCGCAGTCATCCACGTCACACGACTTTAGGAACTGGCCACCTGTACCGCAATTGGTACGCAAAATGGATATTTGCGAAGGGAAATCCTGTTCTCACTGTTGCAATCTGTATCAACTCGCACCAGTCGATGCCAAGATCCCGCTCGCACCTACCGTGCGCTACGCACCTTCCCCAAAAGACCCGACTTAGGTCATGGGTGGGTGAGCACCGACTCTCTTGAGACTGCTACCTGGTGTTGTTCGGCGGTGGGGCGGGATCGTTCCGCACTAAATCCGCCTAGGTCAGGAAGGCGTCCTGCACAAGGCATCTGGCAGAAGGCATCTTTGAGCCTGAAAACGCCATCTGCTCTGCGTGCTGTCAAGGGGTGAATGCGCCACTTCGACCGGGAGGTAGTTGTGACGCGTTGGACTCCGAAGGATGTTAAGGATGCTGCTGTTGAGCGCGTGGTGGCAGGCGAGGCAGTTAGCCTGGTCGCGCGTGATGTGGGTGTAGGCCCCGAATCGGTTTACGGTTGGTTGAGGGTAAGAGGTGTCGAACCTCCAGGCAGGCGTGCGAGTCGTTTGCGTGATCCGTTTGTCCGTGAGGCTGTTGGGTTGGTGCGTGCAGGTATGTCGATCAGTCAAGCAGCACAGACTGTTGGAATATCGACTGGCTTGCTTCACAGCAGGTTAAAGAAAGCTGGTGTAATCGAAGTGCGGCCTAGACGCGCCCACTTGTCACCTGATGAACGTGCCCAGGCCGTGGAGCGAGTGCTTGCTGGTGAGAGCTGTCAGACAGTGGCTGATGCTATCGGTGTGCATCCTTCTACCGTGTATGGGTGGATAAGGAAGCAGCGGTATGCGAAGTTACGCCGGCAGCGACATCGTCGAACGCCTGATGAGGCGGTGGTGTCTTTGCCAGATACAGGCAAGAAGCTGGGTAAAGATTCTGTTATGCCAGCACCGATGAAAACTCAAGCCGTTGATGGATTTCCTAGCGGCGTATTCGACAAACACGCCTTAGTAGGGCGTGGTCGCAGGCTTACTGTTGAAGACCGTGTTGCTATTGAAGCGGGATGTCGTGTCGGTGATTCGGCACGAGCCATCGCGCAGAAAATAAATAGGCACCACAGTGTCGTCGCTCGTGAAATCACCCGTAATGGTTGGAAGATCGTCGATGAGGACGGCACAGAGCAGCTGCGGTATAACGCCCACAACGCTGCTGTTTCTACTGCTGGTCGGATGGTGCGGCCAAAACTACGCAAGCTCGATGAAAGCCCAACGCTTCGGGGTGTAGTAGTCGATTGCCTTGCCCGCAGGTGGTCACCTGGGCGCATTAGTGCATGGCTTGAGCATGCTTTCAGCGATGATGAAAGCATGCGTATTTCCCACGAAGCGATCTACAGTGCCTTATACATTCAAGGCAAAGGCAGCCTGCGAGCCGAGCTTGAAGAAGTCATGAAGACTAAAGACGTACTTATCCGCGGCGGCTCAACACGCAAGCGTCGTGCCCGAAACGCTGGCGTGTTAACCGGTCGCCCTTGGATCAAAGGTGCTGAGATCACCCACCGCAGCCCGGAAGCTGATGACAGGGCTATTCCCGGGCACTGGGAGGGCGACCTTGTTATTGGTAAAGGTGGCAAAAGCGCGCTGATTACCCTAGTAGAGCGCACCAGCCGTTACACCCTGCTTGGACACCTTCCCGATGAGCACAGTTCACACACCGTGGTCGCAACCCTGCAGGACATGGTCAAAGACCTCAACACCGAGCAGCTAAAGACCATCACATGGGACCAAGGCGCAGAAATGGCTGTCACAGCACAAGTCCAGATTAAAGACGGCTGCCAGGTGTTTTTCTGTGAACCGCACTCACCGTGGCAGAGACCAACCAACGAGAACACCAACGGCGAGATCAGGCGCAGGTTCTACAAAAAGGGCACCGACTTTGCCACCGTCACACCCGAACATGTCGCGTGGGTGCAAAATGAGCTCAACGAAACACCCCGACAAATCCTCGGCGGCGCAACCCCACGTGAAATACTTAACGAACTATTCAAGCGTGGCGCATCCACTGTTCAGAAGACTTGGGGTTGCCCGCAAATCGTGGACACGTAGTG
>NZ_KV806825.1:0-768 GCF_001811845.1 Corynebacterium sp. HMSC062E11
GTGGTGTAGCGAGCCCACAATACTTGCAGTGTGAGCTTCACCCGCCCTGTGCGTGCTTTAACGACCGCGTCAAAGTCAATCGGGACGAACTCGCCTTGCCCGCTACTGCGTCTATCTACGAATATCTCGTCCAACTCGTCATTCGTCAGCGCCGCGACCTGTTCAACGGTGGTCAGACCAAGGTTTCGCAGTGCTTGGCTTGCTCGTGAAATCGCGCGGTGCGAGCACCCGAGCTGGTGTTCAATCTGGCGGTAAGAACGCTGCTGAATCAGCAGCGTCATCACCGCACGGTAATCCGTCATGAGCAGACTCCTTCCAGTACGAGCCGCACCCGGGTGGTGCGGCTACCGGAAGTATCACCCTGAGCGCTGTGAGCTGCTACCGGATACTCACTGAAGCGCTACCGGAAAGTCACGACGCTGCTACCAAATAGCCGGTCGCAACAATAAAATATATCCCCATGCGGTGAATGCTATTGCCGTGGGGAAGAGCCCAAGGTATATGACTCCGAAAGAGGCGGATGCGGGCGCGGTCGATAGGTCATATATCAGTGTGTTGGTCCAAGGTGACAGGCCTATTGTCCCTGCAGCGGCTCCAGTTATGCTTGTGCTGTCTGTGTCTTGTAGGAGACGCTTTGTAAGACTGTTGCTCCGCTGTAGAGGAAGGCTCGATTTTCTCACGTGTGGGGAGCGCGGTGCGCGCTTTCTGCCGTGACTGAGGAAGTAGCCCTCATACGCAAAGCGGCCCTTCCGGTTTTAGAGTGCGTTG
>NZ_KV806826.1:0-238 GCF_001811845.1 Corynebacterium sp. HMSC062E11
CCGATACCGATGGTGATGGCGTCAACGATGGTGACGAAGTCAATCGGACTGACAAGGATGGCAACCCGGCTCCGACGGATCCGAATAGCCCAGACACCGATGGTGACGGCATCAATGATGGTGACGAGAAGAAGGACGGCACTGATCCGAAGTCCAAGGATTCTGATGGCGATGGCCTGACAGATGATAAGGAAAAGGAGCTTGGCACCGATCCGAATAAGGCTGACACCGACGGTGA
>NZ_KV806827.1:0-70392 GCF_001811845.1 Corynebacterium sp. HMSC062E11
AAATCAACGCACTCTAAAACCGGAAGGGCCGCCATAGCGGGCGCTGATGTGGCTGATTGATTCCTCGGAGTGCCGCGGGTCCACGAGCTCTCGGCGGATGTGCTCGAGGCGCCTGGTTCTGATGTAGCTGCCTACAGAAAGGCCCTGTTCGGAGAACTTGGCGTGGAGGTGGCGCACCGACACGAAGAGTGCTTGGGCGATGGTGCTGGGGCCTAGATCCGGGTCGCCCAAGTGCTTTTCGATGTAGGCGGTGGCCTGGTTGAACAGAAGTGTGCCCGCTGAGGGTTCATCGGCTACGTCGGAGGCGAGGACCGAAACCAGCATGGTGAGTGCGGAGCGGACTAAGGCTGTGGCGTGCGGGCCCTTGAGTAGATCCAAGTTCTTGGCCAGCTGTTCAAAGAGGGGAACCGCCACTGCGCCCAAGCCGTGTGAGCGTGAGATGGGGTTCGCCGTGAGGCGTTGGATCTGCGCTGGTGAAATATCGAGGAAGCTCTGCGGGAAGTGCACGATGAGTGTGTTCTGCTCCTCCGGATAGCACAGCGTGTAGGGCCGCTGGGTCACGTACAGAGCTAGGTCCCCTGGGTGCAGTTCACATGTTCGCCCGTCCTGGCTCATGGTTGAAGAGCCGGTGATTTGCAGGCTGAGCTTGCAAAAGGGAGCCTCGTCGGTAGAAATCTTGTATCGGTTCACCGTGTGGGGCGACGTGCACATATCGAAGAGGGAAATATCCCCCACCTTCGTGGATCGCAGCGTGGCGTGAAAGGAAGCGGGGTCTTCGGTGTCCACGTCGAGTTGGCCAAAAGACTCGGATGACGCGGTGCGCCATGACGCGATATCGAAATGCTCAACGGCTGAAGCAGACATAGCTGGAATCATATCGTGAGAGCTCACACATTTGTGGACAAATTGTATGCACGCAGAGTCAAGCGGCATCGTGTGGTGCAGGTAACATGCCGAATAAAAGTTTCTTCGGGCTTTGTTCGCGGGGCCCACGACTTCTTCACAAGGAGATCTCATGACTCAGTTCGCCACCTACGCTGATCTGCTCAACGCCATCACGGACGAGAACGGACGCGACATCCTCAACCCCGCTACCGGAGAGGTTGTTGGCCGCGCGCCAGAGGACACCGTTGAGGACCTCAACGCTGCGGTTGAGACCGCACGTACAGCGCAGAAGGACTTTGCCAAGCTTAGCGACGAAGAACGCTGCGAGCTTCTCACCAAGGCAGCCGCCGCCATCGACGCTAATGCAGAGGCACTCGTTGAGCTTCTCTCCCGTGAGCAGGGCAAGCCGCTCAATGGCCCGAACGCCCGCTTCGAGGTCGGTGCCTGCTCCGGCTGGCTGAATGCCACCGCCTCCTTCGAGCACCCGAACTACACTGCCGTGGATGATGACATCACCGCCACCGTCAACTACCGCCCACTCGGCGTCGTCGGTGCTATTGGCCCGTGGAACTGGCCGATGATGATCACCATCTGGCAGATTGCGCCGGCACTGCGTATGGGCAACGCGGTCGTCGTCAAGCCCTCCGAGTACACCCCGCTGTCCGTACTGGGCCTGCTCAAGGTCGTGAACTCCGTGCTGCCGGAGGGTGTTCTCCAGGTTGTGAGTGGAGCCGGTGAGGTTGGCGCGGCGCTGACCACTCACGAGGGAATCGACAAGATCATGTTCACCGGCTCCACAGCCACCGGCAAGAAGATCGTGGAGGCCAGCGCCGACAACCTCACCCGCCTTACGCTGGAGCTTGGCGGCAATGACGCGGGCATCGTGCTGGATGACGCTGACCCGAAGGAGATTGCCGGCGACCTCTTCTGGGGCGCGTTCATCAACACTGGTCAGACCTGCGCGGCGATGAAGCGCGTGTACGTGCCGGAGTCGCTATACGACGCCGTCTGCGAAGCCCTCGTCGAGGTGGCCAAGGCCTCCCCGATGGGCGTGGGCCTGGAGGAGGAAAACGTGCTCGGCCCGCTGCAGAATAAGCAGCAGTTCGACATCGTGGACAAGCTCGTCAACGCTGCTAAGGACTCGGGTGCCCGCGTACTGCTGGGCGGCGACCCGGACTATGACGCGCCGGGCTACTTCTACCCCACCACCCTGGTGGCGGACATCGACCCGGATAACCCGCTGGTCGTCGAGGAGCAGTTCGGGCCTGCCCTGCCGATTGTGAAGTACACAGACCTGGATTGGGCCATCGAGCAGGCCAACAAGCTTGACGTGGGCTTGGGCTCCTCCGTGTGGTCCTCCAACCGTGAGCGCGCTCTGGACGTCGCTGCGCAGCTGGAGGCAGGCACTACCTGGATCAATGCCCACGGTGCTGTGGATCCGCGCGTGCCTTTCGGTGGCATCAAGTCCTCCGGCTACGGTGTGGAGTTCGGTACCGAGGGCCTCAAGGGCCTGGCGTACCCGCAGATCATCAACGGCTAGCTCCTGCATGGCGCTGCTATTCTTAGCGCCATGAGCACCGCCAAAGTCCCGGAGATCGAGTACGCAGCCTTCGACGCCATGAAGGAGGTTGCGTCCTCGCTGAAAGCCGCCTACCTCACTAGGGCTGCTGAAGCAGGCAACGATGTAGAATCACAATGGTGGATTCGTCAGAATTGGCTGGTAGAGGACATAGTCAGTGGTGTTGATTCAACCGACATTGAAGCCATCCGCGCCGCTGCGGCTCTCTTTGCGCAGCGGCTTGAAGCCCTCTCCTCCGAGCACAAAGCGGCATAGCTTATGCTTTCCGCCGCTGATTTCCCCGTTGATCCACAAGTTATGGAGCAACGGCTAAAGACTCTGCAAGCCAGCTACTTTGGCCGATCGAATACTCACAGTCCGTCTGTTCCAGAAGTCATTTATGTGGCGGGGCAGCCAGCGTCAGGCAAATCAACGGCTATTGAATCTGTAAAGAATGGTCACGCGGTCCTTGATTCCGATGAGGTTCGGAAGCTGCACCCCGCCCTCGACGAGATCATGGAGCGCGACCCCCTGCGCATGGACGTGCTCACCAATGGACCGGTCCCCTTTTGGATGTCTTCGCTGATTGAGTATGGCCGGCAGCACGGGCACTCCCTCATCATTGAGAACACGCTGTCTAACCCGGAATTCATCGCGGGTGAGATAGCCAAGTTTCGCTCCGCGGGTTTCCGCGTGAAGGTCGTGGGCCTGGCGGTGGCGCAGGAGGTCTCCAGGCTGGGCGTCGTCCAGCGCTATCTGGAGGCGCAGCGCGTGAGCCGCTATCCGCGCTGGACTAACGAGGTCTCCCACACGTCGGGTTTTAAGGCCATCGTGCCGGGGCTTCAGGCTATTGCGCCGCTTGTCGACGACCTCGAGATCCGCACCCGCGACGGCCGTACCTTAAACGGCATCGAAGATATTGAAAGCGAGCGCGCAACCTGGTTCGACTCCCCCGCCATTCGTGCTGACTGGCTGGCCCGCTTCGACAGCTGTGACTTGGCTGGCCTTGAAGCGGAGAAGCTTACGCAGAACCTCGTGGCTGATGCAGAGCGTATCCGCAAACTTTAAGGCTGTGCCCGTGGAACTGCGCGCCCGGTAGGCGGTGAGAGCTTCGTGTCAAAGCGGCTGCTGGCGAGCTGGCGTTCTGCGAGGTCGAGCAGGCTGAGGATGTCGTCTGCGTTGAAGTTAAGTTCAATGTGTAGGTTAGCCGAATAAGAAGCTCTGGCAGATGGTGGGGTAATCCTGCTCTGGCATCTGGATCTAGCTTGGATGTGCTGGGATTAAGACTGGTCACGTGTGAGAAGGTTTCGTGTACAACTAGTGACATGAACTTTTTATTGCTTGGTGGTACCGGTTTCCTTGGAGGACACATAGCGGCTGCAGCAGTCGAGCGAGGACATGAAGTTACTTGCCTTGCACGGGGTAACGGGAAGGTTCCCAACGGAGCCGAATTTGTGAGTTCAGACCGTGACCGTGACGGTGCGTACGATGAGGTTGCGGGGAAAACTTGGGACACCATTGTGGATCTGACGAGTCAGCCGAAGCATGCGCGGGATGCGGCGACGAAACTCCAGGCCAAGCATCGTATATTTGTGTCTTCGAGCAGCGTATATGAGGACCAAGGAAGTATTTCTTCCGAGTCTGATTCCGTAGTCACTCCGCTTGAAATTGACTACATGGAGAACATGGGGCAGTACCCGGCCGCAAAGTCTGCTTGCGAAACGATTTATCGCAACATAAATAGGTCGGTAATGGTAGTTCGACCCGGTCTGATCGCCGGCTACGGCGACGAAACAGGGCGCAGTGGTTACTATCCGTGGCGCTTCGCGCATCCCACGGGTGAGAACGTGATCGTCCCAGACCCGGCGTTTCCCGTCGCTATGATTGATGTGAAAGACCTTGCAGACTGGATAGTTGAGTCTGCAGAAGTTGGAACTTTCGGAACCTTTAACGCCACGGGGTTTGCTACTTCCTTGTCCGAAGTGTTCAAGATTTCGCGTGAGTTAACCGCATCGGAGGCTACGGAGCGACCTTGCTCTGATGAACTGCTTCTCGCTAATGATGTAACCCCGTGGATGGGCCCAAAATCGTTGCCATTGTGGGTACCAGGTGAACAGTTTCGCAACATCGCGCTACTCGATTGCGCCACAGCCTACGAAGCTGGCCTGCAGATTCGCCCGTTGAAAGAAACATTGGCGGATGCGCTGCGATTCGAAGAAGAACAGCAGGGGGAAAGACTCGCTGGGCTCAGCGATGAAGAGGAAGTCGTGCTTCGCCAGCGGTTAGAAGATGGCATTTAGTTTCGGCAGGAACAGTTTTAGTTGCAGTCGGGACCGTACTAAGTTGGTTTTCGTTCCGCGACTGACTGTGAGAATGAGTCCGAATCTGACTTGAGGGGGACTTCGGCGGTGCTAGCTCTTCATGACGCGGAACGATCTAGCCTGCGGAGGCTGCCTTTCCGAGCAGGAAACGCCTTGCGGCACACTTTTCGGCTTCTCGAATCGCTTGCAACTGAGTGAGGTAGCCTTCTTTCGCCACTCCGTCGAGTTTAAGTTCAATTTGTAGCTAGGCCCCGAGGTTGCCCACGCAGAACTCGTTGCCTTCCGGATCCTGCATGACGGTCCACACCAATCCCGGCGCCTCGTGGGTGGTGAGTTCGGTAGCGCCTAGGTCTTTGAGGCGCTCTACCAAGGATTCGCGCTCCGCCCCGCCAACGTCGATATGCATGCGGTTCTTGCCAGGCGTGGGATCCTCAACGCGCTGAAACCCTAGCGCCGGGGTCGAATCGACCATCACGAAATCGCCGTAATCCGCGGCGATTTCGCAGCCGGTTGCGACCGCCCAGAACTCGGCGAGCCTAGACGGATCGTGGCAGTCGAAGGTGATTTGGCGGATGATGAAGTTGGCGTCGCTCATGGTTTCCATTGTGGGCGCGCGTTAGCGCGCCTGCAATAACGAGGGGTGTTTCTGGATGGGGTATCAGAACAGTTCTCTCCGGCCATGTCAGCCCCATACGTCATAATGGAGGCATGGCCGAGCTAGACCCCGAGTGGGCGATCAATGAGATAGACGCGTTCCTGCAAGTCACAGAGAAGGTAGTCCCCGACATGGGCCCGGGCATCGCCTACCTTGGAACCGTTATGAGCGGATCGCCGACTGAGGCTGCGGCACGTGCCCACGTCGTTGAAATGATCCTTGACCGAGCGCTTCCCGGGTGGAGACAAGGACTCCCAGTCCAGGACAAGGAGTATAACTGGCTGAGGGACCAAGCCTCCCGGGCCAAGACAGTGCTTGAACGTAGGTCTGAACTCGCTGAAAAGCTCGGAGACAACACGCCAGACTTAGACGCAGCCAATCTGCATCCGTGGGCGTGGGAGAATGGCAAGGGTTACTGGAATCATGGGCACTACCATCAAGCCGTGATGCAGGCTGCCATCCGCATCAATGCAGAGACCCAAGCGAAACTGAACCGCCTAGACATATCTGAAACAGCACTTTTCAATGAGGCGTTTTCACTCCATGATCCGAAGCGTAATGTGCCGCGCCTTCGGCTTATGGAAAATGATGGCAGTAAGACGTTTGAGAACCTACATCGGGGCGCCCGCGCCTTTGCAGAGGGCTTGTACGCGGCTATCCGCAATCCCGGGATGCATGTTCCACACGACGGTGGTGAGGAGCAAGTCGCGTTGGAGCAGCTCGCGGCTTTCAGTCTATTGGCTCGCTGGGTTGATAAGGCTACCGTCCTGGAGGGGTGACTACATCGGTTTACGGAATAGCAGTCTGCTTTGAGCGAAGGATGTGGAGCACGAACGTCTGTGATGGGGGTGCCGGGCGCTCAGTCGGCAAGGCCGTACCGGGACCATCGCCGTGGCTGTGTGCAAGGTTCATGCCAGCGAGTGGGGTGGGGTCCAGAAATGATCCTCGCACACGTTAAATAGCGACGACACTCCCTCGAGTTCAAGTTCAACGTGTAACGCGAGGCGTTAATGACGTTTCGCGTTATTGGGGGTATGTTGAAGAGCACTGTCTCTAACTCCGGTTTTCGTTCGGCCTCGGTCCATTCCGCTACCTCGTGTGAAGAATCTGCAAGCGTTATCGGGCCGTTGAACTATTAGGTTCACCCACAGTTCCCGTGCCTGCACGCATCGAGAAGGACCAGGTGGTGAACTCGAATGACTCGCCTGGTCCAACGTGTGTGCGCTCGGCGCGTGGTTTAACCCTTATAAGACTTGCCGGTTACAGCCTCAGCGTTTCGCTCGTGCAGCCCGCAGGCCGTTCAAGATCACGATGACTTCGGCGACTTCGTGTACCAAGACGACGGCGGCCAGGCCCAGTACACCGCTGATCGCCAGTGGCATCAACACGATGATGATGGCCAGAGACAGCACGATGTTTTGGTTGATGATCCTGCTGCCTCGGCGGGCGTGCTGCAGCGCCTGCGGGATCAGCCGGAGGTCGTGGCCAGTGAAGGCGACGTCAGCGGACTCGATCGCGGCGTCAGAGCCGGTTGCTCCCATCGCAATGCCCACCGTTGCGCCCGCCAGTGCCGGCGCGTCGTTGATGCCGTCGCCGATCATCGCCGTCGGCGTCTTGGAGGAGAGTTCGGCGACGATGCTTGCCTTGTCCTCCGGTCGCAGCTCGGCGCGCACGTCGTCGATTCCGGCGATTTCAGCTAGCGCCCGGGCGGTGCGAGTGTTATCGCCGGTAAGCATGCTCACTTCTACGTCGTTGTCGTGCAGGGACTGCACGGCATCGGGCACCTCGGGCCGCAACTCGTCGCGCACCCCGATCGCCCCGGCGAGAGCGTCATCGACGGTGACTAGGACGCAGGTCTGGCCTTCGGACTCCATGCGCTCAACGTCCGCCTTCAGTGGCCCGGCGTCGATCCATCGGGGGCTGCCGACCAGCACCCGTCGGCCTTCGACGGTGCCGCCGATGCCTTGACCGGCTTCCTCGCTGATATCCAAGGCGGTGGGCGCTTCGGGCTCCGCTGCCACGATCGCCGCGGCGAGGGGGTGCGTCGATTGCTGCTCAACCGCCGCCGCGAAGGAAAGCACCTGCGCCCGATCGAATCCGTCTGCCGGGACCACTCCGGTAACCTCGGGCTGGTTGCGGGTAAGGGTTCCGGTTTTGTCTACCGCTAGGTGACGGATGCCGCCGAGTCGCTCGAACGCCGCGCCGGACTTGATGACTACTCCGAACTGGCTGGCCGCGCCGATAGCGGCCACGACCGTCAGCGGCACGGAGATTGCCAGCGCGCACGGCGACGCTGCGACCAGGACCACCAGCGCACGGGTGATCCACGTCTCGGGGTCGCCCAACAGCGAGCCGATCACGCCGACCAGCACCGCCAGGATCATCACCCCGGGCACGAGGGGTCGGGCAATCCGGTCGGCGATCCGGGCGCGGTCACCCTTCTCCGCCTGCGCTTGCTCGACGAGGTCGACGAGTGTGGTCAGCGAGTTGTCCGTTCCAGCTGCGGTCGTCTCGACCTCCAGCACACCGGCGGAGTTGATCGCTCCCGCGGGTACCTCGTCGCCGGGCGCAACCTCCTCCGGAATGGATTCTCCGGTGATCGCTGAGGTGTCAAGGCTGGAGCGTCCGGACCGAATGATGCCGTCCGTGGCGATCCGCTCCCCGGGGCGTACGACCATTAGCTCGCCAACCTCAAGGTCCTTCGCAGTGACCTCGGCCGTCGTACCGTCGCGCAGCACGGTCGCGGTTTGCGGTACCAGCTTCAACAGTGCCCGCAGTCCGCCTTGGGCTCGGTCCATCGCCTTGTCTTCAAGCGCCTCGGCGATCGAGTACAGGAACGCCAGCGCCGCGGCCTCTCCGACGAAACCAAGGATCACCGCGCCGACCGCGCTGATCGTCATAAGCAAGCCAATGCCGAGCTTGCGCTTCGTGACAAGGTTCCGGATCGCTCCAGGTGCGAACGTGTAAGCGCCCAACAGCAGGCCAAGCCAATACAGTACCGTTGCGGGCGTCTCCAAGTCGGACCAGTCCAGCGCCAGTCCTGTAATGAGGGCTACGCCGGAGAAGATCGGTAGCAGTAGCTCGGGGTCCTTCCACCATGGCCGATCGAGCTCTTCGATCTCCGTGGCGGGTTCGTGTTCGCATCCACATGCTGAACTCATGCGTCCGTTCCTTTCTCGCCGCAGCCGGGCACCGAGCACTCAGTGTCGATGCAGGGGGCATTCTCGTCGACGGCCAGTGTCGCGTTGACCAGCGCTTCGAGCGCCGCCGCGAGGTGCGGATCGGCAATTTCGTAGCGGGTCTTGCGGCCCTCCGGCTCAGCGACGACGATGCCGCAATCGCGTAGGCAGGACAGGTGGTTCGAGACGTTCGAGCGAGTCAGATCCAACCTTTGCGAAATCTCGGCCGGGTAGCCCGGACCGTCGAGTAGGGTCATCAGGATTCGGGAACGCGTCGGATCAGCCATGGCCCGGCCGAGCCGGTTCATAACGTCGAGGCGTGAAGCAATAGTCAGCATGTGCTGAACAGTACAACGTGTGCTGAACTATTCAAAATGCACTGAACTGACGGTTACGCGAAGGTCCTGCGACCTGCAGGAATTAGTCGATGGGATAGCAGATGACTGGTCCTTTGTGGTTCGGCTGCCACCCAACGCGGGAGCGACGTGCGCGGCGAGGTTCTCCAGAATCTTCACGTTGACGTCCACGCCATCCCGCACAACCTTTACGTGTTTCCATGCGCCCATATGTTCTCTGTGTGCTGACGTAATTACAGTTTTCTGATTGTTGCAGGCTAACGAGAAAGTAACTTTGCAACTACATACCGTGGAGTTCAAATTTAACGCGTAGCGTTATTGACGCTTCGCGTTATGGGGGATAAGGTGAAGCATGATCCAGTCGTTCGCTGACAAGGACACTGAGCGTCTGTGGAATCGAGAGCGGATTCCCCCGGGAAACCGGCTCGAGGCGTTGAAAGGTGATCGGCGGGGCCAGAGGAGGTTGAGATCGTTGACTACCACTGACAAGCTCCCTCCGGTTCACCCCGGTGAGATCCTCATGAAGGACTTCCTCAAAGGAATGGGGATCACCCAGCACAAGCTCGCCGTCTCCATCGGCGTTCCGCCCCGCCGGATCAACGAAATTGTTCACGGTAAGCGCGCTGTAACCGCTGACACGGCCCTTCGTCTAGCGAAGTTTTTCGAGATGAGCCCCCAGTTCTGGCTCGGGTTACAGGCTCAATATGACTTGGACGTGGCGGAAGACAAGATCCTCTCGGAAATCGAGTGGATTCAACCGGTCCAAGCTGTCTCAGCGTAGCGGTTACCCAAACCAGGTCCGTCAGCGTGAGGATATGCATGCGGATGGTTCGAACTAGGGAATTTGGGGCCGCCGTCGCGTGGACTTGAGTTCCGAGCGCCGCTTTTTCGCTTCGAGACGGCGTCGCACCGAGCTCCGCGTCGGCTTGGTCCTGCGCCGCGGGGGAGGAGGCGGAGCGAGCGCCTCGCGCAAGAGGGCGGCCATGCGTTCGCGTGCCTCGGCGCGGTTGCGTACCTGCAATCGCTGGGTCGATGCGGTAACGGTAAGGACGGTGCCGTCTAGGCGGTGCTCGTGGTTGTGGAGGACGCGGCGACGCTGGGCGTCGGAAAGCGATGAGCACGTAGCGATATCGACGGAAAGCTGCACTTTGCTGTCCGTAGTATTGACGCCTTGGCCGCCTGGTCCCGACGACTTCGCGAACCGCTCCGTCAGGTCGGCGGCGACGATGACCAGACCCCCGGGGATCCCTGGGCCAGGCGCGATGGTCAGGTCGTTCATACCGCCCAGCTTAGTTAGAGTTGTTTCCGGATCAGACCCGCCGTGCGAGATCAGGGTAGTGTACGACCACGCCGTCACCGTCGACCTCCAACTCGACGTCGACTCCCCGTGTTCCGCTTTTGTATCGGACAGTTTCAGCATCGACGGAGCTGTAGTACTGGTCTGATGCGATCACCTGGAGGGACGGTATATCAATCCAAGCCATGATCAGCTGCGTTTTCGGGACCTGAGTCTCAAGCAGCGTCAAGCGACGAATAGGCATTGTGTTGGTGAGAGGGCACAGACCGAGATCGCAATCGAGTGCGGCTTTCAGGTCGGCTGACTGGACGATACCGGGGGAGGGCAGATCTTCAGGCTGGGCGCCCTCTTCATTGGTTTCCGCCGACCACACGCCTTGCTCGGACCTAAACAGCTCGAGGCTTCGTCCCCATCCGTCGCCTTCAACGTTCACCGACACACGTTCGGTCACCCAGTTCTCCGCGGCGCGCAGCTCCCACGTGGCCTTGTATCCATCGCCGTATTGCACTCCGGAAGCGGTCAAACCGGCTCCTAAAAAATGAACTGCGGCCTCGTTCCGGATGAGGGGAGTCTCGACATGCTCCCACTTATACGTGCGCTCCATGGTGAGGATTTTACCACGCTTGATGGTGCGAAAAGGCAGGTAGCTTTCGATTTGGACCACGTATCGAGGACGAGGCTTACCGGCAGAATGGTGTATTCAGTAGGTCCGCGACGCAGAAGAATCCCATGAATGAGAGCACGGCCCACACGGCCGTTGCCATCTGCAAATGGGTGAATCGTTTCGAATTGAGCGTGAGCAATCGCGGCCTGGATGAGAGCACCGTGCGAAGCGCCATCGAGGTAAAGACATAAGTCGTCCACGAGGTCATGGACTAGACGTGGGGGCGCTGGGATGAACTCGGCCCCAAAGGGTGTGTGGTTACTTCCACCAATCCAGTTTTGAATAGTGCGGAGACCAGTGGGGATAGAGCCCTTCTCCCCCATCAACTCTCTTTGGAGCTTTTCAAGAAGGCCGATGGAGATGTTGGTTCGGTGGCAAAGCTCTTCTCAATGGAACACAGAACGGTGAGGTTACGCGCAACCTCTTCCGCGCTTTCCTTAAAGCCGCGGACTTCCTTAAAGCCGCGGACTTCCTCCTTTTGGGCGAGTTCCGCGAGGACAACCTTGTCGACGTTGGGCGCAATACCTTCAATGCGTGAGGAAGAAATCGCCTCAGAACGCATGAGTAAGCGGGCCACAGACTCCAACTGGCCAGAAGCAGCATGACGGTTGAGATTCAAGATCTCTCGCTCGATACGTGCTGCCCGGCTGGTGAGCTCTGGGGAAAACTCCATGCCTTACTTACAAAATGGTCAGGGACATAGACCTAAAAAGGGCCTCCGGCCTTATCGCGCCGGGGAATGCCGGAGCCTGATTCGGGGATCCAGCTCTCGGTAACGTAGTGAGGCTTGTAGAGGCTATCCATTCGTCAGACAGCAAATGAGTGGTTGGATAACTCTTATCCAACCACTCATTGCGGTTTATGCGCTAGATAAAGCTTAAACATACGGGGTTTCAGGGCCATAATTTGGCCTCAATGAGAATGTCAATGACACCTCAATGGGAAGATCAATGAGAACTCTTGTCATTGAAGAGGAATGAAGTTAGCATTGAGCCGTCATTGTTAACATTGAGGGCGGGTATTCATCGTGAACAATTGGTCCGAGAATCAGCTGAGAGAGCTATTGGCTGAGCTTGAGTTGCGCGGCGGTGATTCAACAACAGTCGAGGTCAAAACCGCTCAAGGGGGCATTCCGGACTCTCTACCGCAGACATTGTGCGCGTTCGCAAACATGCCGAGTGGCGGTCTTATCATTCTCGGTGTCAATGAGAAAGAAGGCTTCATTGTCACTGGCATTGAGAATCCTTCGGAGATGGAGGCTGCTCTGGCCTCGCAAGCTCGTCATGCCATCACTCCCCCAGTCACAGTGCATACCGACAGTGTGGCAATAGATGGCACGCATGTCGTGATTGCGGAGGTTACGGGTCTTCCGATCATTGATAAGCCTGCTATCTACAGGGGAGAAGCGTATCTTCGAATGGCTGATGGGGATTATCGTATGAGTGCCTCCGAGCTACGCATGATGGACGTAGCGAAGCTGCATGCCGAGGAGGCAGTGTCCTATGACACGACGATTGTGGAAGGCACGAGTATCGCAGACTTGGACCGCGCCGTGGTGGAAGATTTCTTGGTTCAGGCGCGGAGAAAGAATCGGCGACTATCGGGACTTACTCAAGATGAGGACGTCTTACGGGCACTAGCGGTGACGACCGCGACTGGAGAGCTGACGCTTGCTGGCCTGTATGCGCTGGGTTTCTATCCCCAAGGGCATTTTCCCTCCTTAGCAGTAACGGTGGCGCAAAGGCTACCAAATGGTTCGAAGCACGGGCGAGTGTTGGGGTTGGAGACCTTTGAGGGGCCCGTTCCGGTGCTGTTGAACTCGGTAATGGGATGGGTAAGGCAACGTTTAGCCGCCGTACGGCGATATCGAGAGGACGGATCAATGGTGGAAGTTCCTGAACTTCCCCTTCCGGCCATTCGAGAGGCCGTGGCTAATGCATTGGTGCACCGTGATCTTGGGCCAAATACGTTGGGTGCGGGTAAATCGATTGATGTCCGCCTATTACCGGACAAGATGGTTATCTCCAGTCCAGGAGGCCTACGGGATCTGACGGTTGAACAGCTCAAGTCGAGAGATCTGGCGCGCCAGGAGATTAACCAGCGGCTCTATAGACTGTGCCGATATCTCAAAGCAGACGATGGCTCTTTTGTTATTGAGGGCGAAGGCGGCGGCGTGCAGCTCATGCTGGATGCCGCGCGAGAGCAAGGACTACCGGAGCCTGACCTGATAGATTCTGGCGTGCAATTTACGGTGAAAATGTGGCGGCCGGACACTCGTGGAGAGGCCCGTATCTGGGAGCCACTACGCAAGGAGGAATCAGGCACCGGCCCGGAACGACGAGTGGATGCACCAGTGACCTTGGAACGCCTGGGTGTTAACGCCCCGCGCGTAGCGGAGGCGCTGCGTACGGCGGCACAACCGCTGTCTATCGGCGAAATAGAAACAGCCACAAACCTTACTCGAGCGCAGGTCCGATATGCGCTGAAGTCACTGGTGAAGGCACGATTCGTGCGTATGGATGGCACGCGCGGTTCACAAGCGACAACCTATGAATGGCTAGCTAACCGCGGGGCTGCAGGCGCTTAACCAGCTGATCGTGGTGGACTGGGGCCAGGCAGCCGGCGTCGACGACGCGCCGGGCTAGCTCCTTGTCCCCCATCTTGGCGGCGAAGGCCATGCCCATGGTGATGTCATGGTCGGGGCGGCCGATAAGCGTAATCTCATCGCCGGGATTGATGCGGCCCGGCTCGATGATGCGAAGGTAGGAGCCGCAATCGCCGCGCTCAGTGAAGGACTTGAGCCAGCCGGGCTCGTCCATCCAGCCGGAGAAGGTGGCACAGGGCGTGCGCGGGATGGAGACCTCGAGCACGCACTCCCCTACCTGAATGCGCTGGTTGATGAGTATATTCGGCCAGGAAATACCCTCGGTGGTGAGGTTCTCCCCAAAGTAGCCGTCACGCAGCACGCGGTTGAGCGTGCCCTCCCAGTAGTCAAGCTCCTCGCGGGCATAGGCGTAGACGGCTTTCTCGGCTCCGCCGTGGTGGGCGTGGTCACCGATGGAATCCCCCACCACGCCGGAGCCGTCACCGTAGTTGGGCCCGGGGACCTCTAGGTCGAGGAAGGGGCGCGGCTGCTTATCGATGCCCGTGTACTCGTGCCGCCCGTGCGGCTCGGGGCGGCGGACAGCGACGTTCGTGGAGATAACCTTCATGCTCACTCATTGTGGCACACCTCACGCGCTTACACGTCGCGATCGCGGAAGAGAGCTTCGGCGGTCACGAGGTCGTAGAAAAAGAGGCGGGGGGCGAGAGGGAGGACGTCGGCAAGCATGGGCATGTCCTCCTTGAGCAGGGGGCTTTCCATGATGATGTCGTTCGCCGCGGCGCGAGACGCCAGTGCGAAGGCATAAGAGATGTAGGGCATCCACGCAGCGGCATTGAGCTCATCAGCCGTGTTTCCGCTGGCAAAGGCGCCCAGCGCGATAAGGGTATGGCTGACGGACATGTCAACGCCCGCGTTTTGCACCAGGGATGCGAGTGCGGTGGCGTCCTTGCGCAGGTGCTCGATGGTGCCCAGCGCATCGAGTGCGCCGTTGTTGGCAAAGCACTCGCGCAGAGCGGCGACGCGGCCAGCCTCCCCCATCAGGTCATCGACGGGCGGTGTGGGGCTGTGAATGGTCGCAGCATTCAGCAGCATCGGGCGGGTTAGGCCATCGGCGCCGGATTCACGCACGGCGTTCAGCTCCGCGTTCTCGCTGGCGGAAGGATCGAGCAGGAGATCCAGGTAGCTATCGGCGCTGGACTCGGCGGTGGGCTCCAGCGGCGAGTGGAACAAGCGCGTGCGCGCGAGCGAGCGGGCCTGCTGGTTCACGCTAACGCCAGTGCGCGCCAAGGCGTGGAGCGCGTCCTCCGGTCGGGCGCGCAGGCGATCAATCGTGCTGTCGAACATCGCCTGCAGCTTCGGGTTCGGGCTGCGCTGCGAGAGCACGTGAAGGGCGCGGAAGGTGCCCCACAGTTGCTCCGGAGTCCAGTCCTTTGAGGCCAGAGCTGCGGGCGAGCCTTCCGGCGTGATCACGATGGAGGCGCTGGAGGGGCGAGCGGGGGCGGCGAGGTTGGAGTCGGCGCGGAGCTCGCGGACGTCGACAAGCAATGAGCCCTGCTCAGCGAGGTCTACGGGTAGTTCGAAGCCGTCCTCGGTTGCGGTGAGCTGGGTCGGTGCAACTGTTGGTTCAGTCAATGGCCAGGCCCATCCCACTACTTCTGCCGGCGGTTCTGCGTTCTGCTCGATGATAATCTCATCGCCGTTGAGCAGACCGCGGCTGACGAAGGGAGACTTGCGGATAGTTGCCAGCGCCGCATAAATCAGGCTGGTGGACGCGGACGCTTCATACTCCACGATGCGCCGCTCCAAGCTGCGGGCCTGGTGGGCTGCGCGCTCCTCCGCCGGAAGGGAGTCCAGGTAGTCCTCATAGGACAGCGTGGACCACATGAGGAAAAGCTCCGCCGTTGGCTGCTTGCGCACGGCGTTGGCCAGTGCGGCATTGGGCACGGCGAGGCTGGTGACCGCTTGGGTCGTCTTCGACGTGCGGGCCAGCTCCTTGATCTTTTGGCGGCCGTCAATGGTGACGAACTTGGCCAGTGGGAGCGGGCGCGGGGAGTGGACGGTGAACATGTCATCTTGATCAAGCTGGCCCGCAAAAATCACCGGCTTATCGGAGTGCTCGGTGGGCTCCAAGCCGATGCGCTTGACGCGGCTGAACAGGGCCTCGGGCCAGACATCGAATTCCAGCTCATAGCCAGCTTCACTGGCCACTACCTCGCGGCGAGAGACCTCGGTGTCCTCGAGGGTGCGAAGGCCCTTCTCCAGCGCGATGGGCTTCTTCGGCGGAGAGGCCAGCGTGTAGCTGAAGCGCGAGTGCGCGCCGAGGGCGTCGATGATGCGGAAGTCCATGCCGCGCGGACCGTCGTTGGTGGCGCGCATGTGGAGGCCCTCGGCGAGGGAGATGAAGCGGACGTCGACAAGCTCCTCGTCGTGCCACAGCGACACCTTGTAGCGGCCCACCCACGGGTCTTCGTAGAGATCGCCCGGGAAGGGCTCGGCGATGCCCGGGTCGAAGGTCTGCTCTGAAATCTCCTCCTGCTCGCCGCCGAGGGGAGCGTAGGTGAGATCGATGCGCCACTCCCCTTCCGCGATAAGGTGCACGCGCGGGGACTTGGTGAATACCGGCTCGTTGTCGAGGCCCCGGGCATTGGGCAGCGTGGCAACGTTAAAGTCCCACTCGAAATCGCTGTGCTTGGCGACGTCCACCGGTTCCCTCTGCGGCACCTCCACCCGCTCCGGCAGCGGGCCTACTTCCCAGCCGGCCCAGATGCCGAGCGGCTTAGCGTCCTTGAGGGTGCCCTGCGGCGCGATAAGCGTGGTGCGGTCATAGACGATGAAAGGCGCGTCCTCGGTGATGCCGGTGAAGGTGATGGTTTCGATGAGGACCTCATCGCCATCGTGCAGGGTGACCTCGATGCGGGTGAACGGCCCAGGGATGCCGACTTCCAGCGGCTCTTCGGTGGCGAATTCACGCACCGAGTGGGGGCGATCGATGAAATGGGACTTGACCACCCACCGCGGATCCGTCAGTTCCGCTTCGGGGTACGTGGCGGGCAGTTGAAGCATGAGGATGTTGCTTCCCCGGCGCAGTGAAATCCGGGGGCCCTGTTCGATGAAATCAGTGGTGACCAACGGCGTTGTGGGAAGTGAATAGATCTCCGCGCTCATTTTTTTCATCATAGGACACCGTGGGGTGCTGTTGCCATGTCGCTGGTAGAAGTATCACCTGTCCTATGCGTAGGACAGGTGTCCTATCTATAGGACAGCTAGCTATAGTAGGGCCATGGACCCAGTACAACTCCTCAAGAAAAGCCCACTGAGCCTTAGTGAAGTGTCGCGGCGTTCGGGGGTCTCACGAAATACGCTCAATCTGTGGTTGCGTGGGACAGCTCAACCAAGCCTGGCCGGGTTGGAGAAGGTAATGCGCGTGCTCGGATACGAGGTTTCCGTCTCTGTACACCGCACCAGTGATGCCGCGGCCGCGACAGCCGCCCGAGTGCTTTGTGGGGACCTCAAGAGTGAGGAACCGGACGTTAAAGCCTGGATTGACCGCTTTGTGCAGTGGGGTGACGCCCCGGCCGGCGGCGGTAGCTACCAGGCTCTCATAGAACGGGCCGCGTGGGCCTCCAATCCTTATGGCCGCCACGGGTCTCTCCACTTTTTGCCGTCGAATCCCATAACGGTTGCCTCAGCGGTTGATGCGACCGGGCAACCATGGGCGATGTCGGGTGCTTTTGCAGCTCAACGAGTCGCGGGGCAGATCGCTGGTGCAGGAGAACCTCAGTCAACGTTGATCTGGTGCACAAATCCAGCAGAGATCGTGGCTTCGTTGCCCACGCGGATTCGTGCCAGTGCTGAGCCCGTATCCGGAGGGATCACGCTCGTGCCAGCGGCTGGTGAGGAGATAACGGGCGCAACAAAAGAATCAGGAATACACTACGTGTCACCGCACCAGCTTGCTATCGATGCGTGCGCAGAAAACTATGTGGGAGGGGCATAGGTGATGAGAAGAGCGACGAGCCGAGTCAGCTGGGAGCACCATGAGCGACCTCTCATTGTGGAGTTGGGGACCGAGCGCGCGTTATTCCGACTAACCAAGCAACTTCCTGACTTGGTGTGGAATGCCGCTGCGCTGGAAGGAAACACGTTTACCCTCCCGGAAGTCCGTACGTTGCTCGATGGCGTCACTGTGGGTGGGAAAGCACTTGCTGAACAGCAACAGATCTTGGACTTGTCGGAGGCTTTCAACTTGCTCCATGAGCTGGTTAGCCAACAAGAATTCGCGGTGGACAAAGGCATCAGTGATGCACTCCATGCCGTGCTTGCAAGGAACGAGGCCCTGGACGCTGGTCTTTTCCGTGGTGAAGGGCACGTGGAGGGAGATGGCGGTGGAGTGCGGCTCATGGATGGCGGGTTCATCCCTTTCGACCCTGCTGATGAATTGGGTGAAGCTCATGCCGATTTGCTGGTCTCCCTTCAAGGGCTTGAAAACCCAGTCGAGCAAGCGTTGGCCTATTTCTGCTCTGCCACGCGTAGCCAGTTTTACTTCGATGGAAACAAGCGAACCGCACGGCTTGTGGCGTCAGGCCTCTTGCTGAGTCATGGATACAGCGCATTGAATATCCCCTACGCGCGGCGACTGGAGTTCAACCTTGCCCTCGATGAGCTTTTTCGTGCAGACGACGCCACAACGCTGATGGATTTCCTGTACGACTGCCTAATGGAGTCCTCCCAGTAAGCGCAGTCGGCCCTCCGCTTCCGAAGCGGAGGGCCGACGTGGGGGGCTGAATGCTCAGCGCATCCTTTAGTGCATAGTGCTGTAGTGCTTAGCGGAACATCTTCTGCAGAGCGGAGAAGTCAGCCTTGACCACGCCGACAGACTGCAGGAATGCGGCGATGGCGCCGAGCAGGGCAGCCACAACGCCTGCGCCTAAGAAGCCGGCGCCGACGGGGTGGCGTGGCTAAAAGGAACAGAGTTGACGACACCAGCGGACTTGTTGTGGTCAATTGCCTGCTCGGAGATTTCTTCAGGGAGTGGCCGTATGGGGACTTGCCCAGAACACTGTTGACGTCGGCAAGCACTGCGTGGACACCATAAAACGACAAACGGTGAACCCCAGGAGGTGGGATTCACCGTGGTGAGTGAATGGGCAGATTATGCCATCTGCAGCGTGGTCACGCAGGTACCGCCTTCGTCAGAGGTATCCAGGGGAACCTCGCCGGTCTTGCCGTCCTGCTCGATGGTGATGGTGCCCTTCTTGTCGGCCGGCAGCCAGTAGCCAATGAAGCCGTTGTCGAACGTCGTCGTGTCCTCGTTGACCAGCTCGTTTCCGGCGTCATCGGTGATGGTGACGTGGATGTCTTCCTTGCCGAGCTCACCAGTGCAGGTGGTCAGGGAGTGGTTGAAGCAGTCATGGGTCTGGGTCATGTACGGCGCGATGGAGACGTAGAACTTGTCCTCCGGCAGCGGCAGGGAGGCCTGACCCTGTTCAGTAGCGAGGATTAGCTCGTTCGGGCGCACGGAAGCGTGAAGATCGCTATTGCGCTCCTCCTTGGGCATGTGGTCCAGTTTGTCGATGATCTCCGGGCCATCCAACCCTTCGAGATCGAACTCGGCGAGGATCTCCTCGGCAGGCACCTGTTCGATGTCGGTGCTGGAAGCGGCGCTCTTCGAGGCTTCGCTCGGGACGGGGCTCTCCGTGGAGCAGGCGGACAGGGCGATGGCTGCGGCGCACACAGCCGCAAGAGAAATGAGGCGTTTCATAAGTCTTCCGAATGGGTCCGATTGTGTTTACTCAAGCCTATACCCCACCCGGGTATCCATCAATGGAATGAGAGAAGAATCATCTTTTCGTGCTACGCAGGCTAAACTCTCCCCTATGTCTGATACTTCGGCCGCAACTCTGCCGCCCTGCCCCGAATGCTCCTCTGAGTACACCTACGAAATGCCGCCGCTCATCGTCTGCCCTGAGTGCGCGCATGAGTTCTCCGCCGACGCTGCCGAAGCCTCGTCCGCGGAAGGAAGCGAACCGACCATCGTCGACTCCGTGGGCAATGCGCTTGCCGACGGCGACACGGTCACCGTTACCAAGACCCTTAAGGTCAAGGGCGCTCAGCAGCCGCTCAAGGCCGGCACCAAGGTGCGCGGCATCCGCCTCAACTTCGATGCTGGAACGGGCCAGGAAGACCACAATATTGATTGCCGGATTGATGGTTTTGGCGCGATGAAGCTCAAGCCTGCTGTGGTGAAGAAGGTTTAGTGTAAAAACCTGCGTGGGGGAGATTCGGAGGTACTCCCCTACCGCGAGCTAATAGCCGGCATGGCTCCGCACGACAGCTACCCTGAGTTACATGATTACCGGCGCGCTCAAAAACAACGTCGACCGCATCTGGGACACCTTCTGGTCCGGCGGCATTTCTAACCCCGTTTCCGTCATTGAGCAGTTCACCTACCTGCTCTTTATCAAGGATTTGGACGAGCGTCAGGTCCAGATTGATAAGCGCCGGGCGTTAGGAGATCCCACCGCGACGGAAGACATCTTTGATGCCAGCCAACAGGATCTGCGGTGGCGCAATCTCATCGAGGACCGTGATATCGCCCGCCGCAAGGCCACCATCATCACCAAGGTCTTCCCCTTCCTCAAGGAGATGGGCGGCACAGGCTTCCAGGGACACATGGCTAACGCCTCCTTCGAGATTGAATCTGAGGCCACGCTCTCGCGAGTCATGGAGCTCATTGACCAGTTGCGCTTTCCGAACAAAGACATGAAGGGCGACTTGTATGAGTACATGCTGGACAAGCTGTCCACCTCGGGCACGAATGGTCAGTTCCGTACACCCAGCCACATCATTGAGCTCCTCGTCGCACTCATGGAGCCGACGCCAACGCAGCGGATCATCGACCCGGCTTGTGGCACCGCGGGCTTCCTGGTGGCCGCCAACGATTGGGTTGCTCAGCATCACCGCGAAGACCTCTACAACAAGGACACGCGCTCTAAGTTCATCAAGAAGGGCCTGACGGGTTTTGACTTTGACAAAACCATGGTCCGCATTGCTGCGATGAACATGTTTATGCACGGTTTTGAAGAGCCCAACATCTCGCACCACGATTCCTTGCAGAAGCTACCCACAACGTTTGATGAGGCCTTCGACCTCGTGTTGGCCAACCCGCCTTTCGCGGGCAGCCTGGATAAGGACTCCATCGATCCCAAACTCAAGTCCGTGACCGCGGCCAAGAAGACGGAGATCCTCTTTGTTCACCGCTTCCTGCAGTTGCTCAAGCCGGGCGGCCGTGCCGCAGTGATTGTCCCTGAAGGTGTCCTCTTCGGCTCCACCAAGGCGCACAAGGCTCTTCGCAAAACCTTGGTTGAGGATCAGCGCTTGGATGCTGTCATCAAGCTTCCTTCCGGCGTATTCAAGCCCTACTCGGGTGTGTCCACCGCAGTCCTATGCTTCACCCGGACGGATTCCGGCGGCACCGACGAGGTGTGGTTCTATGACGTCACGGCGGATGGCTACTCCCTGGATGACAAGCGCACCCCGCTTCTCGAGCGCCCCTTGCTCGGCCCCTCCCCTACCTCCCACATCCAGGACTTAAGCGATCCCGCGTTTGCCGACG
Organism: Corynebacterium sp. HMSC062E11; assembly: GCF_001811845.1. NCBI lineage: Bacteria > Bacillati > Actinomycetota > Actinomycetes > Mycobacteriales > Corynebacteriaceae > Corynebacterium > Corynebacterium sp. HMSC062E11. The sequence goes on from NZ_KV806827.1 coordinate 21,136, forward strand.
CCCCCACTCCCGTCACCCTCACCGACGAACAGCTGAAGCTCAACAACCTTCCGGACGTGGTTGCCCGCTGGCACTCCCGCACCACCGACGAGCGCGAGCGCGCCCGCACGGACTACTCCTTCACCGTGCCCAAGGAGGAGATTGCCCAAGCCGACTATGACCTCTCCATGAACCGCTACAAGGAAATCGTCCTCGAAGCACAAGAAACCCGAGACCCCATGGACATCATCGCCGAAATCGAAGAACTCGACCGCGACATCACCCAAGGCCTTGCCAACCTCAAGGCCATGCTCAGCGAGGGGAAATAACATGGCTAGCACTGCAAAGCATGATTGGCCGATGGTGCGGTTGGGGGATGTGCTCCGGGCTGCTGGAGTCCCGGAAAAGATTGCATCCCCAGAGACGGAGTCCTTTGTAACAGTCAAAATGCATGGCGAGGGTGCCGTGCTGCGAAATATTGGAGCAGGTAAGACACCGGCTGTTTTCACTGGCTATCGAGTGAAAGAAGGACAGTTCATTTACTCGCGTATCGACGCCCGTAACGGTGCCTTCGCGCTTATTCCTAAATCTCTTGATGGAGCAGTCGTTTCTAAAGATTTCCCGATTTTCGAAATCGATGAGTCGAGGTGCATGCCAAAGTATCTTCACTACTTTGCTACTAGTGGCATTTTGGCTGCAAAAGCGAAGGCGCTTAGTTTTGGCGCAACTAACCGACAGCGAGTCAAGGAAGAAGCGTTCCTACGATTTGAGATTCCCCTCCCTCCCCTCGACGAGCAGCGCCGCATCGCGGCGATTTTGGACACTGTTCGTCATTCACTTGATGCGGAACAGTATCAGATTCAACTGCTATTGCGTTTGCCTACTTACCTGCTTAGTGAATTCTCCAAGCTCTCGGACAACCGTCGATTGGATGAAATAGCTGTGGTCGGAACAGGTGCTACCCCGAGCAGGAAAAATGCGGCGTTCTACCAAGGCGATATTCCATGGGTGAAGACGACCGAAGTGAAAGGAACCATAATTCTCGGAACAGAAGAGAAAATCAGTGTAGACGCCTTGGAAAGCTCGACTTGCAAACTTAATCGAGCAGGGTCGAGCGTAGTGGCGATGTACGGGCAGGGTGCGACCCGAGGTCGGGTTGGCTATTTGGGGATAGAGGCAGCTACCAATCAAGCGTGCGCGGTAGTCGCACCGAGGGATCCTAATGATGATTATTTTGTCTATCAGTGTCTCTTGAATAGTTACGAAGAACTCAGAGGCTTGGGCCGAGGTGGGACTCAGCCTAATTTGAACCTCTCATTGGTGAGGGGCTTTGAAATCCCTTATCCGCCGGCAGAGTTACGTGCAAAAATCAGTAAAAATTTGCGTTCGATAGAGAATGTCATACGGAACTTACGAAAGCGCCGGGATTTGTTCAATGAATTGTTTGAATCCCTATCCACCCGCGCTTTCCAAGGAGAACTCTAATGGCAATTTTGAAGTGGCATGGATACATGGTTCCGGTGCTTCACGTATTGGCGTCAAATGGAGAGGTTTTAAGCGCAGCGTGCTCATCGAGGAGGCTGCGGTGCGCGTTGGCATCACGGATGAGGAACGCCTTGAGACCATTGCATCGGGGCAGCCGCTCTATGAAAACCGTATTGGATGGGCGTTGACATTCCTCAAGAAGGCGAACGCCATTACTTCACCGGCGCGGGCGCGCTTTCAAATTACAGACTTTGGCCGTGACCTTTTAGCGCGCGATCCATCCGGCTTAACGGAAAAGCAGCTGTTGGGAGAGATTGCGGGCACGGAAGCGGCGCTAACGTGGCGGGGCCGGAATCCTGGGTGTAAGGCTGGGGACGAGGTAAGCGCTGATAAGCAAAGCGTACTTCCAGAGGCTGAGAGCGAGCTCGATCCGGTAGAGCAGGCGGAAACTGGTGTATCTCGCAACAACGAATTCGTGGCTGGTGAGCTGCTGACTCGGTTGCACGAGAATGAGCCGGCGTTCTTTGAACAGGCAGTGCTGGACTTGCTCATGGCTATGGGATATGGCGGAACGCAGGGCAAGGCCACGCGTACGCAGTTATCCAATGATGGTGGAATCGACGGGATTATTGACCAGGATACGCTGGGCTTGTCGCGGATTTACGTGCAGGCTAAGCGGTATGCGTTGGATAAGAGCATCGGCCGACCGGCTATTCAGGGATTCGTGGGTGCGCTGCAGGGTGCGCAGGCGGATCGAGGGGTGTTCCTGACTACAGCGACGTTTTCGGATAAGGCGCAGGAGTATGCGGATGCGGTGTCGTCACGCGTCGTTTTAATCGACGGGGACAGGTTGGCGAAACTGATGATTCGTTACGGCGTGGGCGTGCAGGTCAAGAGGACCGTGGCCCTGGTCGAGGTGGACGAGGATTACTTCGAGTAGATAGAGGCGGATTCTTGCGATTGCGGGAGCGAGTACAGCCTTTCGCTGCGTTTAAAAAAGGACAGGCGCCCAGCTCAACGAAATGGAGCTGGGCGCCTGTCATTAGTCGGGTCAGGGAAACTATTTCCGCCCTTTTGTCTTAAAAGAGTTAATGGCGATGACCTAAGAAGCCAATCTCTAGAAAGGGAGCTTGAACCCTAGTTGCGGCAGGAAGGCCACAACACCAATACCTGCGGCGGCAAGAATTGCCAAGACGATGGCGATGATTCCGCCAGTGGAGGAACCGCTGTCATTGGTCTTATTGGGCTTCGGCGCTGGAGTGGTTGTGGTCGGCTTTGCGGGCGCGGTGGACGTAGGCGCAGAGGTGGACTTGGTCGTGGTCGGCTTGGGCTTGGTTGTAGTTGGCTTTGCCGTGGTCGGCTTCGCGGGTGCAGTAGGAGTAGCTGCCGGGGTGGTCTTAGCCGGACGGGTTGTGGTTGGTTTCGTCGAAGAAGGAGGCACAACGGAAGTGGTCGGTGCCGTGGTTGTGCTAGTGGACGGAACTGGTTCAGAGGTCGGCGGCGTAGTAGAGGCCTCAGCGTCGGATTGTTCCTTCGCGAGGTAGGCGTTTTCGCAAGCACCAGCAAGGGTGACAGTGGAGCTGAAGGGCAAGGTAAAGCCCATGACCTCGAGGCCTGCTACGGCTTCGAATTCATCCTCGAGAGGTTGCAGACGAAGCTCCCCTGGCTTCATGAGGTTGGTCAGCTTTTGAGAAGTAGTGGGGAAACCAGCCTGTAGACCTGTGGAGTACGAGGGCACCTGTGCCCGAAGATCCATGGCAGAATCCTCGACTTCACCGTTCTGTGAGTTCACTACGGGGAGATCGCCGTAGGGATACTCAGCGAGTTCGCTGGGAGTCCAATTGCGTGCCACTTCCCAATTGAAGGGATATCCGTTGGCCGCCCACTCCTTGTATTCGGCCTCAGTGTCAGAATTGGTGAATACGAGGTAGGAAGCGTCCAAGCGGTCGTAGCCCTGAGCCACAAGCTCAGCCTCAGTGGGGAGCGCAAAGCGGCTGATAGACCAGAAACTTAGCATGTTGTGGGTCTGAGGGGCGGAGTCTAGGCGGGCAAAGCTGTCCGCATACTGCGGGAAGTCCTGGCGCATGCGGTTCTGCAGTTTGGTTTGTTCCTCGAGTTTCGCAGCGAAGTACTTCTTAGAGATTTCCTTTTCCGCGGAGTCGAGGGAGACCACACAAATCTCTTTGCCGTTGCGAGTGTCCAGCTGAGCTTCGAGAGCAGTAGCGGAAGGGACAGAAACCAAGGAGAGCGAAACGGCGATGGAGACTCCAAGTCCGAGCCGAGAGTATGTCATGGGAGAGTTCAACTTTCAGAGAAGAGAAATAGTGACCTTGTAGTTATAGCTCAAGATTGTGTCTGAAGTCTTGGTTATTAGTAATCAAAATTATTTTTATGGATCTGCTTGTTTGTTGGCCTGCTGCCTTGAAGAAACGATGCATGCCGCAGCATGAAATTGAGCAGGTTTTAGAGCAGCAGTCGGGACCTACTGCGCTAGTGGGGCCCGACGGGCAGGCGGTAGATCTGCCCGAGGAGGCATTGAGCGTGTTGTTAGACGCAGTTCACGCGATGCAGCAAGGAAAGGCCGCGACTGTTGCGCCCGTAGACCAGTTGCTTACAACGCAGCAAGCGGCAGATTTTCTGGGCATTAGTAGGCCGACTCTGGTGAAGAAGCTTGAGGATGGATCGATAGCATTTGAGCGCACTACCGGAGGAAGACATAGGAGAGTGCGGCTCGTTGACCTATTGCGGTATCGAGATGGGTTGCGGAGTGAACGCCGCAAAGCACTGCGAGAGCTGGCGTCCGAGGCCCAGCGTGCTGGTGCCTATGACGTAGATACTCTAGATAACACTGACGGCGCTCTTGACATTACGCAGATCTTTAAGAACGTCCGCAAGGAAGCGGCGCAGAAGGCTCGGCGTGGATAGTCTGTCAGCGCATCTGGATGGGGTCATGCAACGAGCTGTCCGCTTAAGCCATCACAAGCGGTCGTCACGGTCCAGTAGCGAAATAATGTCGGTTCCAGGACGCAGATTGTCTGTGTGCCTTGGCTGCGGGGCTGTGGCGGCTGGCTGTGAATAAGGCTCTGGAGCGTGGCTCAAAATTCCGGCAGCCACTAACTGCTTCACGGGGCTATCTGGGGATGAGATGGGGACAATTCGAACGATGGCTTGATCGCGGTCAGTGATGACCACGTTGTGACCCGTAGCGGCCACTGCACGCACTATGTGGTCAGAACGCTGGGTGAGTTCGCGCAAAGAAATACTGGTCATCGTTTTAGCTGCCTTGTCTGAACATCCGGTGGACGGGTGTTTTGTCCTTCTCTATTGGTGTCCTTGTTTTGATTGGTGGACCTTGGAACAGCCAACTGTAGAACTGCAGGACAACGGTGATTTTAGTGGCGTATTTAGGCAAGGACAAGGGGCGAATGCAGTGATTAACCAGGGAGGACGGCGATAGGTCAGGGAAGAGAGAGGCTGAAGAGATTGACCCGGGAACGGAGTAATTCTGGTAGCTAGGTATAGGGCGGTGACTTAGAATTACTGGAATCAAGCTGTATTCGATACGACACCACGTCCCTGGTGATGTGAAAACTTGTCCCTGGAGAACTCTATGGTGACCACTACTCCCCCGACTGCTGGGCGCAACGGTGTGCCAGGTGGGCCTGCACGCAGCAACTTCAGCTTTGTACGTTACGTCTGGCCCACGGCGTATGAGGAATGCCTGAAGGTAGAGCGGTTCGTCGATGCGGACCCGGTGATTTCCTGCTTCTATGCGCGCAAGGTGCTGGAGCGAGTGGTCAGCCACATCTGGGTGCTCCGAAATTTGGGTGACACTCAGTACCGCAGCTTGGCGGAGATGACCCGAGACCGCGCCTTCACTGACTGCGTGGATAACCAGACCATGTTGCGCAAGATGACTCTCTTGCGCAAGAGCGGCAACGACGCCGCACACGCCGACGACATGGAAGGCAAGCAAGCGCCGACCTCCCCGCAGAGGGCGCGGAAGGCGGCGGCGCACCTCTATGACCTCATGGCCTGGGCGGTGCGGTACCACTCGGCCAACCCTCAGGCCGCACCGGGTCCGCAGGCGGCTTTTGATACTAACCTGCTGGGCCAAGCCACAGCTGACTCTTCAGGCATTCACGTTGCTGGGCGCTCCCAAGCGCAGACCGCCGCGTACCTCAAGAAGCTAGCGCAGCAGGATGAGGAGCTAAAGAAGAACCGGCTGCTGCTCGATGAGGCCAAGGAAGCCGCGCGTGAAGCGGAGGAGAAGCGCCTTCGTGAGGCCGCCCAGTTCGAGCTTAAGCGGCGGAGCACGGAGATTAAGGCGAAGGCGGAGATCGCCGATGCCCAGGAGCAAGCCGAAGCGGAGCGCGAAGCTGCACGGCAGGTGAAAGACGAACTTGCTGCCAAGATTGAGGCCCTCCAGGAGCAGTTGGCTGAGCAACAAGCAGCCGCTGCAGAGCGCGCCGGGGTGGCAGCACCGTCGGCTGCGCCTTTGGCGATCAGCGAGGCCGAGACCCGCCGACAGCTCATTGACCCGATGCTCGAAGCAGCAGGGTTTAGTGATGATTCAATCACTCGAGAGCTCGAGCTGCGCGGCATGCCCAATCCCTCCGGCGTTGGCTACGCAGATTATGTCTTGTGGGATGATGACCGCACACCGCTGGCCGTCATCGAAGCGAAGAAATCGATGGAGTCTATGAGCGTGGGCGCCCAACAGGTGAAGCTGTACGCGGACTGCATCGAGCGCGAATACGGCACACGGCCGGTCATGTTGTGTACCAACGGCTATCACATTGACCTGATCGATGATGCCGCTAACCTTCCTGGCTCCGGTGTGGGCTATCCCGCCCGAGAGGTCGAAGGTTTCCCCACCGCGCAGCAATTGCGACGCATGATCGGGCGGCGCACCATGCGTGCCCTATTGAGTGAGACGGCGGTCGATACGGAGATTGCTGGCGGCGGCGCCCGCACGTATCAGCTCGAGGCCATCCGTGCGGTGACGGAGACGTTGGAGAGGCGGAGGCGTCGCCAAGCATTGCTGGTCATGGCGACGGGAACTGGTAAGACGCGTGTGGCCGTGGCCACCGCCAAGCTGTTGCGTCAGGCCGGCTGGGTGGGCAAGGTGCTGTTCCTGGCGGACCGCACCGCCTTGGTCAATCAGGCACACAAGGCCTTTGTGAGCATGTACGCGGAGTCCACGCCCGTGAACCTCATCAAAAATCCTGAGCAGGTGGGTGACGTGTACGTCACTACCTACAACACCATGATGAACCTGATTGGGGATGACGGAGACAAGCCAGCAAAATTCGGACCCTTCGACTTCGACCTCATCATCGTGGATGAGGCCCACCGCTCCGTGTACAACCGCTTCAAGCGCATCTTGGAGTACTTCGATGCCTACGTGGTGGGGCTGACGGCGACGCCGAAGAGCGAAATCGACCATGACACATATGCGCTCTTTGAGATGGAAGATAAAACCCCGTCCTTCGAGTACGGCCTCGATGAAGCCGTGGCAGATGGAAACCTCGTTCCCTTCAAGACGGCTCGTCAGGACTCACTCTTCCTGCGTCGTGGTATGTCCTATGACGAGCTCTCCCCCGAGGAACAGCTGGCGTGGGACACGTCCGATTGGGGTACCGACGAGGACGGTGGGCGCCTAGATCCGCCCGGGCAGATTTCCTCGGCGGAGATCAACCGCTACCTGTTCAACAAGGACACCATACGCAAGGTGTTGAAAACCGTGGTGGAGAACGGGATTCGCGTGGGCGGCGACCAATTGGGAAAGACCATCATCTTCGCCCGGACCCAACGCCACGCGGAGCTTATTAAGGAAGTCTTTGACGCGACGTTCCCGGAGTATTCGCGCACTGGTGCTTCCGTGATCACCACGCACACAAAGTATGCGCAGTCGGCCTTAGACGAGTTTGCAAATCCGGACGGGGACGTCAACATCGCGATTTCCGTGGACATGCTGGACACTGGCGTCGACGTACCCGAGGTGGTTAACCTCGTCTTCTTCAAACCCATCTACTCCCCCACCAAGTTCTGGCAGATGGTGGGCCGAGGGACGCGATTGCGCCCGGACCTCTTCGGACCAGGGATGGATAAGACCCACTTCCTCATCTTTGACTTCTGCGGCAACGTGGATGAGTTCTACAAGGGTGAAGCCCGTGATTCGGCCACGGGCCGCCCACGATCGCTGTCGGAAAAGCTTTTTGATGCCCGCGTGGGATTGCTCGCGCAGCTGGACAAGCACTCCGATGCCCCAGACCTGCGCGCCGAGCTTGCCGACTCCCTCCACGCCTCAACGGCGTCTGTGCCGCTAGGCCACATCATGGTCCGGCCCGGCGACAAAGAAACCCTGATGCGCTACCGCGAGCGCTCCGCCTGGGACGACGTGAATGAGGAAAAGGCTGAGCAGCTGCGCCGCCATCTCGCACACCTGCCGCTGAACACAATGAAAGAGCCAGAGACAGCTAAGCGCTTTGATTTGGTGATTCTGAAGCTCCAAGTGGGGTTGCTCGACCACAGCCCCGAGTTTGCGGCACTGCGCCAACGCGTGGAGGGTATGGCGAATGATCTCATGGCCGTGAGCTCCACAATCCCCATGGTGGCCGAGCGGCGGTCCTTCCTCGAGCGCGCGCTGGATCCGGAGTGGTGGAAGAACGTTACGGTCGAGGACCTCGAGACCATCCGCATCGGCATGCGTTCGCTCATCCAGTTCGTGCCCAAGGGAAAGCGCAACGCCGTGACCCTCGACATCCAGGATGAGATGGGTGAACTCACGATCGATGATGAGATGCCTGTGCGGCTGCCCGGAACAGGCTCTTACCCCTCTCAGGCCGAACAACAGCTGCGTGATGTGCTGCAGGAACACGGCAACGACCTTGCGATGATCAAGTTGCGCAGTGCACGGGCGCTTAACGCAGAGGATGTTGCCGCGTTGGAAGCCATGGTGGCTCAGGCTGGCGGGGGAAGTGCTGGCTTCGAAGAAAGCATTGACAAGCTGCGGGAACGCATGGGTGGAGACAGTATTCCTGCCTTCATCCGCCGCTTGGTAGGTCTTGATGAGGCGGCAGTCCGGGAACAATTTGCAGACCTTCTCAGCAACACTTCGTTCAGCGCCGCCCAAATTCGTTTCGTCAAGATACTGGTGGACGTGCTGGTTCACAACGGTGGCGTGGCCTACGAGGAAATTTTCCAGCCGCCCTTTGATGAAGAGGGCTCTGTCGTCGATATCTTCCACAACAAGACCGACGTCATCGTGGATTTGCGCAAGCGCCTTGAACGGATTGAAGCAACGGCACAGGCCAACTAAGCGCCGCCGCGCTGCGGGAAAGGACGCGGTCTAGCTGGGTCTAACTGGGGTGATGTCCGTGCGGTGACTACACTGTCAAAGCATGACTAACCCGAGCGATAACACCACCCACCGCTACACGCCGGAGCTCGCCGCGCAGATTGAAAAGGCCTGGCAGCAGTACTGGAAGGACAACGGCACGTTCAACGCGCCGAACCCAGTCGGTCCGCTCGCGGAGGAGGGCAAGGAGCTTCCCGCGGAGAAGCTGAACATCCAGGACATGTTCCCCTACCCTTCGGGCGCAGGCCTGCATGTGGGCCACCCGCTGGGCTATATCGCTACGGATACCTATGCGCGTTATCAACGCATGCTGGGCAAGAACGTCCTGCACACGTTGGGCTATGACGCCTTCGGCCTGCCGGCGGAGCAGTACGCCATCCAGACGGGTACGCACCCGCGCACCACGACGGAGGCGAATATCAAGAATATGCGCCGCCAGCTGGGCATTCTGGGCTTGGGCCACGATCCGCGCCGCTCCGTGGAGTCCACCGACCCTTCCTTCTTCAAGTGGACGCAGTGGATCTTCCTGCAGATTTATAACTCCTGGTTTGATGAGGAGCAGCAGAAGGCGCGCCCGATCTCTGAGCTCATCAAGGAGCTTGAGGTGGGCAAGCGCACCACCAAGGACGGCCGCTACTACGCGGATCTCAGCAAGGAAGAGCAGCGCCACGCGCTCGACGAATTCCGTCTAGTGTACCTATCCAACTCCACCGTGAACTGGTGCCCGGGCCTGGGCACGGTGCTGGCTAATGAGGAGGTCACCGCGGAGGGCAAGTCCGAGCGCGGTAACTTCCCGGTCTTCCGCAAGAACCTGCGCCAGTGGATGATGCGCATTACCGCCTACTCCGATCGCCTGCTCGATGACCTGGAGCTTCTGGATTGGCCGGAGAAGGTCAAGTCCATGCAGCGCAACTGGATTGGCCGCTCCCGCGGCGCGGAGGTCACCTTCCACGCTGAGGGCTACAACATCGACGTCTTCACCACCCGCCCGGATACCCTCTTCGGCGCGGAGTATGTGGTGCTGGCCCCGGAGCACGAGCTTGTCGACGCCCTCCTCTCCCCCATCCCCTACGAGGATGACGTCGACGAGCGCTGGACCTTTGGCCACGATGATCCGAAGGAGGCCGTGGAGGCCTACCGCGCTTCCATCGCCGCGAAGTCCGACCTGGAGCGCCAGGAGAACAAGGAAAAGACCGGTGTCTTCCTGGGCACTTATGCCACTAACCCGGTCAACGGCAAGAAGGTCCCGATCTTCATCGCGGACTACGTCCTGACCGGCTACGGCACCGGCGCCATCATGGCGGTCCCGGCGCACGATACCCGTGACTACGAGTTCGCCACCGTCTTTGGCCTGCCCATTACGGAGGTCGTCGCTGGCGGCGACATCACCAAGGAGGCGTATACCGAGTCCGGCAAGGCCGTAAACTCCGCTAACGATTCCCTGGACATCAACGGCATGTCCAAGGATGAGGCCATCGCCGCCGTCATCCCGTGGCTGGAGGAGCAGGGCGTGGGTCGCGAGAAGATCCAGTACAAGCTGCGTGACTGGCTGTTTGCCCGCCAGCGCTACTGGGGCGAGCCCTTCCCCATCGTCTACGATGAGGCCGGCCAGGCCTACCCGCTGCCGGAGTCGATGCTGCCCATCGAGCTGCCTGAGGTGGAAGATTACAAGCCGGTGTCCTTCGACCCGGATGATGCCGAGTCCTCCCCGCAGCCGCCGCTTGCTAAGGCCCGCGAGTGGGTCGAGGTGGAGCTGGACCTGGGTCTTGGGGATGGCCCCAAGACGTACTACCGCGATACCAACGTCATGCCGCAGTGGGCAGGTTCGTCCTGGTACCAGCTGCGCTACATCGATCCGACGAACGATGAGGTGTTCTGCGATCTGGAGAATGAGCGCTACTGGACGGGCCCGCGCCCAGAAGAGCACGGCGCCAACGATCCGGGCGGCGTTGACCTCTACGTCGGTGGCGTTGAGCACGCTGTTCTGCACCTGCTCTACTCCCGCTTCTGGCATAAGGTCCTCTTCGACCTGGGCTACGTGAGCTCCAAGGAGCCCTACCGCCGCCTGTACAACCAGGGATATATCCAGGCCTACGCCTACACCGATTCCCGCGGCGTCTACGTCCCGGCCGCTGAGGTAGTAGAACGCGATGGCGCGTTCTACTACGGGGATGAAGAGGTCAACCAGGAGTACGGCAAGATGGGCAAGTCCCTGAAGAACGCCGTGGCCCCGGATGACATCTGCAACGAGTACGGTGCCGATACCCTGCGCGTGTACGAGATGTCCATGGGCCCGCTGGACACTTCGCGCCCGTGGGCGACCAAGGACGTGGTGGGTGCGCAGCGCTTCCTGCAGCGCCTGTGGCGCTTGGCTATTGACGAGAACTCTGGCGAGCTGTCCACAACGGACGCCGAGCTTTCCGAGGATGACCTGAAGCAGCTCAACCGCACCATCGCCGGCGTGCGCGATGACTACGAGAACCTGCGCCTGAACACCGTGGTGGCCAAGCTCATCGAGTACGTGAACTACCTGACCAAGGCCTACCCGAAGGGCGCCCCGCGTGCCGCGGTGGAGCCCTTGGCCCAGCTGGTCTCCCCTGTTGCCCCGCACATTGCGGAGGAGCTGTGGAAGCGCTTCGGTCACGAGGAGACGATTACTTACGAGTCCTTCCCGGAGTTCGATGAGAAGTACCTCGTCGACGATGAGATTGAGGTACCTGTGCAGATCAACGGCAAGGTCAAGGCACGCGTGATGGTGCCTGCCGACGCTGACCAAGCCACCGTCGTGGGCGTGGCAAAGAGCGATGAGCGCATCGCCGAGCTGACCGCTGGCAAGAACGTGGTCAAGGAGATCTACGTCCCGGGCCGCATGGTCAACCTGGTGGTGAAGTAAAACCAACGCGGCCCCGATCTCGGGGCTGGGGCTGGGCCAGAGCTAATCCAGCTCTTGGTTCAGCTCCTCGCGCACCTTGGTGATGATCGCGCCAAGGAAGCCCTCGCAGCCATCGGTAATCATGGGAAACGTGGAGTCATCCTCAAGGACGCCCAGCGTGAAGAGCAGGTCGCGGGTGATGGCGTGCGTGTAGTCGTATTCCGGGTTGAACTCCCACTCGCCGCGGAATAAATGGACTAGTTCAAAGGAGAGCTGAGGGATGCCCTCCGGTTCGGCGTAGGCATAGGGGATGTTGTTCAGGACGACTTGCGTTGCCCAGAGCGGATCGCTCATGGCCTTGCGGCCATACTTGGTGAGCTTGATGTGCGTCGTCGTGGTCTTGATCCAATCCAAGTCCGTCAAGAAACCCCGCAAGTTCAGCAACGGCTGGTGGTAGTCCTCGCGCTTGACCTCATCAAAATCATTGGGGCTATTCAGTCCCTCCTTGAGGCGCGCGACGGCCGCCTGCTTGAGGTAGCCGGCCCCGGTCAGGCGTGGATATTCCTCGATGACCTCGAGGTATTCGCGTATATGCTGGCCTACGTGGAGGGCGGTGGCGTCGTCAAGCGCCGGCAGCTCATAGTCGGGGCGCAGCTCCGGGTAGGCCTCGTGGATGTCCGCGCGCCATTGTTTCAGCAGCTCCGGGGAGGGCACGGGGATGTCTTCGAAGGGTGTGGAGCGGAAGGGATCGAGCGGGAGATCCCCAGGAAGCGCGGGCTTGGTGCCGCCCTCGAGGTTGGCGGCCTCCGTGCCCATGGTGGCCAGGCGCTGCGCCACTGCTGGCGGGAAGAACGTGGTGAGGCGTTGGTGGATTTGGTCCAGTGTGTAGTTGGGGAAGAGCGCGAAGATGCGCTCCATACTATCCGTGGGCACGGCCATGTAGGCCATGGTGGCCTGGACGTCGAGGACCACCTTGAACATCGCCTCGGCGCTGCCCAGCTCACTCATCAGATCGGGACCCTCACCAGCGATAAGCGCGGGAAGGCCCATGACGACGCGCGAGCTATCGGCCACGCTGATGCTGATATTCCAGGCGCCGTCCGAGGGGTGGTAGTGCGCCACCTCCCGGAAAGTCTCGAAAAAGTCCTGATCGATGATGCTGAGGACGTCGATTGGCGTGCCTTCCTCACCCACGAGGATTCCCGGATGAGAGGGCTCGAGGCCGAGTGCGGCGTGAACGATGATCATCATCTCGCCCACGGTGAGTTCCGCGGGGGCGGCGACGAAGCGGGACGTGGTGAAGAAGGGATTCTCCACGTCGATGCGGACGTTCCTAGCGAGGTTCATAGTGACCGACAGTATTAGAAAACCGTGCTAGCTGCGCGCCAACGCTTCGCCCACACGCTTGCCCGAGTGGATGCATCCGCCGAGGAAGGTGCCCTCCAGCGCATTCTTGCCGTGCATGCCGCCGCCACCGAAACCGGAGGCCTCACCGCAGGCATAGAGGCCGGGGAGTACCGTGCCGTCGGGATTGAGGCACTGGCCATCGAGGTTGGTCTCCAGGCCACCGAGCGTCTTGCGGGTCAGGAACTTCAGGCGCACCGCGATGAGCGGGCCCTTGGATTCATCGAGGATGCGGTGCGGGGGAGCCACGCGGATGAGTTTGTCGCCGAGGAAGCCGCGGGCCACGCGCAGGTAGTTGACTTGGGCGTCCTTGCTGAAGGGGTTGTGCAGCTGAGAATCGCGGTCTTCCAGGACTTTTCGAAGTTGGGTCACATCAATGGTGGGGGAGCCCTCCGGAGAGATTTCGTTCATTCCAACGACGAGATCCTCCAGGTTGTCTTCCACGACCCAGTCGATACCGTTGTCCATGAAGGCCTTGACGGCTACGTGCGTGCCCGGGCCCAGCTTGCCGGCGAGCTTCTTGAATTCCTTATCCGTCAGATCCGGGTTCTGCTCCGAGCCGGAGAAGATGAACTCCTTGTCCACGATGGCCTTGTTGAGCACGAACCAGGAATAGCCGTGGCCGGTCTGGCCAATGTGGGCGAGTGCGGCCAGGTTATCGGTGCCGGGGAAGAGGGTGGTGGGCAGGCGGTTGCCTTCGGCGTCGAGCCACAGCGCCGAGGGCCCAGGGATGATGCGGATGCCGTGGCCGGGCCAAATGGAGTTCCAGTTGGTCATGCCCTCGGTGTAGGCCCACATGCGGTCGGTGTTGACCACGGAGGCGCCGGCCTGTTGGGCGATGTCGATGCCGCGGCCGTCGACATGCGCGGGAACACCCGTGACCAGTTCCTTCGGGCATTCGCCCCAACGCTCAGTGGGCCACATCTTGCGTACCTTCTCCAGGTTGCCGCCGATGCCGCCGGTGGCGATGACCACGGCGGAGCCGCGCAGCTCGAAGTGCTTGACGACGTCCCTCGGGCTCGCCTCACCACGCGCCTGGCTGGTGGGGGAGAGGACGCTGCCGCGCACGCCGACGACGCGGGGACTACCAGTGTCGTCGTTGTCGACGACGAGCTCGTCCACCCTGTGGCGGAAGTGGAATTCTACTTGGCCCTTTTCTTCTGCTTTAAGGAGCGGTTCGCGGAAGACGCGCACGACCTCTGGGCCCGTGCCCCAGGTGAGGTGGAAGCGCGGCACGGAGTTGCCGTGGCCGGAGGCATCCCCGGAACCGCGCTCGGCCCAGCCGATGGTGGGGAGGACGTTGAGGCCCAATGACTTGAGGTAGCCGCGCTTTTCATTGGCGGCGAAGCGCACGTATTCGCGGCCCCATTTCTCGCCCCAGTAGTCGTGCCGGTCCTCCTCGGTCACGGGGTCATAGTCGGCAGAGTTGGCCCAGTCCCGCCAGGCCAACTCTTCGGAGTCCTTGACCCGCATCATGGATTGTTCGGGGGAGTTGACATAGAACAGCCCGCCGAGTGACCAGAAGGCCTGGCCGCCGAGGTTGTTGCGGTTTTCCTGCTCCAGGAAGATGACGTGCTTGCCGCCCTTGAGGGCCTCGTATCCGGCGACCATGCCGGCGAGGCCGCTGCCGACGATGATGACGGAGCCAGTGGTCGAGGTAGTTTCTTTCATGACAGTAATGATAAAAGAAACTCGCCCGAGTCGTGTGACTTGGCTCGCAATTCAGTGGTGCAACTTAGCCGTCGGCCCCGCATGATTTAAGTCTTCATCGCTTAGCTTCCTCCCGGACCCCATCGTTTCGGGCAGGGGATAGGCGTTGAGGGGTAGTGGTGGTTTTGGGGCTCTGGCCATGGGGTTTAGGCAGGGATAAAGATCTAGAAATAAAAATTCAAAACGGTACCTATAGGTCGGCAGGTAGGCGAAGATTCTCGCTAATACTCGTCGTACGCGGCCCGTATAAACAATTCCTGCGGTCTTTTGTGTGCGCGATATTTGCTCAAGAAGAAAGTTCTCTCATGACCACAACAACCCCGCACAAGACTCGCTCAACGCGCGATACCTTCAATACGCGCTTTGTCTTCCTCATGGCTGCTATCGGCTCCGCCGTCGGCCTGGGTAACATCTGGCGCTTCCCGTATGTTGCCTATGACAACGGCGGCGGTGCCTTCCTCATCCCGTACATGGTTGCCCTGCTCACCGCCGGTATTCCCATCCTGTGGTTCGACCTGGCTATTGGTCACCGCTTCCGTGGTTCCGCGCCGCTGGCTTTCCGTCGCATCAGCAGCCGCTGGGAGGGAATCGGCTGGTTCAAGGTCGGCGTGAACTTCTTCATCGCCATCTACTACGCCGCCATCATTGCCTGGGCGGCGCTCTACACCATCAAGTCTGTGACCCAGGCGTGGGGCGATGATCCTGCGGAGTACTTCATGGGTGACTTCCTCCAAGCAGAGCCGGAGGCGACCTACTCAGGGCACATCGTCCCGTCCATCCTTGGCGTCATGGTCCTCGTGTGGATCGTCTGCATTGCCACGTTGGCCACGAGCATCAATGAGGGCATCGGCAAGCTGACCTCCATCTTCCTGCCTGTCCTGGCCGTCATGTTCATCATCCTGGTCATCCGTGCCTTCTTCCTCGACGGCGCCGCCGAGGGCCTCAACGCCTTCTTCACCCCGGATTGGTCCGTGCTGAGCAACCCGTCGGTGTGGATCGCCGCCTACGGTCAGATCTTCTTCTCCCTGTCCATTGGCTTCGGCATCATGATTACCTACGCCTCCTACCTCAAGCCGCGCACCAACCTCACCAACACCGGCCTGGTTACGGCCTTTGCTAACTCTTCCTTCGAGGTGCTGGCCGGCATCGGCGTCTTCGCCACCCTGGGCTACATGGCCGCCCAGCAGGGCGTGGCGGTGGATGAGGTGGCATCCTCCGGCATCGGCCTGGCCTTCATCGCTTTCCCGACGATCATCAACCTCATGCCGCTCGGCGGACTGTTCGGGGTCCTCTTCTTCGGCTCTCTCTTCCTGGCCGGCGTGACCTCGCTGATTTCCATCATGGAGGTCGTCGTCTCCGCCGTGGCAGATAAGTTCAACATCTCTCGCCGCGTTTCCGCCATCACCGTAGGCGGCACCATGGCTGTGGTGTCGTGTGTTCTTTTCTCCACGTCCTCGGGCCTGGTCACGCTGGACATTATGGATAAGTTCACCAACAACCTGGGCATCGTCTTCGGCTCCATCTGCGCTCTGGTGGTCGTCGGCTGGGTCACCGGCCGCCGTCGCGAGATCCAGCAGCACCTCAATGCTGTATCGCAGTTCAAGGTCGGTGGCTTCTGGCAGTTCCTGACCTTCATCGCCACCCCGCTGCTGCTGGTCTACTTCCTGGTCAACGAAATCCTCACCATCGCCCGCGAGGGCTATGAAGGCTACTCCTCCACCCAGATTGGCCTCTTTGGCTGGGCGGTGTTGGGCATCATCTTGCTCGCCAGTTTCCTCATGCCGCTGGTGGCCTTCCGCGGGAACAAGTACCTGGATGGCATGGAGACCTCGGACTACGGCGTCCCCGTAGGTGGGCGCCCAGCCGGCACCCCGAACCCGCTTGCCACGGGTACTACAGCCGCACCGAACACTGACGACAAGTAACGAGTATTAGGAAAGGTCAACGACAATGACTACAAGCGCAATCCTGCTCTTCATCCTCTTCGTCGTCGTCATCTGGGGCGGGCTGGTGCTCTCCTCCATCTGGCTGGCCCGCAGCGACGATGACACCACGGGCGAGCTGGGCAATGCCCTCGGCACTGACGACGAATCCCTGTCCCACCGCGTGCACTAAACAGCGGGACGCGGTGCGCTCTGTGCCCGCTTAAATCTCAACCACCGTGCGCCCGTGGCGCGAGCCGGCGCGCAGCTCGGTGGCTGCGGTGGCGACGTCGGAAAGCGGCACCGTTTCCGTGATCGAGTTCAGCATGTTGAGGTCGAGGTGTTCGTCGAGAAGCTGCCAGGCCGCCTCGCGCACCTCGCGGGGCGCGTCGACCGAATTGCCGCCGGCCAGCACGATGCCGCGCAAAATGAACGGCAGCACCGAGGCAGGAAGGTCCGGGCCAGCCGCCATGCCGGTGGCCGCAACCACGCCACCCCAGCGCACCTGCGCCAACACGTTGGCCAGGACGGTGGAGCCGGCGGTGTCAATGGCGCCGTCGTACAGCGCCTTCTGTAGCGGGCGGCCGGTCTCAGATAACGCTGCGCGGTCCAGAACGTGATCCGCGCCGAGTGCGGTGAGGTAGTCCGACTGGGAATCTACACGGCCGGTCACGGCGGTGACCTCGTAGCCAGCGGACTTGAGCAGCTGGACCGCGACGGAGCCCACGCCTCCGGTGGCGCCGGTCACCAAGACATGGCCCTGCGTGGTGCCGTGCGTGCGCAGCTGGTTCACGCAGATAGCGGCGGTGTATCCGGCCGTGCCAATCGCGGCGGCATCGCGCGCGCTGAAGCGCTGGGGCACAGGGATGGTGGTCTCTGCATTGACGCGCTGGCGCGTGGTGTAGCCGCCGTGGCGGAATTCGCCCAAGCCATCGCCGCAGGCGACCACAAGTTGGCCAGGGCTCAAGCGAGAATCGGAGGTCTCCGCCACGGTGCCCACCACATCGATACCGGGAACGAGGGGATCGATGCGCATGACGCCCTTATTGCCCTCCAGGGCCATAGCGTCCTTGTAATTGAGGGAAGAAAATTGCACATCTACAACCGTGTCACCTTCCCCGAGCAGGGGCTGCTCCTGGAAGGAATGGGTTACTCCGGACTCCGTGCGAGTGACAATGAGTGTGCTCATGGGCACTATCGTACAGAGGATGTGAAGCAGCGTTTTCTGGCCAATGCTTCAGCCAGCGTCCAGAGAACATCGTTAGGGTGAAGCGCATGACTGGGATAGAAGCTCAACACCCGCGCAATAGGCTGCGGCCCGCGCCGGATCCGTATCGGCACCTGCTTCGTGATTCCTTCCTGGTCGCGGCCCTGTCCTTGGTGGTCGTGATGCTGGCGACCGTGGGCAAGCCATTCATGGACATCCCCGGCGTGGTTGATGGATCCGCGCATGCGGTGCGCCAAGTGAACACTCAGCTCTTTGGCGGTTTTGAGAATTCTTCCGTGTGGTACGGCGCGTGGACTGATCTCGTGGGAAACATCGCTCTCTTCATGCCGCTGGGCGCGGCGCTCTACGTAGCGGGACGCAACCTGTCGGGTATTAAATGGGGCCTGGGCGGGGCGATGCTCATCGGCCTGATGGTCAGCCTGTGCATAGAAAGCGCCCAGTATATCTTTGCCCTGGGCTTTAGCGATGTCGATGACCTTCTATACAACACCGTGGGTTCTGTTCTCGGCGCCGTACTCATGGCGCGCTTGGGGCGCGAAGGGCAGACAAAGATTCTGCGGCGCCTGGGATTCCTCCTTGCGCTGGCAGCGGTGGTGCTCCTCGCTTTGGTGGTGCTGTAGTACTTAGCTGGGCGTACGCACGAGCTTGGCGACGTCCCCCGCCACCCGCCGCGCATAGGGTGAGACACCAGTAATCGTGGCCGAGCCCGGGCCCGTCCACGAGCCATAGCCCACGGGGAAGAAACCTTCCACCGTGGGCTTTCCTTCTGCCAGCAGCCCGGGGAAGGGGCGCAAGGCCGGCCGGAAGCCGGTGGCCCAGATGAGATCGCTAAAGCCCTCGCGGTTGAGCTCCTCGAGTGAGGAGAACATGCCGGTGGCGTTCAGAATCCCACTATCGCGGGCTTTGAGCACTGGCGGGACCATGACGATATCCCCCAGTTCTGTTTCGGGGCCCGGGTCCGGCTCGCCCCGCAGCTTGGCCAGCATTCGCTGACGGTTGCGGCTAAAGAGCACGCGCCCGTCTACATCATCCGGCATCCAGCGCGGAGGGTGCGCGGTAAACCACGTGGTGTCCACGCCGGCGAGGGAGAGCTCGGCGGCGATCTGCGCGCCGGAATTACCAGCACCGACAACGGCTACAGGATTGTTGTGGCCGCGCTCTAAGAAAGGACCACACCCCGGGTAGCTCGCCGTGTGCCATTGGCGCCCCTGAAAATCACCGGGGTAGAAGGGGATAAAGGGCGCGGACCATGTGCCCGTTGCGGCCACGACGGTGCGGGCACGGAACTCACCGTGGGTGGTGAGGAGGCGGAAGCGGGAGGCGTCGTCAAGCACGCGCTCCACCGCCACCCCGTGCCGGACCGGCAGGTCATAGCGCTGCTCATAGCGGGTGAGGTAGTCCACCACGTGGGAAGCCGGCGGGAAGCCCGGGTAGGCGGGCATGGGCCAGCCGGGCAGGGTGGAGGACTGGGCGTCGCTGAAGAGTGTGAGTGAATCCCACACGTGCTGCCAGGCCCCGCCGGGGGAAGAGTTGGCGTCGAGGATGAGGAAATCGAGTTTCTGGCGGCGCAGGTAGTAGCCGGTGGCCAGGCCGGATTGGCCGCCACCCACCACGATGCAATCGTAGGTATGCATCTATTGGATGAGCTTTCGTTCGCGGGCGGCGGAGACGGCTGCGGTGCGGGTTTCCACGCCGAGCTTCTGATAGACGTGGATGAGGTGGGTTTTGACCGTGGCCTCGGAGATGAAGAGCCGCTGGGCAATTTGCTTGTTGGAGGCCCCCGTGGCCAGCGCTTGCAGGATCTCCAGCTCGCGGGGAGACAGCGCGGTTTCCGGCTGCGCCAAGCGCTCCGCCAGGAGGTTCGTGACTTCAGGCGCCAAGGTCCGCTTGCCCGCGGCGGTGTCGAGCACCGCGGCGTGCAGGGTGTCCTCGGGGGCGTCCTTGAGCAGGTAGCCCAGCGCGCCCGCCTCCACGGCGGCCAGGATATCCGCCTGCGTGTCATAGGTGGTCAGGATGAGCACCGGGGGCCCATCGAGCTCGCGCACGCGCCGGGTGGCGGCGATGCCGTCGACATCCGGCATTTGGATATCGCAGACGACGACATCGATATGGGGAGCATCAGCATCCGCCAGCTTTTCGACGGCCGAGCCATCGGAGCCTTCCAACACCACCTCGATATCGGGGAAGGCGTTTAGAATCGCGCGCAGCCCGGCGCGGACCACGGGGTGATCATCGATGAGCATCACGTTGACCATTGCTGCTGCCTCCTGTTGGGATTCGCACCGCGAGCGCGGTGCCGGCGGGTGAAGATTCTACTTGGACGCTGCCACCGACGCTGCGAACACGCTGCTCCAGGCCGGTGAGCCCGAAGCCGCGTGGGCCCTCGATGCCGCGGCCGTTATCGACGACATCCAGGGTGATCTCATCTGTGAAGGAGCCGAGGGTGACCACGGCTTGGTCGGCGTCGGCGTGTTTCATGACATTGGTCAGCCCTTCGCGCGCGGCGCGCAGAATGACATGGGAAAACTCGGCGGGGACGTCGGCGCTGCCGGTGAGCTTGAGCCCGAAGCGGGTGCGCAGCCCGAGCCCTTTGGCCTGGGCTTGGAGCTCATCCACGAGTGCGCGCAGTTCCTTATCGATGGAGGAGGCGGGGGCCGCGAGCTCCTTGACGAAGCGCCGGGCCTCGGCCAGGTTGTCCTGGGCCACCTTCTCAATGAGTGCGAGCTGTTCGGTGACGTCCTGCTGCGTGGACGTGTTCTTGGCGGCGCGGCTGAGCAGGACGATGGAGGAAAGACCCTGCGCCACGGTGTCGTGGATTTCGCGGGAGAGTCGCTCCCGCTCCTCGAGGCGCCCGGCTTGGTGCTCGCTGGCGGCGAGCTCTTCTTGGGTCTCACGCAGCTGCTTGGCGACGGCCTCGTGGTGCGCCGCCTCCGCCTGAACCCGGCGGGCGGCGTGGTAGACGGCCACGGCGAAGCAGGTGCCGATGAACGGGCCGATGGCCGCGGCGGCGGTCCAGAATTGCGGGTGGATCCATGCGGGGACGAAGGCGGCCACGGCCCACAGGACCACGCTGGCGAGAATGCCCGGCCAGAAGGGCAGTGCATGGATGAAGACGAAGACCAGCGGGAACTCGAGCCACATGAAGTCTTGGGCGTGCACCATGAGGCCGATCCACAACAAGCACAAAGCGGCGAGCCACAGCGTGGTGGGGACGGGGCGGGTAATGGTGCGGGAACCGAAGATGACGAAACACGTGTAGACCACTGCGAGTGCGATGGAGAGGCCGAGGACGCGGGCGTCGAGGCGCTCATCGGCCCAGGCGCGGAGCACTCCGAACACGAGGAGGAAGCCGAACATGGCATGCAGTCCCACGGTCCACAGTTTGTTGCTCATCATCACGAGGCACCAGCCTATCGCCTAGGTAGGGGAGCGCGAATCAACCAACTGGTTGAGTAGAGGTTCAACTGGCTACCCGATTACTTTCGGCGTCCGCACACGCAGGATAAATAGTATGTTCCTGGCATTGAGAGAGATAGTCACCGCCCGCGGTCGGTTCTTCCTGATCGGCGGCGTCGTGGCTCTAATTACGTTGTTGCTCGTTATGTTGTCCGGCCTGACCCAAGGCCTGTCCAAGCAAAATACCTCCGCGCTTGAGGCACTCGGGGAGCAGAATCCTTATGTGACCTTCTCGACGGAAGATCCCTCCTTTACCGAGTCGGAGATCTTCGCCGAGGATGTCCCCGCTTCTGGTATTCCGCTGGGTACCTCCCAAACCAAGCTGGAGGGCCACGGCGGCGTGGCGGTTATCGGTTTGCCCGCCGGCACCCAGATCCCCGGCTCCAGCACCGTGATTCCGGAGGAAGGCATGGTCTTGAGCCAATCCATCGACGAGGCCCTGAACGCGCCGTCCCGGGGCACCCTCGGCGGCGTGGACCTGGACGTGAACGCGGTGGTTGAGGATGAGTATTACTCCCACTCCCCGGTGGTGTGGGTCGCTACCGAAACCTGGCAGAAGGTCTCCCATTCCCCCGAGGACATGGTGGGCGTGGCCGTGCTTTCCCAGGAGCCGACCGACACCTCCGTGTCCATGGGCAAGGCCCTGTCCGGCCTGCCGGCCTATAGCTCGGAGCGCGGTTCCCTGCTGACCATGCAGGCCTTCCTCTACGGTATCTCCGCGCTGGTCACCATCGCCTTCCTGAGCATCTGGACCATCCAGCGCACCCGTGACCTGTCCATCCTGCGCGCCCTTGGTGCCAGCGTGAAGTACCTGCTCAAGGACGCTATCGCTCAGGCAGCCATCATCTTGGCGATTGGCGTTGGGGTGGGCGCGCTCGTCGGCTGGCTGCTGGGCCTTGCCGCCCAAGGTGCCGTGCCCTTCGAGGTCTCCGCCATGACCGTCATCGTCCCCGCGCTCGGCATCTGGCTGCTCGGCATCGCCGGTGCCTTCCTGGCCACCCGCCGCGTTTCCAAGATCAACCCGCTCGACGCCCTAGGAGGCAACGCCTAATGACTACCACCGTTACTCCCGCCCTGTCCCTCCGCGACATCGTGGTGACCTACCCCGACGGCCAGTCCCGCACAACTGCACTCGACGGCGTGAGCCTGGACATCAAGCCCGGCGAGCTCACCGCCGTGATCGGCGAATCCGGTTCCGGTAAATCCACCCTGCTCTCCGTGGCCGCTGGACTTATCGAGCCGGATTCCGGAACTGTTGAGATGCACGGCACCCGCGGGCTCATCTTCCAGCAGGCCAACCTGTTGGCAGCCCTGACTGCGCGCGAACAGCTGCTCATCATTGACCACATGGAAGGCCGCAAGCCCCGCGGTGACCGCGCTGACGAGCTGCTCAGCTTCGTGGGTCTGGAAGGCTTTGGCAACCGCCGCATGAACCAGCTCTCCGGTGGCCAGCGCCAGCGCGTCAACATTGCGCGCGCGCTGATGGGCCAGCCTTCCGTGCTGCTTGCCGACGAACCCACTTCCGCCCTCGACTCCAAGCTCTCCCGCGAGATTGCCAAGCTCCTGCGCGGTGTCACCGATGACTTCGACACCGCCACGCTGTTCATCACACACGACCGCAGCCTGCTGGACTATGCCGATACCGTGGTCGAGGTCAAGGATGGAAAGCTCTCCGAATATTCCGAGCTAGCCGCGTAGGAACCCGCTCATCTCTCACATGTTCATACAAAGGGGTAAATTATTACCCCGTTATGATTCGACCCCGCAAACCCCGAGTAAGCCCGACTGACTACCCGCGCATGCAGCAGTGGACCGCATTGCATGCGCTTATGTTGAGCATCACCGTGGTGGCCTGCGGGGTCTTTATCGTCGCTGCCCGCAGAATCAAGGGAACCTCCCGCGAGACCTTCATCCGCCGGATGGTGGGCTGGGCCTTGCTGGTGGCGGGTACTGCGTGGACGGTTATCTCCCTGGATCCGAAGCAATTCGATATCCGCGAGTCTTTGCCTTTGCATCTGTGCGATGTGCTGCGCCCCATTTTGGCTCTGGGCCTTATCACCGGCAATGAACATGCCCTGACCTTGACCTACTTCTGGGGCATCATCCTCAACCCGCAGGCGATTATCACCCCGGACGTCATCTACTACTTCTCCCCGCGCTGGCTGCGGTTTGGTACCTATTGGTTCTTCCACATCGTGGCCCTTGCTGTTCCGCTAGCGCTGACCTTTGGCTTGGGTTACCGGCCGACGTGGAAGGGCTATCGCTTCGCCGTGAAGGTCACACCTGTATGGATGGCCACTGCCATGGCGGTCAATGCGAAGACCGACGGCAATTATGGCTTCCTTAACCACGCGCCGGGAAGCCCCTCCATCATCAACCTGCTGGGACCCTGGCCCGGCTACATCGCGGCAGAGACTCTTGCCGTCGCAGCAGCATGGGCCGGGATGACGTGGCCGTGGGAGAACACCTCGCTGCGCCGCGGCACCGTGGCGGTGGGCCCGCGCGGGCTCATGCGCAAGTCCGTCGGTACCGCGTCCGGGATCCTGCGCCGCGCCACGGTACGTTTTCGTAAATAGCGGTCCGAAAACCGCGGAATTTTAGGGCGTGTGTGCGAAAAACCTCCCAACCCGGTGGTGGCTAGGTACGGATCGATCAAATAAGGTCCCAGATCTTCGAATTTTTGGGGTGCTATTTGATCGAAACGTACTTAGCGGCGGAGCTAGCGCCGGGCCACGGAGCTAGCGCTGCGCGTTGAGAAGCCGAGCGATGGCCCGCGGGATGGCCGCCGCGATCTGGGACGCAGAACAGGGCGCGAAGCCCTCGGGGGTCTCGGCCGCGATGGCCGCCGCATGCGCGTGGATGGCGCCGGCGTGGAGAACCTCGGTGATGGCTCGGGCGGTGGTCGCGGCGGCGGTTTCGGTGGAGGTTTCGGCGAAGAGCTGGGCCATGACCGCGCCCAGAATGCCGGAGAGCACGTCCCCGGAGCCCGGGGTCGCGGCAAAAGAGTGACCGGCATTGAAGGAATAGAGCGGCTGGCCCGGGGCGGTAACTCGGGTGAGACGGCCTTTGAGCAGGATGATGCTGTCTAGCTCTTCGGCAAGCTCGTGGAGGGCGCGGCCCCAGCCGGCTGACGCATCAGGAGCTGTGCCGAAGGTGGCCTCATAGAGGCGGCGGAACTCGCCTTCATGCGGGGTGAGGATGGTCATCGGGTGCTCGGTAGCTTTCTGGCGCAGGGAGGTGTTGCGCGCCAAAAGTGTCAGGGCGTCGGCATCGAGAACGGTGGGCAGGTCCTGCGCCAGTACCTTTCGTAGTTCGGCGGCCGCCGCTGCATCGGTACCGCGGCCGGGGCCCACGACCCAGGCCTGGGCCTGACCGGCGGAGGACACATCGGGATGGCAGACCAGCTCGGGCAGAAGAGAAGTGATCGAGTTATCGCCGATGAAGCGCACCATCGAGGGCGTGGCGCGCACCGCCGCGGTGGCACAGAGGATTCCCGCACCCGGGTAGGTGCCGCTGCCGGCGGCTAGGGCGACGACCCCGCCGGAGTACTTATCGGAGCGCGCGCCTGGTGTGGGATCAACGATGGGGCCGGTGCAGCCAACCGGTCGGGGGCGGGAAGCGCGCCCGCCCGGCAGATCGAGTTCGCCCGATTGCCACGCAAAGGGCGTCGGCACGGAGGGCTCGTGGGCGATGAATGCCGCTGGTTCATCGAGTTCGGCGAGGGTCTCAGCGAAAGAAGGTGCGCCGGGCAAGAAGAGATCGGAGACCACAACCTGCCCGCATTCGGCGGCCAGCGCGTGGCCGAGGCGTGGCGAGCCAAAGGTGACGGTGACGTCGGCGTGGACGGCATCCGCGGCGCACACTCCCGTGTCGGCATCGATGCCGGTAGGCATGTCGACGGTCAAGACAGTCGCCCCAGCAGAAGTGGCGCAGCGGTAGAGGGACAGGGCTGTACCGGAGAGACCGCGGGCGGAGCCGAGGCCGGCGATGGCGTCGATAAGCAGCGCGCTTCCTAAGGGCGCGCTGCCGTTAGGCAGCGCGTCGGAAGGAAGTACCGTGCCACCGGCGGCACGGAACGCAGCGAGGGCCTCCTCGCGGCAGCGTTCCGGAACCAGAGCATGGACCGTGACACCGCGCGAAGCCAGCTCCGCCCCGGCAAAGAGCCCGTCCCCGCCGTTGCCGCCGGAACCAGCGAGAACGAGCACCGCACCGGGGCGTGCCTCCAGCATCACTGAAGCAGCGTCTGCCACCGCCGCGGCGGCCAGCTTCATGAGCTGATCCTCATGAGATTGCTGTTCTAACAGGTGCTTCTCAGCGGCACGGACAGTGGCAACGGTATAAGCGGGGCGCATAACCCACACCCTAGCGCGCGGGTTGGCAGGTGGGGCACCAAAAGAGGTTGCGGCCCTGCATGACCTGCTCCCGGATCTCGGTGCCGCACACATGGCACGGCAGCCCGGCGCGGCGGTAGACGTAGACCTCGCCGCCGTGGTCATCCTTGCGCGGCTCGCGGCCCATGGCCTCCGGTGTGTGCGCGGGGCGAACCGTGTCGATGCGGCCGTGCTCCACGCCGTAGTCCATGAGATCGACCAGGTCAGACCAGATGGCATCGAACTCCGCGCGGTCGAGCTGGTTGCCCGGGATGAAGGGGGAGAGTTCTTGCCGGAATAGGGCTTCTGCGCGGTAGATATTGCCCACCCCGGCGAAGAGTCCTTGGTCCATGAGCATCGAGCCGATGCTGCGCCGCGAGGCATGCACGCGGGCCCACAGCGCATCAGAGTCGGCATCTGTGCGGAGCGGATCCTGGCCCACCTTCGCCACCTTGGCCTGGTATTCCTCCTCCGTAATGAGCGTGCAGAACTGCGGGCCGCGCAGGTTCGCGGCCATCGTTCCGTTATCGATGCGCAGCCGGATTTGCCCCCACACATCAGCGGAAGGCTCAAAGCGCAGGGACCCAATGAGCCCCAAATGGATGTAAATCACGTGGCGCGGGTTATCCGCATCGAAGTGGAGGAAGAGGTGCTTGCCAAAGGCTTCGGCGAGGGAGAGGGGTGAGGCGTCGACAAGCGCGGCCTCCGCAGCAAACCTGCCCTGGGGGCTGCTCACAGCCAGCGGCGCGCCGCGAAAGTCCGCATTGAGTGTCCGAGCAAGGCGGTGAATAACGTGTCCCTCAGGCATGTCAGGAAGTCTACGCGGGGGCAGTGCTGCTGTAGACTTTCCGGGTACTACCCGTTGAACGGAAGGGCCTAAATACTATGGGGCGCGCAATCGGTTTTGACCGTGAAAAATACATTGAGCTGCAGTCGGAGCACATCAACGCTCGACGCAAAGAAATCGGTGGGAAGCTTTACCTGGAAATGGGTGGCAAGCTTTTCGATGACATGCATGCCTCCCGCGTGCTGCCCGGTTTCACCCCGGATAACAAGATTGCGATGCTCGAGCGCATCAAAGATGACGTAGAAATCCTCGTCTGCATCAACGCCAAGGACATCGAGCGCCAAAAGATGCGCGGTGACCTGGGGATCCTCTACGAAGACGATGTGCTGCGGCTTGTCGACGTCTTCCGGGGCCGCGGCTTCCTTGTCAATAACATCGTCATGACGCAGCTCGAGGACGGCAACAGCCAGGCGGAGGCCTTCATCGAGCGCCTCGAGCGCCTGGGGCTGACGGTGGCGCGCCACCGCGTCATCCCGGGCTACCCCGCCAACATCGACCTCATCGTCTCCGAGGAGGGGTTGGGCAAGAACGACTACGTGGAGACCACCCGTGACCTCGTGGTGGTCACCGCGCCGGGGCCGGGCTCCGGTAAGTTGGCTACCGCACTATCGCAGGTCTACCACGAGAACGTGCGCGGCGTGCAGGCGGGCTACGCCAAGTTTGAGACCTTCCCCATCTGGAACCTGCCGCTCGACCACCCGGTGAACCTGGCATACGAGGCAGCCACGGTGGACCTTAACGACGCCAACGTCATCGACCACTTCCACCTCTCCGCGCACGGCGAGTCCACGGTGAACTACAACCGCGACGTCGAGGCCTTCCCGCTGCTGAAGTCCCTGCTTGAGCGCCTGACCGGCACCGTTCCCTACCAGTCCCCGACGGACATGGGCGTGAACATGGTGGGCTTCTGCATCACCGACGACGAGGTCTGCCGCGAGGCCTCCCGGCAGGAAATCATCCGCCGCTATTTCAAGACTTTGGTGGAGGAGGCCCGCAACGGCCTCGACTCCACGCAGTCCGAGCGTGCCGCCGTGGTCATGGCGAAGGCCGGCATCAAGTCCACCGACCGCCCGGTGGTGCTCCCGGCGCGTCAGAAGGCGGAGGAGACCGACGGCCCGGCGTCCGCGCTGCAGCTTCACGACGGCACCATCATCACCGGCCGCACCTCCCCACTTCTGGGCTGCTCGGCGGCCACCTTGCTCAATGCGCTCAAGCACCTGGCGGGCATCGACGATGACCTGCACCTGCTCTCGCCGGAATCCATCGAGCCGATCCAGACGCTGAAGACCAAGCATCTGGGTTCGCAGAACCCGCGCCTGCACACCGACGAGGTGCTCATCGCACTCTCTGTCTCCGCGGCCAAGGACGAGAACGCCCGCCGCGCGCTCGACGCACTGAAGGAACTCGAGGGCTGCGATGTCCACACCACCACCATCTTGGGTTCCGTGGATGAGGGCATCTTCCGCAACCTAGGTGTCCTGGTGACCTCCGATCCGGTCTTTGCCCGCAAGAGCGCGCTGTACCAGAAGCGCTGAGACTCCACCGAAAAATTGGGGATCTTGCCATTAGCAGGCCTAGACTTGCGGGCGTGACTATTGGCAAGATTCTCCTCTACTACTGCTTTACTCCCATTGAGGACCCCACCGCGATCATGCTGTGGCAGCGTAACCTCTGCGAGAAGCTCGGGCTGAAGGGCCGCATCCTCATTTCGGAGCACGGCATCAACGGCACCGTGGGCGGGGACATGGAGGCCTGCAAGCGCTACGTGCGCGAAACCCGCGAGTACCCGGGCTTCAAGAAGATGGAGTTCAAGTGGTCCGAAGGCGGTGCGGAGGATTTCCCGCGCCTCTCGGTTAAGGTGCGCGATGAGATCGTGGCCTTCGGCGCGCCGGGTGAGCTCAAGGTGGATGAGAATGGCGTCATCGGCGGCGGCGTTCACCTCAAACCCGAAGAGGTCAACAAGCTAGTAGAAGAGCGCGGCGAGGAGGTCGTCTTCTTCGACGGACGCAATGCCATGGAGGCGGAAATCGGCAAGTTTAAGAATGCCGTGGTGCCGGACGTGCGCACGACGCATGACTTCATCGCCGAAATCGAGTCCGGAAAATATGACTGGATGAAGGACAAGCCCGTGGTCTCCTACTGCACGGGCGGCATCCGTTGCGAAATCCTCTCAGCGCTGATGAAGAACAGAGGCTTCAACGAGGTCTATCAAATCGACGGCGGCATTGTGCGCTACGGCGAAAAGTACGGCAACGATGGCCTGTGGGAAGGCTCGATGTACGTCTTTGATAAGCGCATGCACCACGAGTTTGGCCAGGGCCTAGAGGATCCGGGCTTCATTCAGCTGGGCCACTGCGTGCATTGCGGGGCGGGAACCAACACGTTCCATAACTGCATCAACGAGGACACGTGCCGTAAGCAGGTGCTCATCTGCGATGACTGCATTCAGCATGTGGAAACACAGCACTGCGGCCGGCCGGATTGCGCCGAGGTGGCAGCTGCCCAGGCGCAGAGCTAGTTTTCGATAACCGGGGCGAGCAGGATCTGGATATCGTTGATGCACCAGATCATGAAGTTGCCGGCCATGACCCAGAAGATGGCCATCCAACCGCGCCAGCGCACATAGGCCTTGAGCTTGCGCACCATGATGACGGCGCAGCCGATCATGCCGATGAAGGGGATGATTAGCGTCGTCGTGGCGAACACCGTGCGCTGGGTCCTCGTGCAAAGCCAGGCGGCGTACTCGGCGCGGAGGCAGTCAGTCGTGGTTCCGGCGACTTTAAAGATCCCCGCGAGGAGGAGCGCATACAGCACTGAGCCGGTAAGGATGGCGACCATAAACCACAGCGCTTGGCGCGAGGAGCGGCGGTTGGCTTCGGCGACGGCGAGGGGATCGGGTTCGTCGGCAAGCTCGTCAAATGTGCGGGGCTCGGGGCGAGGCAGGTTCGTATAGTCCGCGTCGGACGTGAGATCGTTTTCGGGGTGCTCGGCTGCCATGGTCTGCCAGTCTAACGCGCTTCGGCGGTGTAGGTGCTGGGGCAGACCAGCACGGGCACGCCCAGATGCGGGAGCAGCTCGGTGGCGGTGCTGCCGATGAAGACGCGCTCGATGGGGCCCATGGGGTCGGAGCCTAAGCAGAGGAGGTCGCCCTTCTTCCACTTCAGCGAGTCCACCGCGCCGGACCAGCCATGGCCGCTGCCGATGGCCGTCGTGACCGAAAGCTCGGGGTAGGCATCCGCGATGAAATCGTGTGCCCGGTCCAACAGCGAGAGCGAGTGCTCGCGCCAATTGGGCGCATCGGAAGGAAAGGTGGGGGAGTATTCGAGGGGGACGTCGACAAGCCCCTTGGCTGAAAACGCCAGGATGCGCAGGGGGATACCGCCGCGCTGCGCAATGCAGGCCGCGTGCATGAGAGCGGGATCATCGGCGCTGCCAAGATCGGTGAAAGCAAAATTAATGCGGGTGATGCCGTGCTTAGACAGCTTGATGCCGCGCGGAGTCAAGCCCACTGGGAGCGGCGCATAGTGCAAAAGCGCATCGGCGGTAGAGCCGGAGAAGAAACGGCCCTTGGGTGCGGATTGGTTTGCGCCGAGGAGGATGACGCTTGCGTTGAATTCCTTGGCCGCCTCCTCCAAGAGCTGCGGGCGCGAGGGCCCTGCGATGAGAACGGAGACGTTCTTATCGAGCTGGGACTTGTCTACCCCAGCCGCGTTCAACGCCTGTTTGACGGCCCGCTCGCAGGCGGCGCGCTCCTTCTTGAACCACTTTTTATAGGAACCGGTGAGCTTGCTGAGCGACGTCACGGTGAGTGGTTGCGAAATAGTAGATACCACGCGGATCTGAACGGGCGTGGAACGCGCGATCCACGCGGCAAACTCGATAGCTTCCGTGCCGGTGGAGCTGGGGCTCCACGAAACAAGGACGCGGAGCGGAGGGACCGTGGCGTCTGGGGAGCACTGTCCCTCCGCGGGGTGTGAAGAATTCTTAGCCATTCATCAAAAGGTTCGGGGTCGTTTTATTCATTATCGGCCCTTCACGCCTTAAAATAAAAATCCGCTCTACCGGCGCTTTTGGTCTATTTTCCTTCCATGATTGGCCGGTAGACATCGGCCAGCTTGGAGATCAGGTTAACCAGGGAGTTGGCATCCTTGATGTCGTCCGGATCGAGCCAACGCAGGATCTCTGCCAAAGCCGCCGCACGCTGGCGAGAGACGATGGTCAGCTCGGATTCACCGAGCTGGGTAAGGGCGACGAGCACACCGCGGCGGTCCTTCTCGTCGCGGTGGCGTTCCACGAAACCTTGGCGTTCCAATTGGTACAGCGCATTGGAGGCGGTAGGCATCCGGATGAGCTCTGCCTGGGCGATGGTGCTCACGCGCGAAGGGCCGCGCATGCGCAGCTGGTTCATGATGGAGACCTGCGACGTGGTGAGGGATGTGCCCTCTGTCGTGCGCTGGAAAATGAGCATGAGTTTGTTGAGCGCGGGCTGGATCTGGCGGGCGACTTCCAGGGCATCCTCGTAAGGGATCGGGGATTCGATAGTTTCTTCACTCATGGAAAATAAGTGTAGCTAGTAATCCCACGGAGCGGTAGTTAGCCGATTAAAAAATTTGGTTTCGCACCGCGAAGTACTATGAAAGGGTCTAGATTGTTGACGCCGCCGGCACTACACTGTCCGGCGTGAATTCTCCGTCAAAGGCAGAGTCTGCAAAGACAAGGCTAGAAGTGGCCTACCGCAACGAAGTCTCTTATGAATGGGAGCGTGCACAGCATCTGCGTGAGCTTCGCGCGGGAAAGGTGACGCGGGAAGAGCTATGTGATGCCGACTTTCTCCTTCGCGCGGCGGCGGAACACCATGGCGTCGACATGCGCAAGCCGTGCCCGGTGTGTGAATCAGACATGCGGCTGACCCGTTGGGTTTATGGAGATGCTTTAAAACGCCGGGCGGGAAGTGCGCGGAGCGCTGCGGAAATTGCGGACATGGCCGCAGAAGGGCTGGAATTTACCGTGCATTTTGTGGAAGTGTGTCCGGCGTGCCGCTGGAATCATCTGCTTCGAGCTGCCACGGTCTATGCTCTAGGGTAGTTTTGGCTTCCC
Organism: Corynebacterium sp. HMSC062E11; assembly: GCF_001811845.1. Lineage (NCBI taxonomy): Bacteria > Bacillati > Actinomycetota > Actinomycetes > Mycobacteriales > Corynebacteriaceae > Corynebacterium > Corynebacterium sp. HMSC062E11. The sequence goes on from NZ_KV806827.1 coordinate 52,869, forward strand.
AGTTCACGCCGGTAAGCTGCATGTATTTACAGTTTCTGTACAGGATTGATGAGGACACGGATCAGTGACCGAAAAGGAAACCTCCGGGCGAAAGTCAGGTAATCGCAGGAAGAGCACCTCACAGAGCGCTCAGCGTTCGTCCGGCCGCAAGCGCCGCTGGCCGTGGATCGTGCTGGCTGTTTTGTTTGTACTAGTGGGCATTCCTGCCCTGCTCTTCGGCTACGCGTATACGCAATACGACGTCCCCGGGCCCAAGGAGCTGCAGCCGAGCCAGATCTCCACCATCGTCGCCGGCGATGGTGAAACTCAGCTGGCCAAGCTCGTTCCACCGGAAGGCAACCGCCGTCAGGTGACGTTGGATGAGATCCCGGATTACGTAGAGGACTCGGTCCTCGCCGCCGAGGACCGTGAGTTCTGGACGAACTCGGGCTTTTCCTTCACTGGTCTGGGCCGCGCCGTCTTGGGCAAGCTCACGGGTGATAGCACCGCCGGTGGTGGTTCCACCATCACCCAGCAATACGTGAAGAACACTCTGGTGGGTGACGAATACTCCTACGTCCGCAAGATCCGTGAGCTCATCTACTCGGTGAAGATGACCAATGAGTGGGCCAAAGAGGACATCCTGAACGCCTACCTCAACACCGTGTACTTCGGCCGCAATGCCTACGGCATCGAGGCTGCCTCCAATGCCTACTTCAATAAGGACGCCAAGGACCTCACCGTGGAGGAAGGTGCCATGCTCGCCGGCCTCATCCAGTCTCCATCGGTCTTGGATCCGTGGGTGGATGAGGAACGCTCGCAGAACCGCTGGAACTACGTCATGGACGGCCTGGTTGAGATGGGCGATCTGGATGCGGCTGAGCGTTCCCAGATGGCTTTCCCGGAGACCCGTGATCCAAGCGAATACTCCGCCTACACCGAGGCGCCCGGCGCTTACGGCCACATCAAGAACCAGGTCATCGATGAGCTGTCCCGTGTGGGCATCACTGAGGATCAGCTGGCCACTGGTGGCCTCAAGGTGACCACCACCATTGACATGACTGTGCAAAACGCGTCGACAGACGCGGCCCACGAGCAGCTTGCGGTGCTGCAGGAGGACGCCCGTGCTGCAGCCGTGACCATCGACCCAGCTACGGGTGCAGTGCGCGGTTACTTCGGCGGGGATGATGCCAATGGTTGGGATTACGCCAACTCCCCGCTGCAGACCGGTTCGGTCTTCAAGATCATGGCGTTGGCAGCAGCCCTCCAGCAGGGCATCGATCTCAATACCTATTACTCCTCGGCGCCCTACCAGCTGCCCGGATCGCAGATCGTGACCAACGTGGGCGGCGGATGTGGCAGCTGCAGCATCGCCGAGGCGCTGAAGAATTCCTATAACACCTCCTTCTTGCGCCTCCAGGACGACCTGGAAAACAAGATGCAGGACACCGCAGACATGGCGCACGCATTGGGCGTTGCGCGCAGCCTGCCGGGGATTGAAAAGACCCTGACAGAGAACGGCGGTGCGCCGTACGAAGGCATCGTGCTGGGTCAGTACCAATCGCGCCCGCTCGACATGGCGACGGCAATGGCTACCTTGACCAACCAGGGTGTGTGGCACCAACCGCACTTCGTGCAGAAGGTTGAAAACGCGAACGGCGAGGTTCTTTATGAGAACCCGACCGACGGCGGTGAGCGCCGTGTCTCCGCCAACGTGGCCAACAACGTGATCTCCGCGATGCAGCCAATTGCCGCATGGTCCAATGGTGCGCTAGCTGGCGGACGCCCGTCTGCCTCCAAGACTGGTACGACGCAGCTGGGCGATACGGGCCAGAACAAGGATGCGTGGATGGTCGGTTCCACGCCGCAGCTGGCTACAGCAGTGTGGGTAGGCACGGCCGACAACACCTCCGCAATCTTTAATCAGTGGGGCGGCATCATGTACGGCTCCAACTCGCCGACGAAGATCTGGAAGTCCATCTTGGACACCTCTCTGGCTAATGCTGAGCAGCAGACCTTCCCGCAGGCCTATCCGATCAACTACGGCGTCGGCAGCTGGGGTTCGGGCTATGTCTATGACCCGAGCCAGACCACGACGTGGGACCAGACCCCGGCAAGCCCGGAGGGCGAAGCCGCTGAGGGCGAGGGCGAGGCAAAACCAGAGGAAGGCCAACACCATGAGGAGGGGCATGGTGATGCCCCGGCGCAGCCGGCCCAGCCTGAGCAACCGGCTCAGCCCGCCGACCCTGAGGTCCCCTCGCTGGATGAGATTCTCAATGGAGATGGCCTCGACCAACTACTTGGCCAATAGGAGACTGATCCCTGGTGAGCCAACACATGACTTCTCAGCTAGTCCCTCTCTCTTCTGAGTCGATGGCCCGCGGCGCCGTCGACGCCCTGGGCGGGTCGACGGGGCGTTTTGCTCGCTCGGCCCACTCCGGGTGGTGGACTCCACTGCGAGTGATCATCACGCTGGCGTGGACATTCCTGGCGTTTGGGTTCTTGAGTAAGGCCAACTGTGCGGTTAGCACCCGGGGTGAGGATGGCCTCATCAGCCTGAACTGGGCTGGCAACCGCCAGTACGCGTCCTTCTGTTACAACGACATCATCCCGCTCTATGGGGGCCGTGGACTAGACCAGCCGGGCTTCCCCTACGCCTATTCCTGGGTTGAGGGGGATATCACGCGCTACATGGAGTACCCCGTATTGGCGGGTATGTTCCAGGGCGCCGTCGCTTGGCTGGCGCGCACCACCTACCCGGCCGTCGAGTGGATTGGGATTGCCGATGTCAGTTGGTACTTCGGGTTGACCGCGCTCATCATGTCCCTCGTGTGGGTAGGCACCGTGGTTATGGTTTTCCAGCTCACGGGTAACCGGGCGTGGGACACCGTCCTCATGGCAGCTAGCCCCCTCGTGGTCATGCATGCCTTTACCAATTGGGACATCCCGTCGGTGGCGTTCATGGTCGGCGCTCTGCTTGCGGTGACCAAGGGCAAGAACTGGCTCGCCGGCATTCTCATTGGGCTTGGCACGGCCTTTAAGCTGTGGCCCCTGTTTATTCTGGGTGCCTTTCTGGTGCTGGCCATCCGCAACAAGCGCTGGGCACCTTTCATCAAGATGTTCGTGGCAACCATTGTGACGTGGCTCGTGGTGAACCTTCCCGTGGCGGTGGCCTACCCCGAAGCTTGGCGCGAATTCTTCCGGCTCAACCAAGAGCGTGGGTTGGATTGGACCACGATCTATGCGCTCCTGAGCCGAATTGGGGGAGTCGACCTTGAAAACGAATTCGTTAATACCTTCTCCCTCGTGGCCTTCCTGGCGTGCTGCGCGGCAATCGCCATCATGGGGCTTAAAACCCCGCGTGCGCCGCGGGTGGCTGAGATGATCTACCTCATCATCATGGCCTTCCTTATCTTCAATAAGGTGTGGTCGCCGCAATACTCGCTGTGGCTCATTGTCCCGGCGCTCTTGGCGCTGCCACGGTGGCGCCTCATCTTTAGCTGGGCGCTTGCCGACGCCCTCCTCTGGCCCATCCTCACCTGGCACATGCTCGGCTCGGAGAACAAGGGCCTGCCGCACGAGATGCTGGACATCGCGGTGATCACCCGGGATGGTTTCATCATCGCCATCGGCGTGCTCATCATCCGTCAGATGTGGGGCAAGTCGGAAGACAAGGTCCGTGCCGCGCACGGGGGCAGGGATCCACTGGCGGGGGACTTTGCGCGATGACCATAACAATCGTGGGCATCATCTCCATCACGATAGGTTTCTTGTGCGTATTGGGCGCCTATTACCTGTTTCAGCGTTCTGAAGACCGAACCTGGCCCATCATGCTGGGGTTGCTGGCTCTGCTTTTCCTCACGGTGATACCGGCGAGTTCGGCAATCTTTGTCGCGGCGACTCACTAGGGGGGCGGCCGAGGAGACAAGGGATTTCCTTTTCCGCCGGTCAGTGCGGTACTGTGTGAGGGTTGCTTGACGCAACAGACCCTCCTGCCATATCCGCAAAGGTGATATGGCCGATACCAATTACTAGACCATAGGAGGTGATGAGGTCCGTGCGTCACTACGAAGTCATGATCATTCTGGATCCCAATCAGGATGAGCGCACCGTAACCCCGTCCCTAGACAAGTTCCTCGAAGCAATCCGCAAGGATGGCGGCAAAGTCGAAAAGGTTGACGTGTGGGGCAAGCGCCGTCTTGCATACCCGATCAACAAGAAGGAAGAGGGCATCTACGCAGTCGTGGATCTGGAGTGCGAATCCCACTCCGTTCTCGAGCTCGATCGCCGTCTGAACCTGAACGACTCCATTCTGCGTACCAAGGTTCTGCGCACCGACAGCAAATAGCGGATACTGGGTTTCGAGCAATCCACGTAACCGATATTAAGGAGTAAAGACATGGCTCAGGGAGATACCAATATCACGGTCGTTGGCAACATTGTCGCCGACCCGGAACTGCGCTTCACCCCGGCGGGTGCCGCAGTGGCAAATTTCCGTGTTGCCTCCACCCCGCGTCGCTATAATCAGCAGACTTCCCAGTGGGAGGATGGCGAGGCCATGTTCCTCACCTGCAACGTGTGGCGCCAAGCCGCAGAAAACGTTGCGGAGACCCTGACCAAGGGCATGCGCGTTATTGTTACTGGCCGTTTGCGTCAGCGCTCTTACCAGACTCGTGAGGGCGAGAACCGTACTGTCTTTGAGATCGAGGTCGATGAGGTCGGCCCGTCCCTGCGTTATGCAACCGCTCAGGTAAACCGCAAGTCCGGTAACGGTGGCGGAAACTATGGCGGCGGCCAGCAGCAGGGTGGCGCTAACTACGGCGGCGGCAACCAAGGCGGTTTCTCCGGAAACCAGGGTGGTTTCTCTGGAAACCAGTCCCAGTCTTCTGCCCCGCAGCAGTCCCAGCAGTCGGCTCCGAGCAACGATCCGTGGAATTCGGCACCCCAAGCGGGAAGCTTCGGTGGTGCGGATGCAGAACCCCCGTTCTAAGACTGTCACGCAAGTATTCATTTAACTCAATTGAAAGGCAGGGATCATGAAGCTGATCCTCACCGCTGCCGTTGAGAACCTCGGCGCCCCCGGCGAAATTGTAGAGGTTAAGGACGGCTACGGACGTAACTACCTGCTTCCGCGCGGCCTGGCAATCGTTGCCACCCGCGGTGCTGAGAAGCAGATCGAGGGCATCAAGCGCGCCCAGGAAGCTCGCGCAATCCGCGACCTGGACCATGCACGCGAGATCCGTACCCAGCTGGAGGAGCTCAAGGACGTCAACGTCCCCGTGAAGACCTCCGAGTCCGGCAAGCTCTTTGGCTCCGTGTCCGCAGAGGACATCGTGAAGGCCGTTGCCGCCGCTGGCGGCCCGAAGCTGGACAAGCGCATCGTTGTGCTTCCCAAGGGCCTGGTCAAGAAGACCGGCAACTACCAAGTCGAGCTGAAGCTGCACGCTGACGTTATCGGCAAGGTGAACTTCTCGGTCGTCGCTGCCTAAGAACTAAGGCGCACGACGGTCACCCTCCGTCCAGCCGCGTGTGAGGCGCGGGATGGTACGCAGGTAAGTGACCCACAGACAACAGCAAGGTTTAAGGCCGTGCTCCTCCCACTATGTGAGGTGGTGGAAGGTGCACGGCCTTGAGCCGTTTTCTAGGCATGTGGGATGGCGGATCGTCCCCAAGCAGGGCATGTGGATAACTCGCGGAACCTGTGGATAAACCTGTGTGCAGTTTACAGTGAGTTTACTCACGCCGCCTTTTGTTAACCCGCAGGTAGCGCCTATTTCGGGTTGAAGACCCTACTTTTTCACGGGTTTTGTGCGTATATTCACACCTCGAAAAACAGGCTCTGACCTGCGGTAATTATCTGTGCTGGTCACAAGCTTGCAGAGTTATCCACAGGACTGACCTCGTGCTTTGCGGAGTTTTCGTCCGCTGAGCTGGTAATTCCACAGGGATCTGTGGATAACTGTGGGAGTTATGCCCAAGGGGCAGTGTCCATTGCCTCGGCTACACTGTTGTGTACTACGCGCGGTTGCCGCTTGGCACTGCCTTAAAGCCTGGCCGTCCGGCGCGGATAGAAGCTGAGATTTTCAGGGGCGGTCAGGGTGGGATCGATGAACGGTGGGATTGATGGACAATGACTAATGCCAGTTTTGATGACGATCAGGTTCCACCGCCGCCTGAACCGGTAGAGGAGGAACCCCGCCGCTCCTACCGTCAGGAGGAGCCGAAGCGTTACGGCGAATTCCGCCAGCCACCCGCGGACCGGGAAGCGGAGCAGGGCGTTCTTGGCGCTATGCTCTTGAGCCCGAACACGGTGATGGAGGTCATTGAAGAGCTAGAGCCGGAGGATTTTTACTACCCCGCGCACACGCTCATCTATCAGGCCATGATTGACCTCTATGCCGCGGGCACCGATATTGATGCGGTGATCGTGGCAGCTCGGCTCGATCGCTACAACAACCTCGAGCGGGTCGGCGGCGCGCCCTATCTGCACACCCTGCTGGCCACGGTGCCGACTGCCGCCAACGCTCGCTACTACGCGGAGATCGTGGCGGAAAAGGCGGTGCTGCGCAAGCTGGTCGACGCCGGAACCAGAGTTGTCCAGCTCGGCTTCCAAGGTTCCGAGGACATGGAGATCGAATCGGTTCTGGACCGCGCCCAGCAGGAAGTCTTCGCGGTGGCACAGAAGAAGACCACCGAGGACTACCGGGCACTGAGCGATCTTATCGATCCCACTATCGACGAACTCGCCGCCCTGCAGCAAAACGGTGTGGAATCGGGCGTGCCCACCGGGTTCATCGACTTGGATAACCTGACCAATGGCTTGCGCGCCGGCCAGATGATTATCGTCGCCGCCCGCCCCGGCGTGGGCAAGTCAACGCTCGCCATGGACTTCATGCGCTCGGCATCTCTGCAGCACAACAAGACTTCCGTGGTGTTCTCCTTGGAGATGTCCGCCTCAGAGATCGTCATGCGCTTGCTGTCTGCGGAGGCGGAAGTGAAGCTGTCGGATATGCGCGGCGGGCGCGTATCGACTGAGGACTGGGCAAAGATCGATGACACCCTCAACCGCATCCAGGATGCGCCCCTGTTCATCGATGATTCCCCGAACCTCACCATGATGGAGATTCGTTCGAAAGCCCGCCGTCTCAAACAGCAGCACGGTCTTGATCTCATCGTGCTGGACTACATGCAGTTGATGTCCTCAGGCAAGAAGGTGGAATCCCGCCAGCAAGAGGTCTCAGAGTTTTCGCGCCAGCTCAAGCTGCTGGCCAAGGAGCTCGAGGTCCCGCTCATCGCGATTTCCCAGCTAAACCGTGGCCCAGAGTCCCGTACCGATAAGAAGCCACAGCTGGCGGATCTGCGTGAATCCGGCTCGCTCGAGCAGGACGCCGACATGGTTATGCTCCTGTATCGCCCGGACTCACAGGACCGCGATGATCCCCGCGCCGGTGAGGCGGACATCATCTTGGCCAAGCACCGTGGCGGCCCGATCGACACGGTGAAGGTGGCGCACCAGCTGCACTACTCCAAGTTCGTCAACATGGCGCACGGTTAAATCACAGGTCCACCACGGCGTTGGGGTCACCCAACCGTGGGCCGAGAATGACTAAGACTAGGAAGACGGCTGCTGCGGCGAGTGCGAGCCACCGCCACACGGGGAAGAAGCGTTCGCCACACAGCCGGGCGAATGCCGCGCCGATCAGCGCGCCGAGCGTATTGAAGATGAGGTCATCGATATCGGTGCGTCCCAGGGCGAAGGCGTACTGTGCTGTCTCCAGCGCCAGGCTCAGCGCGAAGCCCCACGCGGCCGTGGCCTTGAGTGAACGGCACATGCTGAAGACGAGCATTCCGAAGGGAATGAAGAAAGCGGTATTGCCCGCGTACTCAAAGAGCGGGCCAAACCACGTGCCACCGGAAAATTCATCGAGCGGCACCAAGCGCAGATCGCGGACACGCTGGTTCTCCGGCTTCCAGAGGTAGCCAATCTGAAAGAAGGACTTCAGCGTAGTCAGCGCAACCATGACCGCGACCCACGCGCCAAGGGCGACCCTATTGAGCAAGGGTCTTACCCTTGAATTCTGGCAGGGTCAGCGCCGCGACAGCAGCGGTGCCGAAGGCGGCCGCGAAGAGGACGAAGAGCCAGCCCGTTCCTGCCACCGCGATGAGCGGCGGAACGATGAGCGGCGCCAGGATGGATGCGAGCCTGCCGAAGCCGGCGGCAGCACCCGTACCGCGCCCGCGCAGCGCGGTGGGATAGAGCTCGGGACCGATGGCGTACAAAGCACCCCACGCGCCCAAGTTGAAGAAGGACAGCAAACAACCGGCCAGGATGATCGTGGCCTCAGTGCTGGCAAAGCCATAGAGACCTGCGGAAAGCGCGGAGCCCACGAGGAAGGCAGCCAGCGTGGTGCGGCGCCCCCATACTTCGATGAGCCAGGCCGCGGCGGCGTAGCCGGGCAGCTGGGCCAGGGTGATAATGAGCGTGAAGCTGAAGGACTTCACCAGGGAGAATCCGTCGGCGACCAGCAGCGAAGGAATCCAGATGAAGGCGCCATAGTAGGACAGGTTGACGCAGAACCAGATGGTCCACAACGCGAGAGTGCGCCCGCGCAGGGACGGCGACCAGATGCTGGCGGCGGTGACGTCTTCCTCGGAGTAGGTCGGTGCCGGGGTCGTGCGGTCGATGTCCGTCGAGTCCACCTCTGCCTCAAAGGAGGCGACGATCTCCTCTGCCTCCTCGTGGCGGCCTTTCGACTCTAGGAAGCGCACCGATTCCGGCAGGTGGAGGCGTACGAAAAGTGCATAAAGGGCGGGGACCATGCCGAGCGCGAGCGCCCAGCGCCAGCCGCTTTCCGACGCCCCCACAACAAACGTTCCAACTACCGCGGCCAGGATCCAGCCCACCGCCCAGAAGGCCTCCAGCAAGACCACCATGCGCCCGCGGACCTTGAGTGGGGCGAACTCGGAAATCAACGTGGAGGCCACCGGCAGTTCGGCGCCCAGGCCGAGACCGATGAAGAAGCGCAGGACGATGAGAAGCGTGAGGCCCGTCGCCAGGGCGGAGGCACCCGTGGCGAGGCCATAGACCAACAGGGTCAAGGCAAAGACGTGGCGGCGGCCAAACTTATCGGCCAAGAGGCCGCCGAAGGTAGCGCCCAAGGCCATGCCGATGAAGCCCACGGACGCCAGCCACGAGGATTGGGTCGGCGTGATTCCCCAGTGCACGGCCAGAGCGGCCATGATGAAGGAGATGAGGCCCACGTCCATGGCGTCGAGCGCCCAGCCAATGCCGGAGCCGAAGAGAAGACGTTTGTGTTTGCCGGTGACGGGAAGGCGGTCGAGCCTCTCCGTGCGAGAGATAGAGCGATGATCAAGACGATTCATGCAGGCTAAGCATACTCTGCGGAGTGAAAGCTTTTCAGGCGCAAAGAATTACTGACAACAAAAACCGAACTCAACGCCATGGCTATACCCGCGAAAAGGGGGTTGAGCAGGCCAAAAGCGGCAACAGGTAGAAGAATAATATTATAGGCGAAGGCCCAAAATAGGTTGCCCTTGATGATGCGCAGGGTGGCCCGCGCCAGGCGTACGGCATCGGCGACGGAACGTAGGTCGTTATTCATTACCGTGATATCGGAGGCCTCGATGGCGACATCGGCCCCAGCACCCATCGCGATGCCGAGGTCCGCCTGTGCGAGTGCCGCGGCGTCGTTCACGCCATCGCCCACCATGGCCACGGTCTTTCCTTGCTGCTGAAGCTGGGCTACAGCGTCCACCTTGTCAGAGGGCATCACCTCTGCTGTCACGTTGGCTTCATCAATGCCAACGGCTCGCGCCACTGCGTGTGCTGCACCTGCGTTGTCGCCCGTGAGCAGATGGGGTGTGAGGCCGAGATCCTGGAGGGCGGAGATGGCGGCGGCTGCGGACTCCTTAACGCGGTCCTGTAGCTCGATGGTTCCCACCACGTCATCCGCCACGTAGACGCCGACCTGCGTCCCAGTGCCGTCGTAGCCCGCGGGTGGGCGTCCCACCCGCACGCGCGCGCCGTCGACGGTCGCTTCGATCCCTTGGCCTGGCAGCTCGCGGTAGTCCTCGGCTGCAGGGATGTCGCCGTCGTAAGCCGCGCGGATGGCCCGCGCGATGGGGTGCTCGGAGCCCTGCTCCGCGGCGGCAGCAAGACGGAGAACCTTCTGCTCTGAGTGCCCCGCAGTGGCCTGAACCGCCGCTACTGACATCTGGCCTTCGGTGATGGTGCCCGTCTTATCTAGAACGATGGTGTCGATCTGGCGGGTCGATTCCAAAATCTCCGGGCCCTTGATGAGGATTCCCAGTTCGGCGCCGCGCCCGGTGCCCACGAGGATTGCGGTGGGCGTCGCCAAGCCCATGGCGCAAGGGCACGCAATGATGAGGACGGAGACGGCGGCCACGAAGGCCGGGGCAACTCCGCCGACCCACAGGTGAGCCACGAGCGCGAGGATAGCGATGCCGATGACGATGGGAACGAAGACAGCGGCGATTCGGTCGGCGAGGCGCTGCACCGGGGCCTTCGAGGTCTGGGCTGCGGTGACGAGCGCGCCCATCTGGGCAAGGACGGTGTCGGCGCCGACGCGAGTGGCGCGCACCTCAAGCCGCCCGGAGGCGTTGATGGTTGCGCCCGTCACCGTGCTGCCGGGTGAAACCTCAACCGGTAACGATTCGCCGGTGAGCAGGGATTCGTCCACGGCTGAATGGCCGGTGAAGACCACGCCATCGGTGGCGATCTTCTCACCGGGGCGAACCACAAAAACATCGTCTACATGGAGATCACTGGCAGGAATACGGGTTTCGGTGCCGTCGCGAAGCACGGTGGCTTCTTTAGCCCCCATAGTCAGCAGCGTGGTGAGCGCCTCGGAAGAGCGCCCTTTAGCCTTGAGCTCAAACCAGCGCCCAAGCAGCAGGAACGTAATGACCATCCCCACTGATTCGAGGTAAATGTGGTCCATCTGCGCGTCATTGGAACGCAGCGTCATATGCATGGTCATGCCGGGCATGCCGGCGTTGCCGAAGAAGAGCGCGTAGAGCGACCAGCCAAAGGCGGCGGTGGTGCCCAGCGTGATGAGCGTGTCCATCGTGGCGGCGCCGTGCTTCAGGTTGGCCCACGTGGCGCGGTGGAAGGGCGCGCCTCCGATGACGTAGACGAGCGTTGTGAGTACCAGGCAGGCCCATTGCCAGTTCTGGAATTGGAGGGCCGGGACCATGGAGAGGAGCATCACGGGCAGCGAGAGCGTCGCAGAGACGAGCGTGCGCTGCAGGATGTCGGAAGCCTCACCCTCGCGGGCGGTGTCCGCCGTGCTTGCCGACGCCTCCCCCTCATCGTCCACCGCAAAAGCCCCGTAGCCCGCGCCTTCGACGACGTCGATGAGATCGGCGGGGGTCGTCGTCGCTGGGTCATAGCTTACGGAGGCAGATTCCGTGGCGAAGTTGACCGTGGCTTCGACGTTGTCGAGCTTGTTGAGCTTGCGTTCCACCCGGGATGAGCAGGAGGTGCAGGTCATCCCGGTGATACCGAGAGTGAGGCTGGTGGTCATGATGCTTAGGCCAACTCGTAGCCGGCTTCGGTGATGGCGGCGGCGACCTGGTCATCGCTAAAGCCCTCACCAGTCACGGTGACGGCGCCGGTGGTGTGGTCAGCGGTGACGTCGGTGACGCCCTTGATCTCCGAGATCTCTTCCTTCACGGAGAGTTCGCAGTGGCCGCAGGTCATGCCGTTAACGGTGTAGGTGGTGGTGCTCATGGTCGTGATCAGACTCCTTAAGTAGTGGGTAGATACACCGTTGAGCGTATACCCCCTAGGGGTATAGGTGCAAGGAATAATTGAGCCTTGTGTACCGTTGAGAGTTGAAAGAACCTACAAAGTTCCCCGAAACAGATAGGAAGAGACATGGCAACGATTGACATCACTGAAGAGACGTTCCAGGAGACCATCTCCGGCGATGGCATCACCCTCGTGGATGCCTGGGCGGAATGGTGCGGTCCGTGCAAGCGCTTCGGCCCGGTCTTTGAGAAGGCATCCGAGGAGCACCCTGATGCCACCTTTGCCAAGTTGGATACCGAGGCAAACGAGGAGCTGGCTGCGAAGCTGCAAATTAACTCCATCCCGACGTTGATGGTTTTCCGTGACGGCATCTTGGTTTTCCGCGAGTCGGGTGCATTGCCGCCGGCAGCCCTGGAAGATCTCATTAGCCAGGTCAAGGCTCTCGATATGGATGAGGTCCGCGCCCAGGTGGAGAGCCAGCAGGCCTAATAATTCCGGATAGTTCGTCTATAAGGCGGTCGAGATAGACCGCTGTGCGCGCTTTCCTGTGAGTATCGCTACACTCGCAGGAAAGCGTCTTTACATATAAAGCACTAACGAGCGCTGCATTGATTACTGCTGCAGGAACCACTAAGGAGTGAGCGCAATGGCAAACCCATTCAGCAAAGGTTGGAAGTATGTGATGGCTTCTTTCGATCAGAAGATCGATGAGAACGCTGATCCCAAGGTTCAAATCCAGCAGGCCGTGGAAGGTGCAAAGGAACAGCACCGCCAGATTTCCGAGCACGCAGCGGAGATTATCGGCCGCAAAACCCAGCTGGAAATGCAGCTCAACCGCCTAGTGAAAACTCAGAAGGACTACCAGGATCAGACGCGCCGGGCCTTGGAGTTGGCGGACGCTTCCGAGGATCCGCAGAAGGCCGCCGAGTACAACCAGGCAGCGGAGGTTGTGGCGAGCCAGCTGGTCGCCGTAGAAAATGAGCTGGCGAATCTGAAGTCCCAGCACGAGGCTGCCGCGCAAGCGGCGGAGCAGGCAAAGGCCCAGCAACAGCAGTCGGAGGCCCGACTGAAGGAGCAGCTCGCGCAGGTGGACCAGTTGCTGTCCCAAGCCGATCAGGCGGCGATGCAGGAGAAGAACGCTGAGGCTCTGGACTCCATGAATGAGCTCAAGCCGGATGACTCGACGCCTACGATGGATTCGGTACGCGCCAAGATTGAGAAGCGCTACGCTGATGCGCTCGGCGCCCAGGAGCTGCACCAGGCAGCTGGTGGTAGCCGGATTCAGGAGATTTCGGCGGCGGGACACGATATGGCCGCTATGTCCCGCTTGGATGAGATCCGCGCTGAGATGGCCAAGAACAAGGAGCTGGAAGGCTCATCCTCCAAGACCATAGAGGAGCTCGAGGCCGGCGCCGAAGCCAAGGACGCTGAGGATAAGTAGTAGCCAGCGCGAAAAGGGGCCTTCTGGAGCAGGCCGCATTCTGCGGCCAGGGGATTTCACCACCCCGCGCTCCAGAAGGTCCCTTTATTAAGGTCCCTGTGCGCCTCGACGGTCTAGCTGCCCTGGCGGCGGATATTGATAAGCACGCCGCGGATGCCGGAGTGGAAGCCATCGCGGAGGTTCACGCGCTGGGTTTCGGTGAGCGTGTACTCGTGCAGAGTCTCGCAGGCGAACTGTAGCAGCGGACGGTCGATCTCCGGCGGCAGACCGCCGCCGGAAAGGAGATGGGCTTGGTCGCGCTGATCGGCGCTCGCGGCGTTGTCGAACCACCACGAGGCATATTGCTGCCCCACGTCAAAGGGGGACTGGAAGCCGGCGGAGCTCCACACTTCCTCGGGGAGGGGAACATACTTCGAGCGCAGCTTGCGGCGCGGCGCCATCATCGACGGCTTGGGCGCGGCCGGTTTGGGGGCAGGCTTCGGGGCTTCGGAGCCCGTTTCCTCTTCTGCGTCCGCGGGCTTCTGATCCGCGGCGCTGGGCTTTGTGGCTTGTTCGCCGCAGGGGGCGGGCTCCTCTTCGTCGGCGGGGGCGCTCGGTGCTGCCGAGTCTGGGTGCGAGGCGGTGGCAGCCACGTCTTGCGCCGCGGCGGAAGGTGTTGCCGGCCCAGGCTTTGGCGCAGAGGGGAAGGCAGCTTGTGCTTCGGTAGGTTCGTCGCACTCTGGGGCGTCCTCGGTGGCGGAATCGCTAGCGTCTTCGCTTCCTTCTCCGGTGCTCTGGGGCTCGCGGATGGTCGGCGGCAGCGGGCCTTCAAGGACCTCGAGCTCCATCGCGTCGGCGAAGTCCTCCCGCGGATCGAGGATCGTGGTGGAGTCGCAGGCATGGCGCAGAGCTGAAGACATGGAGTCCCAACCGAAGCCATAAAGGTGCACGCGCACACCGTTGTTCACGGCTTCCTGGACCCCGGGAATCATGTCTGCGTCGCCGGAGACCAAGACGAAATCCGTGACTTGGCCCTTCATGGCGGAAACGATCATATCGGCGACGAGGCGGGTGTCCACGGCTTTCTGGGTTCGCCGTTCGCCCCATTCGATGAGTTGACCGGTGCGCAATTGGACGCCATCGCAGACCCGCAGCGCTCGCTGGTAACGGTGGGGGCCGGTATCGGGGATTCCGTCGTACCAGTATTGGCGGTGGATGGGGTTGCCTACTTGGTTCTCAATCATGGAACCGAGGGAGCTGACTACTTCGGGTAAATCAATCTCTAGCTGGGCGCGGGCCCCCGTCTCCCAAGAGTTATAAAAGCTGGCCAGTAGGTATGACGTGTCAACGAAGACAAGTGTTCGTTCAAGCATGGCTCCTAAATTCCGTTCTATCGTTTCTAACTAATTTTTCTATGATCACTTTCGTGAGGTCTCCAGCTTAAGGCTGGTGTCATCCAGTGTGCCCCATTAGTCACAAAACGTCGATAACCTTGGGGAAATTCCCAGGTAATAAACGTGTTTGCCGCAAGTCTTGCGGAGGTTGCAGGGCAGGTTATATGGTTAGTTACATGAGTAACCAACCAACTAGGGAGACTGCATGGATAACTCCGCGCAGCCACTCTTTCGTCAGATAGCGGTACTCATCGAGGACGCCATCATTGAGGGCACTCTCGCCGAGGGCGCCCAGGCACCGTCCACGAATGAGCTCGCCGCTTTCCACAGCATCAACCCCGCCACTGCCCGCAAGGGCCTGACCCTCCTCGTGGATCTCGGAATCCTCGAAAAACGCCGAGGTATCGGCATGTTCGTCACCTCTGGTGCCGCAGACCTTATCCGGGCGCGGCGTCGCCAAGACTTTGCGGCTGAATACGCCGCACCGCTCATCGACGAAGCCGTGCACCTGGGCTACACCCGCCAGCAACTCCATGACCTCATCGACCTTGTCGCAGAAAGTCGAGGACTCTACTCATGATTTCTACCCCGCACTTCACCTTCGACGACGGCCTCACGCACGGCCTCGTCGGCCCCAACGGCATTGGCAAGACCACCTTGCTGCGCAAGATTGCTGGCCAGCTCGGCGGCTCCGGCATCAAAGTCGACGGCGACAAGCCCTACGACAATGAAAAAGTCCTCAACAAGGTTGTCCTCATGGGCATAGATAACCCACTGCCTGAAGGTTGGAACGTGAAGAAGATCTTCACCGTGGCAAGCCTGCGCTGGCCCACGTGGAGCACAGCGCGCGCTGAGGAGCTGGTCGAGCGCTTCGAGCTTCCAATGAAGAATTACTCGGGCCTTTCCCGCGGGCAGAAGTCCGCAGCGAGCTTCATTGTTGCGGTGGCCTCGGGGGTGCCATACATGCTTCTCGACGAACCCTATCTCGGCCTCGACGCCGCCAAGCGGGAGGTATTCTACGACGTCTTGCGT
This sequence comes from Corynebacterium sp. HMSC062E11, assembly GCF_001811845.1. NCBI lineage: Bacteria > Bacillati > Actinomycetota > Actinomycetes > Mycobacteriales > Corynebacteriaceae > Corynebacterium > Corynebacterium sp. HMSC062E11. Next base: position 68,488 of record NZ_KV806827.1, read on the forward strand.
GAAGAGCACGGCCGCACCATTATCGTCTCCACCCATCACCTCAACGAGCTGTCTGGTTTGCTCGATACCGTGGCGCTGATGGGGGAGAACCCGCTGTCCGGTCCCATCGATGAGTTCATTGAGGGCGTCGTCCAGCTCACTGGCTCTGCCGAAACCCTCGATCGCGCGCTGGGGCGCCTGCAGCTCCCAGTGCTTGAGCGCGAAACCTCAGCCGTAGCAGACCGCGCGCTTGTCGACGCTCGCCCCAACCACACCGCCAACGTCTTCGACATGGCCCAAGAAATGGGGCTGCGTGCCACCGAGGTATCCCTTGAGCAGGCAGTTCTGGCATTAGGGGAGGCATGATGAAGCTCTATAGGCATATGGCGCTGAGCTGGAACAGCTTCTTCTACGCCTTGTGGATTGTCATCCTTCCGGTGCTGGGAATGGGCCGTGGGCAAGGGTGGGCCATTGGCTACTCACTCTTTATGGTCCTTATGGTTTACCTTTCGCAGCCTGACTTCACGCGCTATCTGACCTTTGGGTTGAGCACCCAGGTGTGGAATGGGCACCGGCGCATCAATGCTTCCCTGACGCTCTTTCTCATTCTGGTTAGCGCACCCTTCGCGTTTCCATGGTGGGTCCTCATCGCCCCGGTGCTCATGTGGGTGGTGTGCATGACGAAACGCTTTGAGCCATCACGACTGACCGCGAGCTCCCTCATCGTAGGCAGCGATGGTGATTCTTCGACGGGCTGGTTCTCAGCGTCCCCGGTCTCCCAGATTGTGTTGCGCCCTCAAGCTCGCGCGTGGATGTGGGCTGCATTCGGTATAGCCATCGCAACTGCGATAAACATCGTGGTGAGCAAGCTGTGGGATACCGGCGTGGGCATCGTAGGTGTCATTGTTACGTTGATTGTCCTGCCGCTAGTTGCTGATTCAATCCGCAGCTCACTCAAAGATGCAGTGGCCTTTGGGCTGCCGCGCGGTGCTTGGGCCAAGACCACTGTGCTGTGCACGGCAATCCCCGTGGTCCTATCGCTCGTGGCCGATCTGGTAGCGATGATGTGGACCGGCAATCCAGCCGGGTTCACCATCGTGTGTCTTGCTACAACGTCACTACTTTTAGCTTTCGCCATTACCGACAAACTGACGTGGCTTTACACAACTGCGCTAGCGGGAGCAATCGCCGTACTGTTCATAGCGTGGCTTATCAATCCCAGCGTTGCGATGGGGTGGACGCTCACAGGGATGGCAATCATCTACGTCGTGTGGGTTGCCGCGTATCCCCGGATGGCAAAAAAGACCAACGTGTTTAGCCCGGGCCTCATGGGCTGGTTTGGGGCACGCTGAGCGCCATCCAATGTCTGCGTTAAAAGGTTGTCTTTGTGCACTTCAAGAAGGGGTAAAAACCTTCATTGAAGTGCATATTTGTGTTTTTTCAAGGCCGTGTGTAACTTTATGTGAGTCAGCGCGACCGACAGCGCCCCACAGGAACTGAGGTTCTTGGAGAGAGGCGGTAGGAAAACAGGCCCTGACAACAAATAGTTTCTGTACTCGCAGTACTGCGTACCGCCAAAGGCGTTCCGTATGGCTGTGTGGTGACGATGTTTGAGAACTCAATAGTGTGCCAATGTACTTTTTGTGTTGGTTGATTTTATTCATTGTGGCTGTGATACGCCGTATGCGTATCACGGTTGGTGTATGCCGGATGGCGCTTTTCCTTTAGCGGCGTCATTGTAAATAACATAAGTTGTTTGGGCGTATTGTTTAAAATCTTCTGACTGGGCCAGCCTCCTTGTATATCCCCGTCGGGTTGGGGGTTGGTTGAAGGATTTTTTCTTTATGTAATTTTTGGATAGCCAGTCCGTGCGGTGCACGGTTTGGTTTGTCTGTTTGTCTAGGTTTGGGCTTTTCACGGCCTTTT